>DASXXQ010000240.1:0-28797 GCA_036502985.1 Buttiauxella sp.
CCGCATACCACCGCTGCGGGTGTTCCTGCGCGAATCGTTGGCAAGCCTGAGAGTGATAAGCCTGCCATCGATATGGATCAGCACTTTAACGGTGCGAACAATGGTTTCGAGTACGGCGACGGAATCTAGCTTCTCAGAATAGCGCCGGGGTAACCAAGCTGGCGCCACGCTTCATACACCACCACAGATACCGCGTTCGACAAATTCATGCTGCGACTGTCCGGCATCATTGGGATACGGATTTTTTGCCCAGCGGGTAATGCATCAAGAATAGTTGCAGGCAGGCCACGCGTTTCCGGACCAAACACCAAATAGTCCCCATCCTGGTAACTCACTGCACTGTGGGCTGGGGTGCCTTTGGTCGTTAATGCGAACAGACGTTGCGGATTTTCTGCTTCCAGAAAGGCGTTATAGTCTTTATGGCGGTTAACCGCAGCGAACTCGTGATAATCCAGTCCTGCGCGGCGTAGACGCTTGTCATCCCAACCAAAACCCGTTGGCTCAATGATATGCAACCGGAAGCCGGTATTGGCGCAAAGACGAATAATGTTCCCGGTGTTCGGTGGGATTTCAGGTTCAAACAAAACGATATTTAGCATACTGCCCCCATAAGCCAAGGCGCGCAGAATATCAATTTATCACCAGAAGGAAAACAGGCCCCGAAGGGCCTGTTGTTTACGATAAGAAATTAACGATGGTAGAGCGGTAACCAAAGTACCAGGCGCAATCCACCTAAAGGGCTGTCTTCGGCTTTCACCCAACCACGATGTTGCTGAACGGCAGTTTCAACAATCGCTAATCCCAGACCAGTACCGCCAGATTCACGATCGCGCGCTTCGTCTGTACGGTAGAAAGGACGGAAGATTTGTTCGCGATCGGATGGGCTAACGCCTGGGCCATCATCATCAACGGTGATAGTAATGCCTTGATTATCAACGGAGAAGTTAACGGCGATTTTTGTGTGCGAATAGCGTAATGCGTTACGGACAATATTTTCCAATGCACTTTCCAGCGAATTGGGATTGCCGTACATCAACCATGGGCCTGGTGGATAAGTCACTTCCAGAGATTTACCCATCTGCTCTGCTTCAAAGGCTGCGTTATCCAGCACTTCAGACCAGATTTGATTGGCTTTCATGGTTTCACTCGCCAGTGCATTTTTTTGCTGATTGCGGGACATCACCAACAGGTCATTGATCATGCCATCCAGACGCTGGGCTTCCGTTTCGATGCGCTCAAGCTCTTTGCTTTCACCCGCTTTCCGGCGCAACAACGCTGTGCCTAATTGCAAACGGGTCAATGGGGTACGCAATTCATGGGAGATGTCAGACAGCAGCCTTTGCTGAGTGGTCATCATCCTTTCCAGTGCGGTAATCATTTGGTTAAAACTGGCACCAGCCGCCAGAAATTCTTGCGGGCCGGATTCCAGTTCAGGATGTTGGCGCAAATTTCCCTGAGCCACTTCATCAGCGGCATTTTTCAGTTTACGAGCCGGTTTTGCCAGACTCCACGCGAGCCATAACAGCAGTGGCGAACTGACCAGCATTGTGACGATGAGTAACAGTAAAGGTCTATCAAACAGCAGGTTAATAAAATCAGATTGGGAGTTGCTTGCAGGGCGAATCAAGTAAAGCTGGTAGTTATCTTCACCATCCCGTACCGAGAATGGCCCTACCAATTCTACGCGACCGTATTTTTTCTTTTGCGGATGATCGGCGTTATCAGACTGCCCGATAAAGTTACGAATGATCTGCATTTCATTGCTCTGGGCGCCAATCACTCGCCCTTCGCTGGTAACGAGTAATAAACGCTGCCCCGGTGGAGCCCATTTATCAATGGCCCGGAACAAACGACGCCACCACATCAAGTCGTTCGGTGGATCGTTTTCAAGTTCCGCTTCGACATGCTGTTCAATCATGATGCCTTGACGTTGCTCATTCTCCATCAGCTCGGTCATTTGACGCGAATCCAGTTTAGGCAGCATCAGCACTAGCATCAGCACTAAAGCCAGCGTCAACCAGAAGATGGCAAAAATACGCGCGGTAAGGCTACTAATCATGAAGCAGACACCATCAGGTAGCCGCGGCCACGTAATGTTTTGAACCACGGATGACCATCTTTGCGATCCGGCAACTTACGACGCAAATTGGAAATATGCATGTCGATTGCGCGGTCAAAAGGTGTCAGACGTTTACCCAATACTTCCTGGCTTAGATGTTCACGTGAAACCACCTGGCCCAAATGCTGTGCTAGCAAGTAGAGCAGAGTGAATTCAGTGCCGGTCAAATCCAGTGCCTGGCCATCGAAGCTGGCTTCCTGGCGACCAGGATTAAGGCTTAAACCGTCAACTTCGACAGTCGGCGAGCCATTGTCACTGTTTTGCTGCTGCTCACTCCAATGTGAACGACGCAAAATAGCGCGTATACGGGCCACCAGCTCACGATCGTTGAATGGTTTAGGCAGATAGTCATCTGCACCCAGTTCAAGGCCGAGAACGCGATCTAGCTCACTTCCTCGGGCTGTTAGCATAATGACAGGTGTCTGGTGCGACTGGCGTAACTCTTTTAACGTATCAATGCCATTTTTCTTTGGCATCATCACGTCGAGCAATAAAAGGTCAATGGTGTCATCAAGCAGCTCCAACGCTTGTTCGCCATCGTGGGCAACAATTACGTTAAAACCTTCCATGTCGAGCAGTTCCTTTAACAGGGAAGTAAGCTCTCGGTCATCATCAACTAGCAGAATTTTATTCATTGTTAAATTACCTCCGAGGCAGAAATTACGTCATCAAGGCGCGCTAATCTATGACTTTACGTTGTTTTACACCCCCTGACGCTAGTTTGCAGCGGGAATCGTAGACTGGCTCTCGTTGACTCGCAGCACAGATGATTTCAGGAGCAAGTGATGCGCAATGTTACCGCTGCCGTCATGGCTTCAACATTGACTCTGATTACGCTGACAAGCCAGGCCAAAGAGTTACCGGCCAGCGATAACTGGTACCAGAGCGGTGAAGGTTCCGTGAAGCCTAACAACCTTCAGAGCCATATGTTCGAAGGGATAAACCTAACCGAACAACAGCGCCAACAAATGCGCGATCTAATGCAACGGGCACGGCATGATAGCCCACCCGTGAATGTAAGCGAAATGGAGACCATGCATAATCTGGTCACCGCACATAATTTTGACGAAACGGCAGTGCGTGCCCAGGCTGAAAAAATGGCACAAGAACAAGTGGCTCGCCAGGTTGAAATGGCGAAAGTTCGCAATCAAATGTACCACTTGTTAAGTCCTGAGCAGCAGGCCGTTTTGAACGACAAACACCAACAGCGCATGAATCAATTTCGTGAACTGGCGGATCTGCAACAGATGTCTTCGTTGCAGGCATTGAGTAGTAGCAGTAAGCGTAGTAACCAGTAACAAACCCTGTTTTCCTTGCCATAGACACCATCCCTGTCTTCCCCGCCTACCAAGGCGGGTTTTTTTTGCCTGAAGGTTCAGATGAATCCGCTATACTAGCCAGCAATCATTTGCTGGAGCCCCTATGAATCAACAATATGGGAAACTGGTCAGCCGCGCAGCCATTGCCGCGACGGTAATGGCATCGCTGTTACTTTTGATCAAGATTTTCGCCTGGTGGTATACCGGTTCGGTCAGTATTCTGGCGGCATTAGTGGATTCGCTAGTGGACATTGCCGCATCGCTGACTAACCTTCTGGTCGTGCGCTACTCGCTGCAACCAGCGGATGAAGAACATACATTTGGTCATGGTAAAGCGGAATCACTCGCCGCGCTGGCGCAAAGTATGTTTATTTCCGGCTCAGCACTGTTCCTGTTTTTGACAGGGATTCAGCATTTAGCTGAACCATCACAGATGAAACAGCCTTTAGTCGGCGTAGTGGTCACAGTCATTGCATTATTCAGCACGCTTATACTTGTGACGTTCCAACGTTGGGTTGTCAGAAAAACGCAGAGTCAGGCAGTCCGGGCAGATATGCTTCATTATCAGTCTGATGTTATGATGAACGGAGCAATTCTTGTTGCGTTAGCGTTGTCCTGGTACGGCTGGCATCGTGCTGATTCGGTGTTTGCGTTAGGGATTGGCGTCTATATTTTATATAACGCGATTCGCATGGGGCATGAAGCTGTGCAATCTCTGTTAGATCGTGCATTACCGGATGATGAACGTCAGGCAATTATTGATATCATCAATGCATGGCCCGGAGTGAAGGGCGCGCATGATCTACGAACGCGGCAGTCAGGGCCGACCCGCTTTATTCAAGTCCATATCGAAATGGAAGACAATTTGCCGCTGGTTCAGGCACACGTTATTGCCGAACAAGTGGAACAAGCCATATTGCGACGTTTTCCTGGGTCAGATGTGATTATTCACCAGGATCCGTGCTCGGTTGTTCCAACGCAGCAGCAAGGTCATTTTGAGCTTTAGTTTTTCGTTGTACAGCCAGGCCGCATCGGTGTTTTATGGATAAAATACCGACTTATGGCCTGACCTGAATCAATTCAGCAGGAAGCGGTTGCTATACTATTTGTAGCAGAGTCGACGCCTCGGCATGCCGCAGGCCGTTTCCGGCAACAGGATTAATTTGCATTCAAAAGTTCAGAGGTAGTCATGATCAAAAAAATTGGTGTGTTGACGAGTGGTGGCGATGCGCCGGGCATGAACGCCGCAATTCGTGGTGTAGTCCGTGCAGCATTGTCGGAAGGTCTGGAAGTCATGGGTGTTTATGATGGCTATCTGGGATTGTATGAAGACCGCATGGTTAATCTGGACCGCTACAGCGTCTCCGATATGATCAACCGCGGTGGCACCTTCCTGGGCTCCGCTCGTTTCCCGGAGTTTCGCGATGAAAAAATCCGTGAAGTGGCTATCGAGAATTTGAAAAAACGCGGTGTTGATGCACTGGTTGTTATCGGCGGTGATGGTTCCTATATGGGCGCTGTGCGCCTGACCGAAATGGGTTTCCCATGTATTGGCCTGCCGGGCACCATTGATAACGACATCAAGGGCACCGATTACACTATCGGTTTCTTCACCGCTCTGGAAACAGTCGTGGAAGCAATTGACCGTCTGCGTGACACCTCTTCTTCCCACCAACGTATTTCTATCGTGGAAGTGATGGGCCGTTACTGTGGCGATCTGACTTTAGCTGCGTCCATTGCCGGTGGCTGCGAGTTTGTGGTCTTGCCAGAAGTTGAGTTCAATCGCGAAGACCTGGTTGAAGAAATCAAAGCGGGTATCGCGAAAGGTAAAAAGCACGCTATCGTGGCGATTACTGAGCATATCTGTGACATCGATGAACTGGCTCAATATATCGAGAAAGAAACCAAGCGCGAAACCCGTGCCACTGTACTGGGTCATATTCAGCGTGGTGGTTCACCGGTTGCTTACGATCGCATTCTGGCTTCTCGCATGGGCGCTTACTCCATCGAACTGCTGCTGCAAGGCCACGGTGGTCGTTGTGTCGGTATTCAGAATGAGAAGCTTGTTCACCACGACATTATCGACGCTATCGAAAGCATGAAGCGTCCGTTCAAAGGTGACTGGCTGGATTGCGCTAAAAAACTGTACTAATTCAAGAACAGTGAAAATGGAAGCCGGGGAAACCCGGCTTTTTGTTGCCTGTTATATGCTCAATTGTTATAGCCAATCTTTTTTTATTCTTTAATGAATGGTTAGCTTTCTGGCACGCTGCTTTTATCAAATCCGATTAAAGAGAGCGAACGATGAATAAGTGGGGAGTTGGACTTACATTACTGTTGGCATCAACCAGCGTACTGGCGAAAGATATTCAGTTACTTAACGTCTCTTACGATCCCACTCGCGAACTTTATGACGAGTATAACAAGGCGTTCAGTGCTCACTGGAAACAACAAACGGGCGATAACGTTGTGGTTCGCCAGTCTCATGGTGGCTCTGGTAAGCAAGCTACATCAGTTATCAACGGTATCGAGGCCGATGTGGTGACACTGGCATTGGCATACGATGTGGATGCTATTGCTGAGCGTGGCCGTATCGATAAAAACTGGATCAAGCGCCTGCCGGATAATTCAGCGCCTTATACCTCAACCATTGTGTTCCTGGTGCGTAAAGGCAATCCAAAACAAATCCATGACTGGAACGATCTGATTAAACCGGGCGTTTCTGTTATCACACCGAATCCAAAAAGCTCTGGCGGCGCGCGCTGGAACTATCTGGCAGCCTGGGGCTACGCTCTGCATCACAACAATAACGACCAGGCCAAAGCGCAGGATTTCGTGAAAGCACTGTATAAAAATGTTGAAGTACTGGACTCAGGCGCACGTGGCTCAACCAATACATTCGTTGAGCGTGGAATTGGTGATGTGCTGATTGCATGGGAAAACGAAGCGCTGCTGGCGACCAATGAGCTGGGTAAAGATAAGTTTGAAATTGTCACGCCGAGCGAATCTATTCTGGCTGAGCCGACTGTTTCAGTCGTCGATAAAGTGGTCGAGAAGAAAGGCACTCAGGCAGTAGCGGAAGCTTACCTGAAATACCTCTACTCGCCGGAAGGCCAGGAAATTGCGGCAAAAAACTACTATCGCCCTCGCAATCCGGAAGTGGCGAAGAAGTATGATAATGCCTTCCCGAAACTGAAACTGTTCACCATTGATGAAGAGTTTGGCGGCTGGACAAAAGCGCAGAAAGAGCATTTCTCGAATGGCGGAACCTTCGATCAAATTAGTCAGCGTTAGATGAAATAACGGCCCTGAAAGGGGCCGTTTTGCTTTTGAGGTTCCGGAGTTTACTATACGCTGAGCAACCCTCTTATTGTTCCTGAGGTTCCAATGCTGCGGTGTCGACGCACGATACTCATCTTTATTTCCCTGTTGCTCATTACCGCGATCGGCTGGTTTAGTCTTCGGCAATATCTGCATCATCCAGATGCCCTGTGGCGTATTGTCAGCCAGCAATGTGTTCCCCATCAACGTGATAACCAGAAGCCTGAACCTTGCGCCAAAGTGGATTTGCAGTCGGGATTCGTGTTGCTGAAGGATATCCATGGTCCGCTTCAATACCTGCTATTACCCACGGCCAAAATGAAAGGTATGGAAAGCCCGGAATTATTGCAGGTGAAAACAGCTAATTTCTTCTGGCTCGCCTGGCAACAGCGCAATTTCATGAGCTTGCGCCATGGTTCTCAGGTTCCCGACGATGTTATTTCGCTAACAATTAACTCCACCACCGGGCGCACCCAGAATCAGCTGCATATTCATATTTCTTGCTTGCGCAAAGATATACGCGGGCAGTTGAATCAATATGGAAACGCCTTGAATGAAAAGTGGCAAGATTTCCCGGTATCGCTTGCCGGAAACAAATACATCGCAAGGAAGGTTAGCGAGGCGGAGTTTTCGCAACACAGCCCATTTATTATGCTGGCAAGGCAAGTTCCGCAGGCTGGCGAACATATGGGGCGCTATAGTCTGGCGATGGCAAAGTTAGCTGACGGAGAGTGGATCGCGTTGGCAACGGAACGCAATTTATTGCGGTTGAATCTGGCTTCTGCCGAGCAGTTGCAGGATCACGATTGCGGATTACTGAAATAAAAAAGGCTCTGCCTGACGCAGAGCCTTTCATCAATCAAGTGATGACTTACGCTTTTTTCGCTTCAGCTGCAGCTTTAACGATTACTGCGAATGCGTCTGCTTTCAGGGAAGCGCCGCCAACCAATGCACCGTCGATATCCGGCTGAGTGAACAGCTCTGCAGCGTTTGCTGCGTTTACGGAACCGCCGTACTGGATGATAACTTGCTCAGCCACTTTCGCATCAGCTTTAGCAATGTGGTCACGGATGAATTTGTGAACAGCTTGAGCCTGAGCAGGTGTTGCTGATTTGCCAGTACCGATTGCCCATACTGGTTCGTAAGCGATAACAACGCCTTCGAAAGCTGCCGCGCCCTGAGTTTTGAGGACTGCGTCAATCTGACGTGCGCACACTTCTTCAGTTTTGCCCGCTTCGTTTTCTGCTTCGGTTTCACCGATGCACAGGACAGGGATCAGGCCAACTTCTTTCAGAATTGCGAATTTTTTAGCGATCAGTTCGTCAGACTCTGCGTGGTAAGTACGGCGCTCTGAGTGACCGATGATGATGTATTTAGCACCAACGTCTTTCAGCATTTCTGCGGAAACTTCACCAGTGAATGCGCCAGACAAGTTAAGGTCAACGTTCTGAGCACCAAGAATGATGTGGCTACCGGAAGCTGCGTGTTTAGCCAGGTCCAGGTACATAGTCGGAGGAGCAATAGCAACGCCACAGCCGTCAACACCTGCCAGCTCTTTGCGCAGGCCTGCAATCAGCTCGTGTACCATGTGCTTGCTGCCGTTCAGTTTCCAGTTACCCATCACCAAAGGATGTCGCATCTTAATTCTCCACAAGGTCAAACTAATAAAAGAATCGCTGCCGTTCAGGGCAGCATGGTCTGTGAAACAGTATAGAGACTCAACAGGCTAAAGGCTTTGCTTTTTGTCATTTATTCGCCGTTGTTAAGTGTTTCAGATAGCGTCAGCTTAATCGGTTCAACAGCGAAAGTGAGCCCTTTTTCTCCGTTATCAGCGACAACATAGCGAATCGCGCCATCGTTTTGGGCGTAATAACGTTTGTTCTTACCATTGCTGAGTAACTTAGTGAGTTTTGCCACACTTTGCGGCTTTGAAAGCGATGGCGTAAAAGTGCGAATCAGCGCTGCCATATACTCACTTGCTTTTGCCCGGGCCGCTTTTTGCTCAGGCCCTTGAATCGGTAACCACGTTATCTGGATAGATTTAATTTTCAGCGTGCCACGCTCTAATGCGCTTGATGTATAGAGGTTTTCGTTGATTTTGCTGGCTGCGCGCATCAAGTTCACCTCATCAGCATTAGACTCGATGGCATGGAATTCATTGATCGGCAAAGACGGGTTTTCAGCAGTGAATTTTTCCCGAAATTGCGTAATGTTCATATCAAACGTGGGAGCGCCCGCCAGTAAATACGGAGCGACTTGTAATGTGGGGGTGGAATCTGAAGGCGGATCGGCCCAAACCACCGCGGCGGGTAGTATCAGTAAAGCCAGAGCTGCAAACAGATATCTCATTAACACATTCTCCTGTGAATTCTGCCTTTCGATTAAATCGGCATTCCGTTGGCTTGTCAAAACCCAGCAAAGCCAGGGTACACTACGGCGCTAAACATTAAATGGACCTTACCATGACCATACAGCAATGGCTGTTCTCTTTTAACGGCCGTATCGGACGCCGTGATTTCTGGATTTGGATTGGCGTTTGGTTGATCGCGCTGATTATTCTCTTCACCCTGGCTGGTGCGGAAATTATGCCTTATTCCACCGCTGGCTTCTTTTTATCGGGCTCTTTGATTCCGACTGCCGCGGTGATTGTGAAACGCCTGCACGATCGTAATAAAAAAGGCTGGTGGGCGCTGCTATTTATTCCGGCCTGGCTGTTGCTCGCGGGTAACTGGGAAACATTCGGTACGTTAGCACAGTGGGGGCTTGGGCGTTTTATCCCAACATTGATTCTGGTGATGGTCATCATGGACCTGGGCGCGTTTGTCGGTACCCAGGGTGAGAATCGTTTTGGCAAAGATACCAGCGAAGTGAAGTACCGCTAACGCTACCAGTAGTGTTCTGCGGTCATATGGCCCGGTCGGCGGCGCAAGTGTTTGGTCATCTGCCGGGTATCTTTCAACAACTGTTGCGTATCACGTACCATTTGCGGGTTACCGCATAACATCACGTGGCTGGTCTCAACGTTCATCGGAAGACCTACTGCTGCCTCAAGCTCACCGCTTTCAATAAGTGCCGGCACACGCCCGGTTAATGAACCTGGCAGTGATTCCCGGCTAATAACTGTCTGAATGCGTAACTTCCCTTTAAATTGCTGCTGGAGCTGCTGCATCAACGGCAAATAGCTCAGGTCTTGTGCATAGCGCACGGCATGCAGCAAAACGATATTCTCAAAGCGTTCAAGACCTTTCCCTTCCTGCAAAATCGACAGATACGGACCGATAGCAGTGCCCGTCGCTAGCATCCAAAGTGTCTGACAATCGGGTATTTCGTCCAGCACAAAGAAACCCGCCGCTTCGCTAACCAGCATAATTTCATCACCCGGTTGTAGGGCATGCAGACGTGGGCTGAGTTTACCTTCTGGTACGGTAACGAGATAAAACTCAAGATTGGGATCGCTCGGGGCGTTGACGTAGGAATAAGCGCGCTGTACGCGTTCACCATCAATTTCCATCCCAAGTTTAGTAAATTGCCCTGCGGTGAAAGGAGCGACAGGCGCATGAACCGTGAGACTAAAAAGAGCATCAGTCCAGTTTTCAATCTGAACAACTTTACCTTTGATCCATTCCGCCATGATGTCCTCCTTTGTTGTTATTGCCCTATCTTCACCAGAAAGGTGAAAGATTTCCAGCCGCTAAGGGCTGGAAAGCTCAATCAGACAAACGGCAGGCTTACAGAATATGAGTCTGTACGTCCGGGTCTTTGCGGTCCAGATAGTGAATAGATTTGATGCGGCGAATGGTGCGGGATTTGCCTCGAATCAGCAGCGTTTCTGTGGTCGCCATATTCCCTTTGCGGGTAATTCCATCCAGCAGATCACCTTTGGTAATACCGGTCGCGGAGAAAATAACGTTGTCGTTACGCGCCATGTCGTCGAGTTTCAACACCAGGCCTGCTTCAATGCCCATTGCTTTGCAGCGAGCCAGTTCTTGCTCGCCGATAAGACGGTTCTCTTCGCTATCGCCTTTTACATGGTGACGCGCCAATAAACGGCCGTGCATGTCGCCATCTAACGCGCGGATCACGGCTGCGGAAATTACGCCTTCAGGTGCGCCGCCGATACCGTACATCACATCAACTTCGCTATCTGGCATGCAGGTCAAAATCGACGCTGCGACATCACCATCAGGAATAGCGAAAACGCGCACGCCAAGCTTTTGCAATTCGGCAATCGTCGCATCATGGCGTGGTTTCGCAAGAATAGTGACGGTGAGTTCACTGAGTGGCTTATTGAGCGCAACGGCGATGTTATAGAGGTTTTCAGCAAGCGGCAGATTGAGGTCAATAATACCTTTAGCGCCAGGGCCGACAATCAGCTTTTCCATGTACATGTCTGGTGCATTCAGGAAGCTGCCTTTGTCCCCTACGGCCAGCACCGCCAGCGCGTTCGCCTGGCCCATTGCGGTCATGCGGGTGCCCTCAATCGGGTCCACGGCGATATCGACTGCATCACCCTGGCCGGTACCGACTTTTTCTCCAATATAGAGCATCGGTGCTTCGTCTATTTCCCCTTCGCCAATCACAATCTGGCCATCAATGTTGACCTGATTAAGCATAATACGCATGGCGTGGACGGCTGCTCCATCGGCAATATTTTTATCGCCACGGCCCAACCATTTATAACCAGCCAGCGCTGCTGCTTCGGTTACGCGGGAAAATTCAATAGCAAGTTCTCGTCTCATTGCACACTCATTTAGCAAGCCCAATTGCGACGGAGTTTAGCACAGGCGGGGGATCGTCAGGGAAACCGTAATGTTGGTATGGAGACAGGATATACTCGCCTCAACCTTCTCCCCCAGGAGAGGGAGAAGGTAAGGAGGCAATATCGATAATTAACTTTCTTCGTGATCTTCCCAGGCCAGGGCACGTTTAACGGCCTTTTTCCAGCCAGCGTAACGGTAATTACGTTCGGTCGTTTCGATACCCGGACGGAACTCTTTTTCGATAACCGCTTTCTCGCTAACCTCATCCAGATTCTGCCAGAAGCCTACGGCCAGGCCAGCAAGATAAGCCGCACCCAACGCCGTGACTTCGCGCACTTCAGGACGCTCTACACGCGTTCCTAAAATGTCAGACTGGAATTGCATGAGGAAGTTATTCGCGACCGCACCCCCATCTACACGCAGGGCGTGCAAACGAATATCGGCATCTGCCTGCATCGCTTCCAGAACATCACGTGTTTGGTAAGCGATGGATTCGAGCGTGGCACGGATTATGTGGTTTGCGTTCACACCGCGAGTCAGGCCGAAGATTGCGCCACGAGCATACGGGTCCCAGTAAGGCGCACCAAGGCCAGTGAAGGCCGGAACGACATACACGCCATTGGTATCTTTTACTTTAGTTGCAAAGTACTCAGAGTCCGTTGCATCGCTGATAAGTTTCATCTCATCGCGCAGCCACTGGATAGAGGCCCCGCCCATGAACACCGCACCTTCCAGTGCATAATTCACTTCACCGCGTGGCCCGCAGGCGATAGTTGTCAGTAAACCGTGCGTGGAGCGAACGGCCTGCGTACCGGTGTTCATCAGCATAAAGCAACCCGTACCGTAGGTATTTTTCGCCATCCCTTCTTTGACACACAACTGGCCAAACAGCGCCGCTTGCTGGTCACCTGCGATCCCGGCGATAGGAATACGCGTACCACCTTTACCACCGATGTTAGTCTGGCCGTAAACTTCTGAGGATTTACGTACTTCTGGAAGCATCGCGCGTGGAATATCTAATGCTTCCAGCATGCGATCATCCCAGGTCAGATCGTGAATATTAAACAGCATGGTACGTGAGGCGTTGGTGTAGTCGGTGACGTGTACGCGTCCCTGAGTCATTTTCCAGATAAGCCAGGTATCAACAGTACCAAACAGTAATTCGCCGCGACGAGCGCGCTCACGTGAACCATCTACATGGTCAAGGATCCATTTAACTTTGGTGCCGGAGAAGTAGGGGTCAACCACCAGACCGGTCGCTGATTTGATGTACTCTTCCATGCCATCGCGTTTGAGTTGCTCGCAGATCTCTGCGGTACGGCGGCACTGCCAGACGATAGCGTTATAAATAGGCTTACCGGTTTCTTTATCCCAGACAATCGCTGTTTCGCGTTGGTTGGTGATGCCAATAGCGGCAATTTGATCTGAGTTGATGTCGGCTTTTGCCAGCACTTCGACGAGCGTTGAGCTTTGTGTTGCCCAAATCTCCATTGGGTCATGTTCTACCCATCCAGCTTTTGGGTAGATTTGCTGAAACTCGCGCTGTGAAACGCTAACGACATTGGCATCGTGATCCAGGACGACGGCGCGGGAGCTGGTGGTACCTTGATCGAGTGCGACGATGTATTTTTTTTCGTGAGTCATAATGTTGTCCTGAAGTCAGTCTTACAAAGAAGCATTTTGTTGCGTGGAGGTGTTGGATTTTTCTTCATCTTCAACACAAACATCGCAAGGTAAATGGCGTCCAATCAGCTTACGGTAACCAAACGCACCTAATGCTGCACCTACAATTGGGCCGAATACCGGCACCAGGAAGTACGGGATATCGCGGCCACCGGTAAAGGCAATGTCGCCCCATCCAGCTAACCAGGCGAAAAGTTTCGGGCCAAAATCACGCGCAGGGTTCATCGCAAATCCGGTCAATGGCCCCATTGATGCGCCAATAACGGCAATCAGCAAACCAATCAAAAGTGGTGCTAACGGCCCGCGAGGGATACCGTTGCCATCATCTGTCAGCGCCAGGATAACACCCATCAAAATGGCGGTGATCACCATCTCTACGGCAAACGCCTGGACCAGGTTGATGTGTGGATTAGGGTAGGTTGAGAAAATACCCGCCAAATCCAGGCTTTCTACGCTGCCGCGCACCATGTGGTGCGTCTGCTCGTAATCGAGGAATAAATTGTAATACAGGCCGTAGACCAAAGCTGCGGCGCAGAACGCACCTGCAACTTGTGACACAATAAACGGTACGACTTTGCGTTTATCGAAACACGCGAACAGGCATAATGCGATGGTTACAGCTGGATTGAGATGCGCGCCGGAAACCCCTGCGGTCAGGTAGATAGCCATCGCCACCCCCAAGCCCCAGATGATACTAATTTCCCATTGGCCGAAGCTGGCGCCAGCCACTTTTAAGGCTGCGACACATCCTACACCGAAGAAAATCAACAACGCGGTACCCATGAACTCGGCGATGCACTGACCTTTCAAGGTTGATGGAGCTGTCTGACTCATAATAGGGTCCTGAAGGCAAAATTAATGATTATTGTTTGTTCGGGCATTCCCTGCCGCGCAGGTGCCATGTAGGCATAGTGTTAATTTATCGTTAACGAACATAAACGAGAAATATCGAGCTTTAAATTTGTGTTGTTCGTCATAAAAATGAGCGGTTTCGCGCCAAAATGTGCGCATTATCACCCACTGGAAGCTGCGAAAACGCTCAGGAAAGTCATCAATGAGTTAACAACTAATAAATTTGGATCGTTATGTCATTCGGCATAAGCCGAAAAACGTCATGTTACGCAAAGAGCGCTTGAACTCGCTGGACACGGCTACTCACGCTACTTACAATCGAGACACGCTGCATAGTGCGCATATATTCATAAGGTGTCTTCGGGGAATATCCGGGACGGGGATTTAGACATCCATCAACGCCTTGCAATTCAGGAGAGGTTCGAAATGTCATTTGAAGTGTTTGAGAAACTGGAAGCAAAAGTACAGCAGGCGATTGATACCATTACCCTGCTGCAGATGGAAATTGAAGAACTGAAAGAGACTAACAACAACCTGTCTCAACAAGTTCAGCATTCGCAGAGCAACCATGAAGAACTGGTGCGCGAAAACAATTCTCTGAAAGAACAACAACACGTTTGGCAGGATCGTCTGCACGCCTTGTTAGGCAAGATGGAAGAAGTCTAATACCCGCGATACTTCAAGCTGCAGGGGCGTTGGCTGTACTGTAAAGTAAGCTCTTGGGGATCGACTCCCTTGCCGCCTGACTGCAAAGCGAATTATTTTGGTATATGTTTTCTTTAGAAAATAAACGGGCGCCCCAGGGCGCCCGTTTTGTTATTCGATATCGAGGGGATCTTCAGAAAGGATGATGCCGGTGTTATCCGCGTATAAATGGTCGCCGGAGAAGAAAGTCACGCCACCGAAGTTAACGCGCACATCACTTTCGCCCACGCCCACACCTGTGGAACCAACTGGAATAGCGGCAATTGCCTGAATACCAATATCCAGTTCTTCCAGGTCATCAACCTGGCGTACTGCACCGTATACCACAATGCCTTCCCACTCGTTTTGAGTGGCCAGACGGGCAAGTTCTGCGTCAATCAAAGCGCGACGAACAGAGCCGCCGCCATCAATGACCAGCACCCGGCCACGGCCATTTTGTTCGAGCAGATCATACAACAATCCGTTGTCCTCGAAACATTTCACCGTGATGATTTGCCCGCCAAAGGACGACCGCCCACCGAAATTGGAAAACAGCGGTTCAACGACGTTGACATCTTCCTGGTAGATGTCGCAAAGCTCGGAAGTATCATATTTCATAGGATTAAGATTCTGTTGCCGCACGAGTTGTCAGTATATCGCTTAATGTTAACTGTTGGCAAAATCATCAATTGTTAATTGATATTTGTCAGCTAAAGCGACACCGTACTGAGCACAACTCCTACCGCAAACAACAAGTTAGTAAGCAATGCGGCTTTTACAGTGCGTTCAAGCATAGGGCGCATGGCGACGGGTTCTCTTTCGCGCAACACAAAACGCGTTTGCTTAATCAGCAATGGTGCAGCCAGCACAAATAGCCAGCCCCAAAGACTTTGTAGCCAGACCAGATTAAACACGGCAAGACACGCCAGAGCACCCATCAGCAGGCAAGCATGATAGCGACGAGCCAATACTGGCCCCAGACGCACCGCCAGCGTGTTTTTACCGTTTTCCCGGTCGCTGTCGATATCACGCAAGTTATTTATATTGAGCACGGCGGTTGCGAGTAATCCGCAGGCAGTGGCGGGTAAAAAAACTAATGCGGCGAGCGAGTGCGCTTGCAGATACCAGGTGCCTGCAACGCTCAACCAGCCAAAAAAGACCAGCACCGAAATATCACCAAGCCCCATGTAACCATATGGGCGAGTGCCAACGGTGTAGGTAATTGCCGCGATAATTGCCAGCAAACCCAGCGCCAGGAAACCAAGGAAATCTGCCAGCGTACGGCAGGCGACGGCAACGAGCGCAAGACCTGAAAGGCATATTAATACCACGGTGATAATCAGCGCTTTTTTCATTTGTGCCTGGGTAATGACGCCTTTTTGCATTCCGCGCAACGGCCCAATCCGGTCTTCTTTATCGCTGCCTTTTACCGCATCACCATAGTCATTCGCCAGATTTGAGAGGATTTGCAATAACCCGGCGGTCAATAGCGCCAATAATGCGATAGCAGGGTCAAACACGCCTTGCCAGAAAGCCAACGCTGAGCCACAAACAATAGAGGCAAAAGCCAGTGGTAACGTGCGTGGGCGCAAGCTTTCAAGCCAGGCCTGAGTAGTGCTTACAGAGTGCGTTTCGCTCATAGTTCTCTCTGTTAGATATAAAAAATGGAGGGCATAAGCCCTCCATTTGAGATGAAGAAAATACGTTGAGCGCGATTATAGGATAAAACGGCTCAAGTCTTCATCTGCAACTAACTCATCCAGATGTTTACTGACATATTCACCGTCAATCAGAATGGATTGGCCGCTAAGGTCGCTCGCGTCATAAGAGATGTCTTCTACCAGGCGTTCCAGCACGGTATGCAGGCGACGTGCACCGATGTTTTCGGTGGACTCGTTCACCTGCCAGGCGGCCTCAGCGATGCGACGAATACCGTCTTCGGTAAAGTCGATATTCACACCTTCAGTGCCCATCAGCGCTTTGTACTGCACGGTGATAGACGCATTAGGTTCAGTCAGAATGCGTTGGAAGTCTTCAACGGTCAGCGCCTGCAATTCGACACGAATAGGCAGACGGCCCTGCAATTCAGGGATCAGATCGGATGGACTTGCCACCTGGAATGCGCCAGAAGCGATAAAAAGAATGTGGTCAGTTTTGACCATGCCGTGTTTGGTAGAAACAGTGCAGCCTTCTACCAGCGGCAACAAGTCACGTTGAACGCCTTCACGAGAAACATCCGGGCCGGAGCTGTTGCCACCGCGCTTACAGATTTTGTCGATCTCATCGATAAACACGATGCCGTGTTGCTCGACGGCATCAATCGCTTCTTGCTTCAGCTCTTCCGGATTCACAAGCTTCGCTGCTTCTTCTTCAATCAGAAGCTTCATCGCATCTTTGATCTTCAGCTTGCGTGGTTTTTGCTTTTGACCGCCCAGGTTCTGGAACATGGACTGCAACTGGTTGGTCATTTCTTCCATGCCAGGAGGAGCCATGATTTCTACGCCCATTGGTGCGGCAGCAAGATCGATCTCAATTTCTTTATCGTCTAACTGGCCTTCACGCAATTTCTTACGGAATGACTGGCGAGCCGCAGAAGGTTCTTGCGGTGCTTCAGCCTGGCCCCAGTTGTTTTTTGCTGGAGGGATCAGCACATCCAGAATGCGTTCCTCTGCCATTTCTTCGGCCCGGAAACGGTTTTTCTCGATGGACTGCAAGCGAACCATTTTCATCGCGGAATCAGTCAGATCGCGGATGATAGAATCCACTTCTTTACCAACATAGCCCACTTCTGTGAATTTAGTTGCTTCAACTTTGATGAACGGTGCGTTAGCTAATTTAGCCAGACGGCGAGCAATCTCGGTTTTACCGACACCCGTTGGGCCGATCATCAGAATATTTTTTGGCGTAACTTCATGACGCAGCTCTTCATCAAGCTGCATACGGCGCCAGCGGTTACGCAGCGCAATCGCCACGGAACGCTTGGCATTGTCCTGGCCAATGATGTGTTTGTTCAGTTCGCTGACAATTTCGCGTGGAGTCATTTCAGACATGGGGATTCCTTACGCCTTAGACGCTAATTCTTCAATAGTATGGAAATGGTTGGTGTAGATGCAGATATCACCGGCAATCCCCAGCGATTTCTCAACGATGTCACGAGCACCCAGTTCGGTATTTTCAAGAAGCGCACGCGCTGCTGCCTGGGCGTAAGGGCCGCCTGAACCAATAGCAATCAGGTCATCTTCTGGTTGGATAACATCACCATTACCGGTAATGATCAGGGAAGCATTTTCATCGGCGACTGCCAGCAGCGCTTCAAGCTTGCGCAGCATACGGTCGGTACGCCAGTCTTTTGCCAGTTCAACCGCAGCTTTCACCAGATGCCCCTGGTGCATTTCAAGCTTACGTTCAAACAGTTCGAAGAGGGTGAAGGCATCAGCGGTGCCGCCAGCAAAACCGGCAATCACTTTGTCGTTATACAAACGACGCACTTTTTTGACGTTGCCTTTCATTACGGTATTGCCAAGCGTGGCCTGACCATCACCACCGATTACGACATGGCCGTTGCGGCGCACACTTACTATTGTTGTCACGAGCAGACCCCTTATTGCATCAGCTGAATAAGTACCCCGACATTATATCGGGGTTGAATGCAATTATAGATGGGGGGGTTTTTTAGGGTTTCAACCCCCAGAGCCAAGACGAATACAGTTAGCGTGACCCGCCATCTTCAGGCGATTGATCGTTCCATCGGCATTCTCTTTGCCTTTGATTGGACCAATAACGACGCGATTCCAGCCATTGTTGGTGGTAATGCGTGAGTCAAACCCTTCGAAAGCGAGCTGAGCACGGACGGTTTCCGCCTGTTCACTGCCCTTAAAGGAGCCACACTGCACCATCCAGCGCTTCTCATCTTTCGGTTTGTCCTGAGGCGCAGGTGCTTGTTTTGCAACTTCCTCACGGGTAATCGGCGCTACCGGCTGAGTGGCTTTAGGCTGCGCTTGTTCGCGTGGTTGTGGAGTAGGTGTCGCTGCACGCTGCTGCGTATGCGGCGGTGTTTGCAATAAATCTTGATACGGCTGCTGCGATGTTGTCGCCGTTGTTGCTCGCGGTTGCTGTTGCACCGGACGTGGCTGCTGCGCTACTGGCTGCGATTGTTGTACAGCGCGTGGTTGTGCCGTAACAGGTTGAGTATTGAACTGCTGCTGTTGCGTTTGTTGCTGCTGAATAATTTTCTGACGCTGTAAGGTATTTTGGCGCTGTTCTGGCGTTTGTTCGTTCCACGGCACTTCATTGAGCTGAGTGGGTTGCTGGCGCATATCCGCCTGCATTTGCTCTAACAATTGGCGCTGTTCGCTGGTGAGCTGATCTTTGTTTTGTACTTCGCCACCGGCAGAAGGCTCGGTAGGTGCGCGCACACCTGTCTGGCGATTTTCCAGTTCTTTGATGTAACGCCAGCGTTCTTCTGGTTTAGGCGGCAGACCATTACCTGTGACTTTATGTCCAGGCAGCGTTTCGCTTTCATCTTTTTTGTGATGAGTAATGAAGTACAGAGCGCCAATAAAGGTCACCAGAACGGCGGCCGCAATAGCGACCATTGTCGGTGAGACGGAAGGTAGGCTGCGTTGCTTGCTGCGGGTGTTACTTTTCTTACGCCGCGTTCCTGCCGATTGCCCGCGGCGTACATAATCTCGTTGTGCCACTATTGATTCGCTATATTTTTTTCGTTTATCAGCCCGCCATGTTACTTAATGGGCATCCCTTTGACCAGAATGCTGTGTCCTAAAGCGGGTCATTTTCTACTGCCAGGCGCGCTGGTTGAGCCTCGTTCAATGAGCTCACAGTCCAGTAAACGCGAACCACTACTCACGGCTTGCCCGTGAAGCTGATCCAATAACAACAGCATAGCTTCTCGCCCGATATCAAAACGGGGTTGCGCTACCGTGGTGAGTGGTGGGTCACAGAACTGTGACAGGGCGATGTCATCAAAGCCCATGATCGACAAATCTTCCGGTACGCGTAGGCCACTTCGCTTGGCCTGAGATAGCGCACCGAGCGCCATCACATCGCTATGACAGAACACCGCGGTTGGCGGATTTGGCAGTGCCAACAATCGCGCCAGCGCTGCGGCGCCGGCTTCGTAGGTAAAGTTACCCCGAGTGATGTAATGCGGATCAATCACCGTTCCTGTGCGACGCAATGCCTGAACATATCCTTGCAAGCGATAATGGCAAAGGGGCATTTCTTCCGGGCCAGCAATACAGGCAATTTTTTGATGACCTAACTGCTGTAAATAATAAACGGCGTTAAACGCGGCAGTCAGGTTATCAATATGAACCGTTGGCAGTTCGAGTTCAGGCGCAAATTCGTTCGCCATTACCATTGGTGGCAAATTGCGCTGTTCTTCGATGCTTGCATCAAAGGGAAGACGGGAACCGAGCAATAACATACCGTCAATCTGCTTGGTGATAATCAGATTGATGAAGGTTTTTTCCTGCTGGTTTTGATGAGCGCAATCACCAATCAATACCAGATAGCCTTGTTCCGCAGCGGTCACTTCAATACCGCGAATAATTTCGCTAAAGAAGGGATCGCAGATATCCGGGACAATAACCAGAATGGTGCTTGATTCATTACGCTTTAAATTTCGCCCCAATGAATGGGGTAAATAACCTACGGCTATTGCCGCTTGTTCCACACGATTACGAGTGCTTTGCGATACTTTGTCCGGGTTCATTAATGCCCTGGACACCGTTGCTGTTGAGACTTTCGCCTGAACGGCAACATCTTTCATGGTTGCATTGGCAACCTGCTTCTTCGGCTTCAACTTCTTCTCCTCGCGTGCACTGTACAGGTGCTGACAACGTCCGTGATGTCTGACCATGTCCACATTCTTAGCAGAAATTGATGTTCGTTGGTTACAGTTATTTCATTAAAAGTGTGATGGTTGTTGAATTTTTCGATCCGCTTCGCATAACCATGGGGTTTGTGCTAGCCATCGATTGGGTCAACGTCCAGCATCCACTTCACTTTTCGTGATTCCGGTAACGTGTTGACCAGCTTCAACGAATGGCTCACCAGGCGTTGCAGATGCGCACGTGAGGGATGTTGCAGAAGAATTTGCCAACGAAAACGCCCGCCTCGCTTGGGTTGCAAGCAGGGAACCGGCCCCATAATCCACAATTGCTCATCTCTTAATGGGCTGGATTCCAGTAGATTTCGCAACTGCTGCAAAAAGAGCGGTGCTTGATGATTATTTTGGTCTTCGGCGCGGAACATGATGTGGCTGGTAAACGGCGGCAAGAATACCGTTTTACGCTCCGTGAGAGCCTGGTTTGCAAATTCGTCGTAACCCCGGGTGAGCAACGTTTGCAATAAAGGATGTTCTGGATGGTGCGTCTGTAACAAGACTTCACCTTGTTTGCCGGCACGACCGGCACGACCAGAAACCTGGATATAGAGTTGTGCAAAACGTTCCGCTGCACGGAAGTCGGCAGAAAACAGTGCGCCATCAACATCCAGCAATGCCACCAGGGTGACGTCAGGAAAGTGGTGGCCTTTTGCCAGCATTTGCGTGCCAATTAAAATACGAGCGCCACCGCGATGGACTTCCGCCAGTTGCTGCTCAAGCGCACCTTTACGGCTGGTGGTATCGCGGTCGATACGCGAAATCGGCACGCCTGGAAATTCCGGCGCAAGGCTATGTTCAAGCTGCTCTGTGCCCATGCCGACAGGGACCAGGTTTGTTGAACCACAGCTTGGGCATTGCTGCGGGATAGCTCTTTGACTATCGCAATGGTGGCAGCGCAAATGGCGCTGGCCTTGATGGTAGGTGTAATAGTGATCGCAACGTGGGCATTCCGCTATCCAGCCACATTCGTGGCACAGCAGAGCTGGAGCAAACCCACGGCGGTTGAGAAACAGGATCACTTGATTATCGGCTTTTAAATGCTGGCCAATTTTTTTGATAAGCGCGGGCGCCAGCCCTGACTTCAGCGGCTGGCCTTTTAAATCCACTACTTGTTGAGTGGCCGGGCGCGCATTACCGGCGCGCTTGGTCAGACGTAATTGGTGATATTTCCCCAACTGAACGTTATGCAAGGTTTCCAGGGCCGGAGTTGCGGAACCAAGAATGATGGGGATATCTTCCGCGTGAGCGCGATAAACAGCCAAATCACGGGCGTGATAACGCCAGCCTTCTTGTTGCTTGTATGAGCTGTCGTGTTCTTCATCAATCACAATCACACCGAGTCGGCAGAATGGAGTGAACAGTGATGAACGTGTGCCAATCACAATCGCTGCCTCGCCACTGCGTGCTTTTAACCACACGGCCAGGCGTTCGCTATCGTTTAATCCTGAATGCAGTACCTCGACAGGAGCGTTAAAGCGTTCGCGGAAGCGGGCGATAGTTTGTGGTGTCAGGCCAATTTCTGGCACCAGCACCAGCGCTTGTTTACCTTGCGCAAGCACGTTTTCTAACACGCTGAGATACACTTCTGTTTTACCAGAACCGGTAATACCTGCCAGCAACCAGACCGCAAAATGATCGGCAGAACTGTGGATGGCACCGATCGCTGTAGCTTGTTCAGTATTCAGACGTAAACGCTCGCCTTCTACGGAATAGCTACCGCGCCAATCTGTGGTGGAAGGCGCTGCACTTTTCAGGTCACACAAACCTTTGGCTCGCAGCGCTTGTAACCCCGCTTCGCTGATTTCGAGTTCGCTAACCTGATGACGCCAGATAATATTTTGCCGTACCGCCGCCAATGCCTGTTGTTGCTTAGGCGCGCGCTTTAGGCTGTTAAGGTCAACGGCTTTACCTTCTTCTGTGGCAAACCAGTACCACAAAGGTGCGTGGTGGGCGGGTTTACCTTCGCGAAGCAAACCAGGGAGCGCATGAAAAAGCACATCGCCAATCGGATGGTGGTAATACTTAACCGCCCACAACAGCACACGCCATAGTGAAATTGGAAACAGTGATTCACCATCAAGAACTTCTGCAATCGGCTTAAGCTCATTAAGCGGTAATTCGCTTTGCTCGCTAACCTCTACGACAATCCCGACAGCCTGGCGCTTACCAAACGGCACCATGACGCGACACCCTGATGTCACCTGTATTCCTGGGGGAACGAGGTAATCAAAAGTACGGGCAAGGGGAACCGGCAAAGCGACATGGGCTACAGGCATTAATACATCCAGGCTGATAAAAATGACGGTTTATTTTTCATCCTTCTCACTACCGCTGTGTTGGCTGCCTTCACTCACACCACTCACTTACTTAAGTAAGCTCCCGGCGATTCGTTTAGTTGCCGCCTTGCGGTAGCAAGAATGATTCTAATAAACAAATAGTGTACACTGTGTGTTCCACAAAATGCGGATCAGTTTGCATACGCTGGCGGGGTTCTGTATGATTCGCCGCCTTTGATGCGCAGTTTTTGGTATCAAAAAACCTAATTTATCAACTTCGCGTGGTGTCTGGCGTTAGGGCTGGAAGAGCGACGCGGCCTTATACAGAGGTTTTCCATGAAAAAGAATATTCACCCGAACTACGCAGAAGTTACTGCAAACTGCTCTTGCGGTAATGTAATCAAGATCCGTTCTACCGTGGGTCACGATCTGAACCTGGACGTATGTGGCGAATGCCACCCGTTCTACACTGGCAAGCAGCGTGATGTTGCTACCGGTGGCCGCGTTGACCGCTTCAACAAGCGTTTCAGCGTTCCAGGCGCGAAGAAGTAAGTTTCGCTGCACGGTAAGAGAAAGGCGCCCATGGGCGCCTTTTTTACGTTTGTAATCCGCTAACTAGTATTCCCAGGTATCCGGATCGATTCCCAGCTCGCGCATAATAACCTTCGCTGCTTCTGGAATTTCATCACTACGCTCTTTGCGCAGGTCTGCATCGTTTGGCAACGGTTGGCCCGTAAACGCATGCAAAAATGCTTCGCACAGGAGCTCACTGTTTGTTGCGTGGCGCAGGTTATTCACCTGGCGACGGGTACGCTCATCGGTGAGGATTTTTAACACCTTCAGAGGAATGGACACCGTAATTTTCTTTACTTGCTCACTCTTCTTCCCGTGCTCAGCGTAAGGGCTGATATATTCGCCGCTCCATTCAGCCATGAGATACTTAATCCTCTTATCAATGTATACGTGCTTCAATCGGTTGATGCGCGATTTCAGCGATTATCTGGTCGTAGTGTAAGCGTTTATTGATTCGCGGTCTGCGACGCTATCACCCTAAAGCGTATAATTTTAACGGCTATTGCGCGTTTGCTCAATCTATACGCAAAGAAGTTTAGATGTCCAGATGTATTGACGTCTATTGCGGCAATGTTTACTCTGATGCCTGACCTTAATTCGACCAGCAAGGATTCGAGAGCCATGACGCGCAAACAGGCAACTATCGCAGTACGTAGCGGTTTGAACGATGACGAGCAATACGGCTGCGTTGTACCGCCAATCCATCTCTCCAGTACTTATAATTTCACCGGATTTAACGAACCGCGTGCGCATGACTATTCGCGTCGTGGGAATCCTACGCGTGATGTTGTACAGCGCGCACTGGCAGAACTGGAAGGCGGGGCTGGTGCAGTGATGACCAACACCGGCATGTCGGCAATCCATCTGGTCACAACTGTTTTTCTGAAACCTGGCGACCTGTTGGTGGCTCCGCATGACTGTTACGGTGGTAGTTACCGTCTGTTTGATAGCCTGGCAAAACGCGGCGCATATCGCGTTTTATTTGTCGATCAAGGTGATGAAGCAGCTTTAGCTGCGGCACTTAACGAGAAACCAAAACTCGTGCTGGTCGAAAGCCCAAGTAATCCCTTGTTACGAGTGGTAGATATTGCGAAAATCTGCGCGGCTGCGCGCGAAGCCGGTGCGATCAGTGTGGTGGATAACACCTTCCTGAGCCCTGCACTGCAAAACCCGCTGGCGCTGGGGGCTGATTTGGTTCTGCACTCTTGCACCAAATATCTGAATGGCCACTCAGACGTTGTTGCGGGAGTGGTGATTGCTAAAGATCCTGAAACTGTCACCGAGCTTGCCTGGTGGGCGAATAACATTGGCGTAACCGGTAGTGCTTTCGATAGCTACTTGCTACTACGTGGCCTGCGTACGCTTTCACCACGTATGGAAGTGGCGCAACGTAACGCACAGGCGATTGTTGATTACCTGCAAACGCAACCGCTGGTGAAAAAGCTGTATCATCCTTCGCTACCTGAAAACCAGGGCCATGAAATTGCGGCTCGTCAGCAAAAAGGTTTTGGCGCGATGCTGAGTTTTGAATTTAATGGCGACGAGCAAACGCTGCGTCGTTTCCTGAGTAGCCTGACACTCTTCACGCTGGCGGAATCGCTGGGTGGGGTTGAAAGTTTGATTTCACACGCGGCGACGATGACCCATGCAGGCATGGCGCCAGAAGCGCGTGCTGCAGCGGGGATTTCAGAAACCTTGTTGCGTATTTCGACTGGCATTGAAGATTGCGAAGATTTAATAGCTGACCTGGAAAATGCGTTCCGGGTTGCAGCCGAGGGGTAAGCATGAGTGTTTCAGCACCAGCAGCGGCGACAGGTCGCCAACTGCATAAATTTGGTGGCAGTAGTCTGGCAGATGTGAAGTGTTACCTGCGCGTTGCAGGGATCATGGCCGAGTATTCTAAACCTGGCGATATGATGGTGGTTTCCGCCGCGGGTAGCACTACTAACCAGTTGATTAACTGGTTGAAATTGAGCCAAAGCGATCGCCTTTCCGCTCATCAGGTACAGCAAGCTCTGCGTCGTTATCAGAGTGAACTGATCGCGGGCCTTGTCGCACCTGATGTTGCTGATGCACTGATTAGTCAATTTATTCACGATCTTGAGCGTCTGGCGGGTTTGCTGGATGGCAAAATGAGCGACGCAGTGTATGCCGAAGTCGTCGGTCATGGTGAAATTTGGTCTGCACGTCTGATGTCTGCTGTGCTCAATCAGTTAGGTCACCCTGCTGCGTGGCTTGATGCGCGTGAATTTATGCGTGCTGAACGCGCGGCACAACCGCAAGTGAATGAAGGCTTATCCTGGCCGCTGCTGCAAGAGCTTATGGCACAGCACCCGCACAAACGCCTCGTGGTTACGGGGTTTATCTGCCGTAACGATGCGGGCGAAACCGTGCTGCTGGGCCGTAACGGTTCTGACTATTCCGCCACTCAGATTGGTGCACTGGCAGGGGTTTCCCGCGTGACCATCTGGAGTGATGTTGCCGGGGTTTACAGCGCCGACCCGCGTAAAGTGAAAGATGCTTGTCTGCTTCCGCTGCTGCGTCTGGATGAAGCGAGTGAATTGGCCCGCCTGGCAGCACCTGTCCTTCATGCCCGTACTTTGCAGCCTGTTTCAGGTAGCGATATCGACCTGCAATTACGGTGTAGCTACTCACCGGAGCAAGGCTCTACCCGCATTGAGCGCGTACTGGCTTCCGGTACTGGCGCACGCATTGTCACCAGTCACGACGATATCTGCCTGATTGAACTGCAGATCTCTCCGCAGCAAGATTTTAAACTGGCCCATAAAGAACTGGATACGCTGTTAAAGCGCGCTCAGATTCGTCCATTGTCGATTGGTGTTCATCCTGACCGCAACCTGCTACAGCTTTGCTACACCTCTGAGGTTGCCGGTAGCGTGTTGCAAACGCTTCAGGGCGCTGGTTTGCCGGGCGAATTACGTCTGCGTGAAGGTCTTGCTCTGGTTGCGATGGTGGGGGCAGGTGTATGCCGCAACCCACTGCATAGCCACCGTTTCTGGCAGCAACTAAAAGACCAGCCGGTTGAGTTTATCTGGCAGTCTGAAGACGGCATTAGCCTGGTTGCTGTTCTGCGTGTCGGCCCAACCGAGAACTTAATTAAAGGTCTGCATAAGTCGTTGTTCCGTGCTGAAAAACGCATTGGCCTGGTCCTGTTTGGTAAGGGGAATATTGGCTCGCGTTGGTTGGAGCTGTTCGCTCGCGAACAAGAAACGATTTCAGCGCGTACGGGTTTTGAATTTGTATTGGCAGGTGTGGTGGATAGCAGCCGCAGTTTGCTTAACTACGAAGGGTTGGACGCCAGCCGCGCACTCGCTTTCTTCAATGATGAAGCGGTTGAGCAGGACGAAGAATCTTTATTCCAGTGGATGCGTGCGCATCCGTATGACGATCTTGTCGTTCTGGATGTCACTGCGAGCCAACAACTGGCCGATCAGTATCTTGATTTTGCGAGCCACGGTTTCCACGTTATCAGCGCCAATAAACTGGCAGGTGCCAGCAACAGCCAGAAGTATCGTGAGATTCGCAATGCTTTCACCAAAACAGGCCGCCATTGGTTATATAACGCGACTGTTGGTGCGGGCTTGCCGGTGAACCATACCGTTCGTGATCTGCGTGAAAGCGGCGATTCTATTCTTGCTATCAGCGGTATTTTCTCCGGCACGCTCTCCTGGCTGTTCCTGCAGTTTGACGGCACAGTGCCGTTTACTGATTTGGTGGACCAGGCCTGGCAGCAAGGGTTAACTGAACCTGATCCACGCGTCGATCTCTCCGGGAAAGACGTGATGCGCAAGCTGGTGATTCTTGCTCGTGAAGCAGGTTATGACATCGAGCCCGATCAGGTACGCGTTGAGTCGCTGGTAACAAACGGCAGCGAAGAAGGTTCCGTGGATCATTTCTTTGAAAATGGTAACGAACTGAATGAGCAAATGATTCAGCGTCTGGAAGCCGCTCAGGAAATGGGGCTGGTGTTGCGTTACGTTGCGCGTTTTGATGCCAATGGTAAAGCGCGAGTTGGTGTTGAAGCGGTGCGTCCTGAGCATCCTCTGGCTTCACTGTTGCCGTGTGACAATGTGTTTGCCATCGAAAGCCGTTGGTATCGCGATAACCCGCTGGTTATCCGTGGGCCTGGTGCCGGGCGCGATGTCACCGCTGGCGCGATTCAATCGGATCTCAATCGTCTGGCGCAGCTGCTCTAAATCGTAAAGACACAGAAATAATGAGGCCAGCTTTTGCTGGCCTTTTTTGATCCTGTCAGGGGAACATGAAGAAATTTCAATTTGAGTGAGAACTCCTCATTTCTTGTGCTGATTTTTCAGTTGACGGCGAAACGCTTTTCCTTCATCTTGCTATCTGGACGTCTAAACGTCTGGACTGCAAACACAACAACACATAACGATAAATGCGATTGATGAGGTAAGGGTATGAGCTTTTTTCACGCCAACCAGCGGGAAGCACTAAATCAGAGTCTGGCCGAAGTCGCCGGGCAAATTAACGTTTCCTTTGAGTTTTTCCCGCCGCGCACCAGTGAAATGGAACAAACCCTGTGGAGCTCAATTGACAGACTTAGCAGCCTGAAACCGAAATTTGTCTCCGTGACCTACGGTGCAAACTCCGGTGAACGCGATCGCACCCACAGCATCATCAAAGGCATTAAAGACCGTACCGGTCTGGAAGCTGCGCCGCATTTGACGTGTATTGATGCCAGCCGCGACGAGCTGCGCACTATCGCGCAGGATTACTGGAACAACGGCATTCGCCATATTGTCGCCCTGCGCGGTGATTTACCTCCCGGCGGTGGCAAACCAGACATGTATGCTTCAGACTTGGTCACGCTGTTAAAAGACGTCGGCGACTTTGATATTTCCGTCGCGGCTTATCCAGAAGTTCACCCGGAAGCAAAAAGCGCACAGGCTGATTTAATCAATTTGAAACGCAAGATTGATGCCGGTGCCAACCGTGCGATTACCCAGTTCTTCTTCGATGTCGAAAGCTATCTGCGTTTTCGTGACCGTTGTGCAGCCGCAGGCATCGATGTGGAAATCGTGCCAGGAATTTTGCCAGTCAGTAACTACAAGCAAGCGCACAAGTTTGCCACCATGACTAACGTGCGTGTTCCGCACTGGATGGCACAGATGTTTGAAGGGCTGGATAACGATCCGGAAACTCGCAAAATGGTCGGTGCCAACATTGCGATGGATATGGTGAAAATCCTCAGCCGTGAAGGGGTGAAAGACTTCCATTTCTATACCTTAAACCGTGCTGAAATGAGCTATGCGATTTG
>DASXXQ010000241.1:0-2706 GCA_036502985.1 Buttiauxella sp.
TCCATTTCCTAATAGCTAGTAACTCTCAAATGTCAGCCCGGTATTTCGGCTAAAACGCACGGATAAAAGAGGGTTACGGTCAATACATCGAGCATCTGTTTGGAGATCATCGAAACAGAAAACCTCATCAGTAGAAAACAACAGGCTTTCGTTCGGTTCTGCACGATACCTGTCACCAAAACCCACAATAAACACGCTATAACCACCATCACTGTATATGGTGTGTGGCACTCCATATTTAGCTTTTATCATGTCTTTATTGGCTTCCCACCAGGCTATTTGACGACTTTTCAGATATGGAAAATGCCTGACTAAGACTGTATCACCATCATGCACCGCCACAATCTCAACTGGCGTAAGGAACTGCCACAACATATAGCCACAGGCCGCAGCCGCCACAACACCCGCTATCAGTCGCTTATTCACCCAGCCTCCCGCTAATTTCCACGGTGGCATTCATTTCAGTAATAAACGGTTTATACCCGTACAGATCCCAGCGCTGAAGCACGAACCATAATCGGAAGATACGGAACTCACGGTATACCGGGTTCAGCACGTCGGCATCATCAAGCCCAAAGTGATCCTGAATATGATAGTGCACTTTCGCCCGGTAGCTATCTCCTTCAACCTCGAGCGATTCCAGCATGATATGAGTCGCCCAGGTATCATGAACAGTAATCACCAAACCATTAGTTCGATCTATTTGACGGTCAAATTTAGGCAAAATGGTTTTCTTGATTTCATCATTAAATTTGCCTTTATCTACTAATGGAATAAAACCATATTCAATATTAATCGCCGACTTTAGTGCTTTATTAACACCCAATAGTGAGCTTTTCTCTGAATGGTCATTCAGGATCTGCTCTTTCAGCGCCCTGTCCAGCAATGGACTGCTGTACGGCGTGCCGCTGTTTCCCTGCATGTGGTCAATCATTTCAGTGATGAGGTTCTTGTAGGGGCCGTGGAACGAGAATACCTTCGCCAGTTCCCGGAACTCATTAAACATCAGTACCGCACTCTTATCCCGGCTGACTGATGGCATCGGTTTGGGGTGAAAATCGGGGTGCACATAGGGCGAGGAAAACGCAAACGGATCGGCGGGGTCTTTCAGCGTCAGAGTCACCGGGTTCACCTTCATGGAAATGCTATCCACATTAAGCCGGAAAGTGTTCCTCAGGCTCAGGATGTCCAGATCGCCGTGATACATATCTTTTGCCTGATAGTCATCCATCTGACGTTCGGTCTGATAAATCACGGCAGGAAGGAGAAGCGGGGCGGGTTTATCCTTTTTTTTCGCGGCCAGGGCATGCTGTACCGGCTCCGATGAACTCAATGGACCTGAGGCTGTCACTCCGGGGGCGTCGTCCTGGTAAAGCCCGTGAGATGCAAATGTCTGCGAGGGAATAAAAAATGCTCTGCAAGGGCAAGTAGAACGGCTGTACAAGGTGCTGGCAGCATTAAGACCGTCGATAATATCTCCCGGATGCCCACCCGCAACAATGAAACTACCGGGATGCTTGCCGCAGGACACTTTACTGCCATTTAACGCAACGGGGTTGTTGGCAAAGGTCTTTTTCATCGTCCCTTCGTGTACAACACCTCCGCAGCTGGTTTTATCGCCTTTTACTATCCAGTAGCCAGTAGTCATTATTCCAGCCCCTCCGCACATGCAGTTATTTCCTGACTCAATTTGTTGGCGCTTAGTTGCACAAAAATTCCTTTTAATTTGTGAGGTTAAAAATACCTCATCTTACCCAGGGAATGACTTAAACAAAATTAACCCCGCATTTTTTGCCCAATGTATTCACCCGACTTACATATGATGGTTTATAAGCATGAACTAGACAGCCGGGCAAAAAGGGAGAGCATAGCCGAGATAAACTATGGTGAAATTATCGAAGTCCCTCTGACAATTAGTGAGATTAAAAATTATTTTTCTCAAGAAGTTAAAACTTTGCGGACAGATAAAGACCTGAAAACCTTGCTGGGTATCCTTTGTGGCGCGATATTGACTGCTACATTTGGGAGCAAAGAGACACTGAAGTCCATTGGACGATGGGTAGCGCCGAGTACAAATGATATCGATACCAGCGGCATTCTATTATTACTTACCGACGAGACGCAGAAGACTTACTCTTCTGGTTGACGTGGGCATTCATCATCTTTCGGGTAATACCACCGCCAGACTCAGCACGTCACCGCGTTTTCCGGTTGGTATGAGCATCACCACATTCTATCGCAGCGTGCTCTATAAGCTGTGCCACAAAAATATAGTTTTTCGTACTTTCATTCCCTGAACCCAACAGTGCGTTCCCATCGCTAAGCGTGGAAGCCTTATCCAGTGGCTTCGATCGCCGAATTTCAAGGTCTGTGAGGGGCATTGTGTATAGTCTCCGGCATGTATAGAAAGTGAATGTGTATAGCTCGAAAGAAAAAAAACGAGCCACACGCATTACTATGCACTTGCGTGTGTAGATTTAACCAGAACCATGTAGAGCTTGAGATAGTGTAACTGTAGTGAAATGCTGGTGGGATAAGGCTTTAATAGAGGTTAGGAGAACTTGAGAAAGGTTTGTTTGGAGCGGGTGAAGGGAATCGAACCCTCGTATGCAGCTTGGGAAGCTGCCGTTCTACCATTGAACTACACCCGCTTTGAAGTGCGTAGGCATTATAGACGTTCAGTTTACACAGGCAAGCGCCTTTTCA
>DASXXQ010000242.1:0-1529 GCA_036502985.1 Buttiauxella sp.
ACCGGCCTCCGTGGTTTTCCCGTAAGTAATAAAGGGGGCATTCGGGTCAATGACCGGCGGAGGATTGGATGTGCCTGACTGCATAATGGCCTGCCCGGCATCATTGTTACTGATGGCAGTCTGGCCCTCGTTAGCCAGACCACCATCGCCCCCGGTCACCCCGCCATAATGACTGCTCTGGGGCGGCTTATCGGTATAACCGGGGATCGCGCCGGTGACGGTATCGGGATTTTTCAGGTTTCCCGTGCCCTGCGCCACATTGCCCTTACCAAACGCGCTCCCGTCACTGAACGCATCGGTATTGGCATCAGCCCACAAACCGCTACTGACCAGCAGCAGTGACGCGGTCAGCCACCCATACCGCCTCATGGTTTGCCCGCCAGCAGTTTCTTCGCCGTCAACGCGCAGTCCCCCTGCTCTGCCACTTTCTCCAGTGCCTGCTTCAGCGGCAGACTCCCGCGTATCACATCGGCATGACCCGGACAGGTCACCACCAGAGCCGGCACCACGTTGATGCCATAATCGCTGTACAGCGTCGGGTCAATCTGCACACCGATGTTTTTATCCTCTTTCGACAACTCAAACATCATCGAGGCCGTCTGCCGCATATCGTTATGTATAAGGCCACGCAGCGTGGCCGGAATACCGAAGCGGTGGGCAGCCTGTAGCATCGGCAACAGCCCTTCCTTCGGCATACCGAGGCTGACAAAGTAAATCGCCGGGAAGGCGGGTTTATCCCCACGCCCCTGTGGCGCCTGCTGCTGCGCAATCGTCTGCTGCAGGGTGTTCACCCGGTCCTGCTGCGCGGCAGGCAGTTGCACGGACTGTCCACGCATCGCATCCTGGAGTTCCTGAAGTGAAGCCTGCTGCTGCTTCATCCAGTCGCGGTCCTGGGGGGAAATCGTGGGCTGCTCACTGGCCTCCAGTGCACCGGACATCAGCCCACAGACGGTCAGAAGGATTAATAAGGCAGTTTTCATATTTCAACCTCAGGTATAGGCGCAGTTGCGTTTTCGCCACAGGAGATAGCCAAAGTTTTTCTTTGACTGGGGGGTGTTGTGGATACTGCCCCACAACTGGGTGCTGGCCCCGAAGGCGAAGCAGGTGTAGACCATCGGATACATATTGACCATCTGATACCGCCATCGCTCTTTGGGGATGATCGGTGTCGGGTATTCATGGCACACCGCCACATCCGCCCCCACCGAGTTCCAGACCAGCCCCTCCCGGTGCAGCTTGAACGCCATCCGCTCGGTGACCAGTAGCGACGATTCCAGAGGCGAAAACTCACCGCTGGTATACCCGGTAAACGGGTACATGCTCCCCTGACTGCCCGCGCACCAGAACAGAGGTGACAGCGGAAGACCAATGGAGCTGGACACCGCATCGGCCGCACAGGCGCCCTGGGCAATCAGGTTGTTAAACAGCACCGCTTCGGGGTTGAGGATCATGGCCAGCGAACTGTCATTCCACGTCGGGTCCACCTCCGAGAGATAGGAAATGTCCATGTCCCCGGTCTGCATACAGCC
>DASXXQ010000243.1:0-5676 GCA_036502985.1 Buttiauxella sp.
CTATCCGGTACCCTTCGCCCAGCGTTCTCAATGGTCTGATGTGGTGAACATGAATAAATCCCCTGCCATGCTCTCCGTAGGTTTTCTCAAAATCGAATCCACAACACTGACACACGGCACCATGATGACGAATACAGGCCAACCTGGCCTGTGGGTCTCTTTCATAGGCATTGACCGTGATTTCCTTTTTCGCGCCCTCAATGTAGCTTTCGGGAACGGGAAGCTCATCAGGGAAAGGGTTTGCAGTGAAATCGGCATACCATACTGTCCCCTCTTTTCTCAGGAAACGAGGGGACAGTATGCGTTCAAAATCTTTAATGACCGCAATGGCCGGCTCTTCCGGATGCGGCGCGTGGATCATATTAAAAGTGAAAAGCTCATATCCCTGAAGGACCAGGCCGATATGTTCAATAGCCTGCGTGTAACCGGGTTGTTTTTTATCTCTGGCATTGTATTCCCATTCTTCTCTGAGAATAACAGTACGCTCCTGTTCTCGCTCAACATCCCAGGCACCAAAAATGACCAGCTGTTCGTCATGGTTGACGAATGACCAGCTCCACGTCCAGTTCCGGCAGGTAGCACCTCGGCTCTGGATAAACTGTTTTCGGTTCAATACTCGACTCCTGCTCTCTCGGGCTGAAGACAAATAATGTCCAGCCTGTGCGTCCCTGTTTGAAAGACTGTGGATTTTACAACAACAAAGCCAGACTGGAGAGCGTACCATGCCAGGACGGTGCAAGTGTTCCGGGATACCCCCATCCACTACGGTGAGGATGATAAGGTATACAATGGATGCCGCTATGCGGCATGGAGGCGCCTGCTGAACTTACTTGTATCACCGTCGTTTATGGCGCCGGTCGCGCGGCGTAGCCGCCCTGCACTGATAGTTTCCACCAATCAACCCCCTGCCCTGATAAGCCAGACCCGCCGACCGCGATGAAGAACTTTATTTGCGCCGTCGGAGTGAGTCCGGCGAAGCCGGGCTGTATCTCCGCGTTAGCGCCGTCAGGCGCTTACGGGCGTGTACACAAACCTGAAGCAACACTACCCACAGCCACTCAGAATCTAGTTACAACATCCATTATAAAGCCACTCTGTTCCGGGCCTGTGGCCCGGGGCGGCGAGGCTTTGCAGTGGGCGAGGTTTCACGCGGTGGTTTCAGATATGCGCGGTCGGGGCCCGCCGCATGCGGTGGGAGGTGCTTTAATCCGGGCGGTGATGAGGGTTCTGATGCCGGAGGGAAGTGTTTTGCCCGAGCAACGCGAGGGAGCTACTTTCAGAGCCGTTGTCTGGCTCAAAGTATCCCCCTTGTTAAAGGGCTTATTTTGTTCAGGAATAACCTTCGAAATTAGCGATAACGCAGAGGGGATATTCGAAGCTAAGGACAGTGTTCGAAGTTAACGGCATACACAACAACCAACCGGTGAATTCTTCGTCTGCCGCCGTCAGCGAAACGGGGAAAAAATGACGGGTGTCGCAGGGAATGGGGTCAGGGTGGTGATAATTTCAGCGGAAGGGTGAATTCAGGACGTGACAATCCCCCGCGCAGGGCACGGTCGGAAAAAAGACGGGAAGAGGGGTTACAACGCGCCGGCCCGCTCGAGGAGCAACCGGTAATAGCTTTCCGGCTCACTCTGCTGCAGTCCAGGATGTTCCTGATTCAGCGCCTGCTGAAGCCGGATCACTTCATGGGGCATCACCCGACTACTGGTAGACCAGCGAATAAACGCCTGGTGATACGGGTTCTGTCGCTTCGCTTTCGCCCCGGCAAACGAGGCGATTTTTTGCTGCTGTTCATCCAGCACGGTATCCAGACCTTCATCGTTGTCTATAATCGCCAGCGCGTCCGTGAGCTGAGAGATTTTCGCCTGTTTACGGTCGTTCAGCTCCGGGCTGACCACCCAGCGCTTGATCTGACGCAGACGGTTACGCAGGGAGTGTTTATCCTTCAGATCGATACCGGTACGCTCGATACGCAGCAGATGGCGTTCGTATTTGGTCCGCAGGCTTTCGGTCAGCCCTTTGCGGATGGCCCACTGCCGGAACTGCCCGAGCCATTCCCGGATCTCACCGACCACTATCCCCCGGGAAGTGAAGAATTTATCGGTCAGCCAGATACGCAACGGCTTGTTCTGCCCGGTATCGGTATCCCGGCCATGCAGCACCACCACGTACTCCAGTTGCTCCAGCACGGACAGCGCTTGCAACGGACTGTCATAGGCTTTACGCCCGTTTTCATACACATGCAGCATCCCCATTCCGCTGGCCAGTTGCTCAAACGGGGCCATAACCTCGAACGGGTAATCGCTGTCCGGGTTGTAATCACTGTTGGCCGCCAGCACCAGTGACAGGGCCGTCAGCGCTTCACAGCTTTCTGAACGCGCCGAAATACGCATGGGCTTTGGCTGAAACTGAGGATCATTACGGCGCGTATAGGGCACATAGCCGGTGCGGCGCAGTTCGATAAGATCAGGATTGCGGTGCCAGTTATGGCTACCGACACGCGCCACCACCCGACTGGCGATGCCCCGAGGGACAGCACAACACAATTTTGGTGTGTAGCGACGATGAATTTTGGACTGCCCACGCCGCAGGGTATTGGATTCACCCCGCCGCGAACGCGGATTGCATGGTTTCTGATGCGCCTGCTGACTACCCACACCGTCCTGCGCTTATGTTGCACAGAAGGAGTGAGCACAGAAGGTATTGAACTTTTCCGGGCACGATACTATACTCCCCGCATAGAGCAACAGCTTCTATGCAGTTTTAGTGATGCCCCGGTCAATCTTTTCATCCCGCCAAAGTTGAAGAAGATTATCGGGGTTTTTCCTTTTCAGGCTCCCGGTATGTTTACCGCAGACCCTGTCCCTGCCACCTTAGGGCGTGGCCCGCCAGAAATTCTGTACAACGATCAGTAATCTAGCACTCATAGATGAAATGCTCAAGAATGTAACTTAGTTACCATTAATCTCAATTATTCTTGGTTGCTTTTTCATTCAAAATCCAGCGTTCTATCATTTCCGTCTGGGTTAACCCGGCATCCTCACATAGCTGCACAAAATCATCTTTCAGCTCGTTCTGGATAAACACATTAATCGCTTTATGTGTTTCTTTTTTCCTGGAAACAAATTGCTTCTGCTTTTCAGCATCAGTCAGTGGGCTACCTTTTCGGTAAACGCGCTTAGATTTTGCTGAGGAAGTCTCCACATTAAAAACCTGCGACATTTCTGCCTCCTCAGTCATCAAACAAGGATAGTTTCGCTGAGGATACTACAGATTTTTGAGTACATCGACTTAACTTTCAGTCACGTAATCCACGTTGGCGCATGGATCACGTTAAAATAGCGGGCAAGAATGAGCGTTCAGCTCAGACGTCTGTTTCGTAACTGGCGATATCCGGCACACACTCCAGCGTCAGAAAACGACCGTCGCCACTGACGGGGTCATATTCCGGGTTGATGGCATACTGGAAAAGCGCCTCAATCCAGCCGCGTACCGTGACGGGTGACTCCCCACTGCGGGTCTCAAAATGCACAACGCTGGCGGCGTCCAGTGGTGCAAAAGAGACCGGGGCATTTTCGTCCCCGCACTCCACCTCAGTAATGCGAATAATGGCGGGTTGCATCATATTGACCTCAGAAAGTTGATGGCATCTGAACACGCAGCGCTCGCCGCAGACCCGTGACCGGGCAACGCACGCGAACGGGCGAGGAAGCGCAACAGCGCAGGTGGAATAAAGGAAAAGGTCACACAGGACGGGCAGGCTCATGCGGTTTGTGACGTAAAACCGGCCGCTGAATGCCCCGGAGACTCAGGGATGCGGACGGGCTTTACGGATAGCCGCGAGAATTTTTTCAGCGGACACCCCCCCGCAAACACCGTGATGGCCTCCGGTCGCACATTGTCCACCGGCATCACCACCAGGCCCGGTGTCCCCGTCAGGCCCAGCGCCTGCGCCAGCACATCGTTTCGCTCGAGTGCTGCCGTGCTGGCGGCAGAGTCCGGGGTGTCATAGCGGTCGGGCTGCCCTGCTGCATCGATATCCGCATCCGTCAGTGCCCCTTCGATATGACCGGTGTGATACAGGGCAGTGTGGTAAGCCAGATACCCGTCGCCGCCCCGTTTGCGCCACACATCCAGCCCGCGTAGCGCCGCTTTTTCTGATGCCGCCCACTGGCTGGCAAAAATAGGCCATTCTTTGAAAATGAACTGTACATCCGGGCTGGCTTTCATCACCGCTTCCATATCCGGCGCCATGCCGCTGCAGTGAACACACTGGTAGTCAAAAAACTCGATAACCGCCACGGACGCGCCCGCAGGCCCGGTCACCGGCGTATCCGCGTCGTGCAGCAGCGCTTTTTGCTGCTCCATGACCTTCGCGGCAGACAGCGCCTGCTGTCGCGCAGCCTGTTGCACCATCAGCTGCTGGCTGACCTGGACCAGAATGTCCGGATGGGCCAGCAGATAATCCCCGGCAATTTTACCTATCTCTGCCGTCTGTGCCGGGGTGAAGGCTGACTGAGGCGCCGCCGGTACGGCAGCCGATAAAAACAATGCGCATGTTGTAACTAACGAAATAATCGGGATTCTGCGTTGCATAACTCGCTCCTGGGTTAACGTTCTTTCTGAACAGTACGGGTGTGTCCGCCCGGTTCGCTGTGTTCCACCACGCGTCCACGCCCTGACATATCGGGATGCGGGATAGCCGGGGCCACTGACAGGTCCTGCGCCACCCGGGCAGCACGGGCCCGCTCACCGGTTGATTTATCCGGCAGCGGCTCTGAGGGCAAACGGTTGGCGAGAAGACCGTCGGTGACACTGCTGTCACTCGCCGCAATGTTGCGCAGCGTGCCGCTGTCCGGCGTGTCGGTTCCGGACGCGCGGGGCGGTTTAAGCTCATCGGGTTTCAGGCTGACTGACTCCTCCTGCGGCAGGGTGAATGTCAGTTTTTCGGCCTGTATTTTCTGAAGCTGCGCGTTTGCATCAGCCGCGTCGCGCTGCTCATGTTGTTGCTGATTGCCCATCGCTTCAGCGGCTTTACGGGATGCCGCCTGCAGCGCCTTCATCTCCGTGTCATCCGGCAATTCCACCGGCAGTCTGAATTCAGGGACCGCCCTCACCACCGTCTGCGCCTGCTGACGCTCCACGCTCAGTTCCGTTCCACGGCTGATTTTCATCAGCTGTGACGACAGCTTTTCCTCACCGGTCTGCCACACCACACCGTCTCCGGGGTGAGTACGCAGCACATTCAGCGCCTCATCCACACTGTTCACCACATGGGTATTGCCGCTCTGGCTGCGCTGCAGCACCGCCGCCCGCGCCCCGTCGGTGGCCACCATCCGCGTCCCGCCCTGGGTGAGTCGCCCTTCCGGACTGGCAACCAGCGATATCAGGGCCAGACCGGCACTTTTCCCGTTATTGTCATACAGCGGCAACGCAAGGGCCGGCTCAGGAAAACGGCGGGTGGCCGGGATAATTTTTGCCGTCAGGGTATGGCTGTCGACATTCTGATGCCGGGACCAGGCCCGCCCGATAGCGGTTTTACTGACCGACTGGCCCATGCCCCAGATGGCTTTCGCCTGCTGACGCTGAGTTTCAGGCTTCAGGGCATCATGGGCGGTTTTCACCTCCGACTCCGGTTGCTTCACCGCCCGGACCCAGTCCGCCTTGCCGTCA
>DASXXQ010000244.1:0-4902 GCA_036502985.1 Buttiauxella sp.
AAGAGAAATACGTGCGTTTGATAACGAAAACTTCAGTGATTAAGCCATACACTTTGTTATGAAAGTTTTTTCATTGCCGAAATGGGCATAGATCACAGAATGAGTAAAAAGCTAAAAATCGCCGAAATTGCTGCGGAAACTGGGCTCTCGATTAGCACTGTTTCACGTGTGCTGGCAGGAAAATCGAACACCAGTGAACAGGCCCGCTTGCAGGTATTGAACTGTGCCGGACAAAAGGGTGTGCTCGCAGGAATGGCCGCAGGGCGCATGCTGCTTAATAGTTTGGTTGTTTTTGCGCCGCAGCGCGCTTTCGATGAGCGTTCAGACGTCTTTTATTATCGTGTCATTCAGGGGCTGAGCCAGGCGCTGTCGCCGCATGAAGTCCGGCTGCGTTATTGCGCTCTTGAAGAAAACGACAGCGATGCGAACCTGTTTTTGAGCAAAATGAATGAGGTGGAAACAGAAGCGGCTGTGTTACTCGGCATTGATGATCCGCATATCCACGATCTGGCCGTTGATCTCGGCAAGCCTTGCGTGCTGATCAACTGCCGCGATCGCAAAATGCGTCTGCCGGGTGTCGCACCGGATCACCAGTTGATCGGTGACTTTGCCGCGAGTTATCTGTTTGAACAGGGCCATAAAGCAGTGGTGAATTTACTTTGCCTGCGGCGTTACACAATGGAGTTACGTCTGGCGGGAATACGCGATGCATGGGATGCCAACAATCTTCATTTTGATGACGCGCAGCATCTGATCACCGCGCAGAGTTTTAGTGCCAAAGAGAGTGAAAAATTAATCAGTGAGTTTCTGGAAAAAACGCCGCGTCATTTGTTGCCCACCGCCTTGCTAATTGGCGGCGACTTTATGGCAGCAGGCGCGGTGAGCGCACTGCAAAATGCAGGGTTGCGCGTGCCGCATGACATCTCGGTAATGAGTATCGATGGTTTTAACCTCGCCGCCATTCACGATGTACCGCTGACGTCGGTGCATGTCCCGCGCGACAAACTGGGCGAGGAGGCGGTACATATTCTTCAGCAACGTCTCATCCGCCCCGATGCGCAAATGGGGAATTTACTGCTAGGCGGTATGCTGGTGGTGCGTGACTCAGTGCGCCGTATTCGCCCCAACAAGAGCCATACGGCGGTCAGTAGCGTGGGGCTTTATGACGAATGATCCCCGCACACGTCGCATTGTGCATTACGCGGCAGTTTAATTTCGCGGAACTGACAGGTCATTGCATCGTACATCACGATTTTTCCGGCTGCAGGTTTGCCGAAATGCGCCAGCAGTTTGATGGCTTCCATCGCTTGCAATGAACCTATCACGCCGACCAACGGCGCCATCACGCCCGCCTCTACACACGTCAGTGCATTATCGCCAAACAGGCGGCTCAGGCAGCGATAACAGGGTTCGCCTTCGTGATAAGTGAAGACACTGATTTGCCCTTCCATACGAATCGCCGCACCTGAAACCAACGGTTTTTTCAACGTGAAACAACACTGGTTAAGCTGATTGCGAATGGTGACATTATCGGTGCAATCCATCACCAAATCATGGTCGGCAATCAACGCCAGCAGTTGTGTTTCATCTAACAACGCGTTGACCGTTTTTAGCTCAATATGTGGATTGATAGCCGCAAGCGACGCTTTAGCAGAGTCAACTTTCGGTTGCCCGACAGTGGCATCACGATGCAGCATCTGGCGCTGCAAATTAGACAGTGCCACGGTGTCAAAATCGAGCAACGTCAGATGGCCCACACCCGCAGCGGCGAGATACGGTGCGGCGGCACAACCCAGGCCGCCTAGCCCAACAATCAGTACGTTTGCCGCTTTCAACGCTTCCTGGCCGTCAAAATCAAAACCGCGCAGAATAATCTGGCGGTTGTAGCGCAGCATTTCCTGATCGCTTAATTCAGCGGCCATGTTTAGCCTCCAAACAGGTGATTGAAGGGTTCAATCTCAACCCATTCACCCGCTTCAACATTTCCGCGCTCCCGCTCCAGCACGATAAAACAGTTAGCCTGGCTAAATGAGCTGAAAATATGCGAACCCTGGTGCCCGGTACTCAGCACTTCTATCTGCCCGTCGCTGCCGGTGCGCATAATCCCGCGCTGGAAATCGAGGCGGCCAGGGGATTTTTTCAATCGGCCTACGGTACGTGCGCGTTGACGTGGTGGCAGGGCGTTACCTTGCTGCCCGCTTAATTTAGCCAACAGCGGTTGAACCAGTTGATAGAAAGTCAGTGCCGCAGAAACCGGATTACCCGGCAGGCCGCAGAACCAGCTATTCTTCAAGCGACCAAAAGCAAAAGGTTTACCCGGTTTAATGGCCAACTTCCAGAAACCGACTTCACCCAACTCTTCAAGCAACTGTTTGGTGTAATCAGCTTCGCCAACGGAAACCCCGCCGCTGCTGATAACTACATCAGCCTGGCTGTCAGCTTCGATAAACGCTGAACGCAGGGCTTCGGGGTCATCACGGATAATCCCTAAGTCGATAACGTCGCAGCCCAGTTGCTCGAGCATGATATGAACCGCAAGACGGTTGGTGTCATAGATTTGGCCTTCGCCAAGTGGTTGACCCGGGAGTTGCAGTTCATCACCGGTTGAGAATACCGCTGCGCGAACCTTGCGCAGTACAGCCACTTGCGCGATGCCCAACGAGGCAATCAGGGGTAATTCAGCCGCACTGAGTTTTTTGCCAGCCGGTAACACGCTCGCGCCCTGGCGGATATCTTCACCACGCAGACGAACGTTTTGCCCGTTTTTAACTGGCTCGTTAAAACGCACGCCGATTTCAGTAACGGTGGCTTCTTCTTGCATCACTACGGCGTCAGTTTCTGGTGGTACTGGCGCACCGGTCATAATTCTAATGCAGGTACCTTCCGGCCAGACATCCGCAAAAGGTTGCCCGGCAAACGCTTTTCCCGCCACAGGCAATGCCACGCCCAATGCCAAATCTTTCAGGCGTACCGCGTAACCATCCATCGCTGAATTATCAAAACCAGGGACATCCAAAGGCGAAGTGACAGGGTGAGACGTAATGCGCCCGGCAGCCTGTAGCAAAGGGATAGACTCAGATTCGGTGACAGGAACGATTCGCGACAACATCTGTTCCATTGCGGTTTCAAGGGGGATAAGCCCGGCGGTAAATTCCATGAAAAGCTCCTGCTGCGCGGGAAAAATATGTCGGACATTATGGCAGAGAAATGCAAATGGCTGAACGTCCCATTAGGAGTAATCCAAAGTGCCATTTCCCTTTACATCACATTTACATCTTTCTATATTCAAAAATCGTCTCAAGCCGGTTCAACGAATCTGATATTTATAGAGAAAATGAAAACCGGATAACCATGACAGGGCTACGTCGAAATGAGCAAAGCAGTAATCGCTATTCACGGTGGCGCGGGAGCCATCACCCGCGCGCAACTCAGCCCCGAAAAAGAGCTGCTTTACATCAAAGCGTTATCGGAAATCGTCGGGGCCGGCCAGGCGTTGCTCGAAGCCGGTGGCAGCGCGCTGGATGCGGTGACCGAAGCAGTTCGCATGCTCGAAGAATGCCCGTTGTTTAATGCCGGAATCGGTGCGGTGTTTACTCATGACGGTACCCATGAACTGGACGCCTGCATCATGGACGGCAATACCCTTGAAGCGGGGGCCGTTGCGGGCGTGAGCCATATTCGTAATCCTGTTCTTGCCGCGCGTCAGGTTCTGGAACATAGCCCGCATGTCTTGCTGATAGGCCGCGGTGCGGAAAACTTTGCCGAACAGCAAGGGCTTGAGCCGGTATCGCCGGACATCTTCTTTACTCAGGAGCGTTGGGACCAACTGCAACGCGCCAGAACGAATCATCAAACGGTGCTGGATCATCACGGCGTCGAACCCATTCATCCGGACACCAAATTTGGCACCGTGGGTGCTGTGGCGCTTGACCAACATGGCAATCTGGCCGCAGCAACGTCGACCGGTGGCATGACCAATAAAATGCCTGGCAGAGTCGGCGACTCACCAATTATCGGCGCGGGATGCTACGCCAATAACGCCAACGTCGCAGTATCGTGTACCGGAACCGGTGAAGTGTTTATGAAAACGTTGGCGGCATATGACATTGCGGCATTGATGGAATACGGCGGCCTCAGCCTGCATCAGGCGAGTGAGCGTGTGGTGATGGAAAAACTTCCGGTGCTGCAAGGCAGCGGTGGGGTGATCGCCATTGATTTTGAAGGCAATGTGGCAATGCCATTTAACAGCGAAGGGATGTACCGCGGCTACGGTTATGTCGGCGATGCCCCGAGCGTTGGAATTTATCGCAGTCAGGAGCATTGATGCCCCACAGTCACGAATTACCCGATGACGAAGTGCTGTCTGTGAGCGCACTGAACGTGAGTTTCCGCCAGGAAAAGGCCGACACGCAGGCGGTGTCTGACCTGTCGTTTACGCTAAAACGCGGTGAAACTCTGGCGATTGTCGGGGAATCGGGTTCCGGGAAATCAGTCACCGCATTGGCATTAATGCGTCTGCTGGAAAAGTCTACAAGCACGGTTAACAGCCATAAAATTCTGTTGCGTCGCCGCAATGGCCAGGTCATTGAACCGGCAACGCTGAGTTCATCGCAAATGCGCCACGTGCGCGGTGCTGATATTGCGATGATTTTCCAGGAGCCGATGACGTCGCTAAATCCGGTGTTTCCAGTCGGTGAGCAAATTGCCGAATCCATCCGCTTGCATCAAGGGTTGGGTAAAAGTGAGGCACTGGAAGAAGCCAAACGTATGCTCGAGCGCGTGCGCATACCGGAAGCCAAAGCAATTCTTGGCCGTTATCCGCATCAGCTTTCCGGCGGCATGCGCCAGCGGGTGATGATTGCAATGGCACTGTCTTGCCGTCCGGCGGTGCTGATTGCCGAT
>DASXXQ010000245.1:0-1826 GCA_036502985.1 Buttiauxella sp.
GATTTCAGTTTATCAAACAAACCCATGATCTTCTCCTAAGCAGTAAATTGGGCCGCATCCGGTGGATTAGCAGATTGTTTTTTCTTCAATGAACTTGTTAACCAGCGTCATTAACTCGTCCGTTGTCGGTTGAGCAAGAGCTTGCTCTGCTAACACCTTCGCATCTTCGAAGTTCGTGTTACGAATAATCTTCTTAATGCGCGGGATAGAAATGGCACTCATACTAAATTCGTCCAGACCCATACCCAGCAACAGAAGTGTAGCACGTTCGTCGCCCGCAAGCTCACCACACATTCCGGTCCATTTACCTTCAGCATGAGAAGCATCAATAACTTGCTTAATCAGAGTCAGTACAGACGGTGACATTGGTTGATAAAGATGAGAAATCATATCATTCCCACGGTCAACTGCCAGAGTGTACTGCGTCAGATCATTGGTACCGATACTAAAGAAGTCGACTTCTTTTGCCAGATGGTGAGCAATTGTGGCCGCAGCCGGAGTCTCAACCATCACGCCAATTTCAATAGTTTCGTCAAACGCTTTGCCTTCTTCACGCAGCTGCGCCTTCATGATTTCAATCTCAGCTTTCAGTGCACGCACTTCTTCAACAGAGATAATCATTGGGAACATGATACGTAATTTACCGAAAGCGGAAGCACGCAGAATAGCGCGTACCTGTGCGTGCAGGATCTCTTTACGATCCATTGCGATACGGATTGCACGCCAGCCCAGGAACGGGTTCTCTTCTTTCGGGAAGTTCATGTACGGCAGCTCTTTGTCGCCACCGATATCCATGGTACGTACGATAACTGCTTGTGAGCCACAGGCTTCAGCAACAGCTTTGTACGCCGCGAACTGCTCATCTTCAGTTGGCAGTGAATCGCGGTCCATGAACAGGAATTCTGTACGATACAGACCTACACCTTCTGCACCATTGCGCTCTGCACCGTCGATATCACGAACAGTACCGATGTTTGCGCATACTTCTACCTGATGACCATCGAGAGTGATTGCTGGCAGGTCTTTCAGTTTTGCCAGTTCAGCTTTCTCAGAAGCAACCTGTTGCTGTACAGCACGCAGGGCCTCAATCTCGTCGTTGGTTGGGTTAACGTAAACTTTATTGTTAACCGCATCGAGGATCAGATAATCGCCGTTTTTCACCTGGCTGGTTACGCTACCTGTACCGACTATCGCTGGCAGTTCAAGAGAACGCGCCATGATGGAAGTGTGGGAGGTACGACCGCCGATATCGGTGATGAAACCCAGAACCTTTTGCAGGTTAAGCTGTGCGGTTTCAGACGGAGTCAAATCTTTAGCAACCAGAATAACTTCATCCTGAATGGAGCTAAGGTCGATAATTGCCAGACCAAGGATATTGCGCAGCAGACGCTTACCGATGTCACGTACGTCAGCCGCACGTTCTTTCAGGTACTCATCGTCTAATTCTTCCAGCGCGATCGCCTGGCCTTCGATAATGTCGTAAGCCGCTGCATCAGCAGTTACTAATTTATCTTTGATAAGGGCTATGATTTCCTGCTCAAGCTCTTCGTCTTCCAGCAACATAATGTGGCCTTCGAAGATAGCTTCCTTTTCTTCACCGAAGGTCTCGCCAGCTTTAATTTTGATCGCTTCTAACTGTGCTGACGCTTTCGCGCGCCCGCTTAAGAAACGTTCAACTTCCTGCGCAACTTTGTCGGCAGAAATTTTCTTCCGGTCGATGACAATTTCATCTTCCTTCAGCAAAAGTGCCTTGCCGAAAGCGATACCCGGGGATGCTAAAATGCCTGAAATCATAACCCTACCTTACTTGTGACTGATATTTACGA
>DASXXQ010000246.1:0-22540 GCA_036502985.1 Buttiauxella sp.
CTGTTGAAGCTTCGTTTAAGTCTGTAAGTCTACCCTTTCGCCTTCGTTAAAAAAGCTTATGATTTTGTATGAATAATATTCGATTACCTCTAATCCTTGCGCTGAATGCGCTGGGATTAGCACTATTTTTCAGTTGGTATCTTCCTGACGGGCATGGCCTGTGGTTTACGCTGGATTCCAACATCTTCCATTACTTTAACCGCGAACTGGTAAAGAGCCACACCTTCCTGATGCTGGTTGCCGTGACAAATAATCGCGTCTTCGATGGCATTTCGCTTTTAGCAATGGGTTCACTGTTTTTCTGGTACTGGCGCAAAGAGTCAGCAGCAGGTCGCCGACGCATGTTTAGCATGGGTATTGTGATGCTATTTTGCGCAATTATTATTAACCAACTCGGCCATTTAATTCCCGAATCTCACGTCAGCCCAACGCTGTATTTCACCGATATTTATCGTGTCAGTGAATTGCTGCATTTTCCTACAAAGGATGCGTCTAAGGACAGTTTCCCTGGCGACCACGGATTAATGCTGCTGATTTTCACCGGCTTCATGCTGCGCTATTTCGGTAAAAAAGCGTTTGGTATTGCGATTATTATTTTCCTGATTTTCATCATGCCGCGCATGATGATTGGTGCACATTGGTTTACTGATATCTTCGTCGGTTCGTTATCAATTGCGCTTGTTTGCTTACCATGGGCGCTATTAACCCCATTAAGCGATGGGTTAATTAACCTGTTTGACCGTTATTTACCTCACGTAAAAAAGAACAATTAATTAACATCAAATAAACATGAATTGCATTCAATCATCAGAGATCGGAAACGATCTCTGTATTTTTTTTCACCTCAGCTGCACTTTGTCTATTCTTTAACCTTTCACCTTCATCAGATAAATGAAGTACCTGCGCAGATAAGCAACAGTTATGATTAACAACTGTACAATATTACTTTTTGTCTTTTAACATCACAATTTCTTATAAATTTTCAGAGAAAACCGCTCGCCATGCCTGTGTTGATAGGGTACTCTCGGTTCGTTCTGCGTTGAAGCGAGCCCATTTGTTGTGTGAATTATTTTGTGCGACAAACCACAGTTTTGCTCATTGGCAATTGTTTCAACGCGCTCAGGTAATTAGTCTCGTCGAGTTGGTATTTTTATATAACGATATTTATCGTTAAGGACATCAAGGGATAACAAACATAATGGTCAAGTCTCAACCTTTTTTGAGATATATCTTGCGGGTAATCCCCGCCGTTGCTGTGGCAGTAATGCTGTCAGCATGTAGTTCGACAAACACCGCAAATATGCATTCTGAGACGCATGCTGTAGGCAATAAAGATGGTTTTTTACTGCAAGCTTCTCAGGATGAATTCGAAGAGATGGTCCGTAATGTAGATGTGAAATCACGTCTCATGGATCAATATGCAAGTTGGAAAGGCGTTCGTTATCGCCTTGGCGGAAGTAATAGAAGCGGCATTGACTGTTCAGCATTCGTGCAGCGCACATTCCGTGAGCAATTTGGTTTAGAGTTGCCTCGTTCAACGTCTGAACAGCAGGATTCAGGTAAATCGATTTCACGTGGTAAATTACGTACGGGCGATTTAGTTCTGTTCCGCGCAGGTTCAACCGGTCGACATGTTGGTATTTATATCGGTAATAACCAGTTTGTACATGCTTCCACCAGCAGTGGTGTGACGATTTCAAGCATGGACGAGCCATACTGGAAAAAACGTTACAACGAAGCGCGACGTGTGCTGAGCCGCAGTTAATGCAAATCTTGCAGCCGGTTAATCCCTTGGCTGTTCTGCAAGACAGCAATATGACGAGACAAGAAACGCTGCCTATGCAGCGTTTTTTATTGCCTGAAATTCATTCAGTTAAACAATTATCAAATGATTGTAGTTTCTGTCCTAAACTCTATGACGCAGTGGCAGTTTTTGCGTTATAGTCCAAAAAAACGCAAATAAACAATAAGTCTCTTGCGCCTGCAGGAACCATTCATCCATGTTTTCGAAAAATATGTTTTCGCGCTACTTCACCTCGGTTCGCCAGATTGCCGCCTTCAGCATTTTAATGGCCGTACTTGCCGCGTTACTGATAGGTGGAATCACAAGCCTTACGCTTCACAGTAAACGTGAAACGGGTTACGACACGCTCACTGAAGATGTACGCAAGTATATCAGCACCTTCTTCGAAGACCTTCAGTCCACCGCAGCCAGCATTCAGCCGTTAACTCTTTCTGATTGCCATCAAGTCACTGGTGAGCTGACTTCGCGCGCCGCCTTTAATGCCAACGTCCGCGCCTTTGTATTAGTGCGTAGTGGTGAAGCCTACTGTTCTTCGGCCACAGGAAGCATGTTGATGGACATGCATCAGCTAGTTCCTGATATCAACATCAATAACAATGTTGACCTTGATATCATGCAAGGAACGCCGATGATGCCGGGCAAGCCAACGATTGCCGCGTGGTTTAAAAACTCTGTGATGGAAGGCCAGGGGGTTTTCGCCACCCTGAATGTTAATCTTACGCCTTATTTATTATTCACCACCCGCCGGAACGAAATGGTGTCGATGGCAATTATCGCGAACGATAAAGCGCTAACAACGATATCCAGCAATGTGATGAATGTGTCGGAGCTTCCTCCCCATCCCACTCGCGTCGTCTCCATTCCGGGTTACCCCGTCAAAATAGCGCTGTATGGTAAAACCTGGCCTGTTGAAGATATTCAACTATCCATTTTGACCGGGCTGGTCTTTGGCATCATCTGCGGTGCGTTATGCGCTTATTTTCTGGCGGTGCGTTTACGCTCGGGCAAAGAGATACTGACCGGCATCAAACGCGGACAGTTCGACATCGTCTTTCAGCCTGTTGTTGATGCCAAAAATTTAAAAATGTCAGGCGCTGAAGTGTTAATGCGCTGGAACCACCCGATTGCCGGAGCAATTCCTCCCGATGCGTTTATCGCATTCGCAGAAGCTCAGAAATTAATCGTTCCCCTCACCCGCCATTTGTTTGAATTGATTGCGCGTGACGCCAAAAGGCTCCAGCATATTTTACCTCCAGGTGCGAGATTAGGCGTAAATCTGGCTCCCAGCCATTTGCACTCTCCTACCTTTAAAGAAGATATTCTCGCCTTTGCCGCTTCGTTATCTCCTCATCATTTCCAGCTGATCTTCGAAATTACTGAACGCGATATGGTTAAGGAAAACGAAGCCAGTAGCCTTTTCACCTGGATGCATGAGCAAGGATTTGAAATTGCTGTCGATGATTTTGGTACCGGGCACAGCGCGCTTATTTATCTTGAGCGCTTCAAGCTGGACTATCTCAAGATTGACCGCGGCTTTGTTAATTCCATTGGCCTCGAAACCGTCACGTCACCGGTTTTGGACGCCGTGCTTACCCTTGCACGCAAGCTCAGCATGACAACCGTTGCAGAAGGTGTGGAAACCCCCGAACAGGCCAAATGGCTGATTGAGCAAGGGGTAAACTATCTGCAAGGTTACTACTTCGCGCGTCCGTTAACCCTGGATCAATTGCAGGTGTGGGAAGGCCAACAAAGAGAATACGGCGAGCTTAGGTGAAAACTGCCATCGAAGATGCAGCTTGAAGTATGGCGGGTATAACTTATGATTTACCATCATGATGTTACAAGGATTGACCCATACGATGTTTGCTCGCGCCCTTGCTCTGCTGAGCCTTTGCCTGATTTCTGCCAGTAGCCAGGCTGAAAACATCAAGGAAAGTTATTCCTTTGCCGTTTTAGGGGAACCTAAATACGCCATTAACTTCACCCAGTTTGATTACGTCAATCCCGCCGCACCAAAAGGCGGAGATATCACCCTTTCGGCTATCGGCACCTTTGATAACTTCAATCGTTATGCCTTGCGAGGCAATCCAGGTGTGCGAACCGAAACCCTGTATGACTCGCTGTTTACTACCTCCGATGATGAGCCAGGAAGCTACTATCCTCTTATCGGGGAAATGGCGCGCTATCCGGGTAACTTTGCGTGGGCTGAAATCGAATTAAATCCGCGGGCACGTTTTCATGACGGGACGCCTATTAAAGCCAGCGACGTCGCCTTCACCTTCAATAAATTTATGACAGAAGGTGTGCCGCAATTTCGCCTGGTTTATAAAGGAGCGAAAGTTAATGCGATAGCCCCTTTAACGGTTCGAATCGAACTGGCAGAACCCAGTAAAGAACGCATGCTTGGGCTGTTTTCACTGCCCGTGTTCCCCGAGAAATTCTGGAAAGACCATAAGCTTAGCGACCCACTCTCTGCTCCCCCTCCAGCAAGTGGCCCTTACAAAATAACCGCGTGGCGTATGGGGCAGTACATTACCTATTCACGCGTCAGGGACTACTGGGCCGCCAATTTGCCGGTAAACCGTGGCCGTTGGAATTTTGATTCTATCCGTTATGACTATTACCTAGACGACAACGTTGCCTTTGAAGCTTTCAAAGCCGGTGCGTTCGATTTCCGTAACGAAGCGTCAGCCAAGAACTGGGCTACGCGTTATATCGGAAAGAACTTTGCTAATCATTTCATTGTAAAAGAAGAGCAGCCAAACGATGCCGCACAGGATACCCGCTGGCTAGCGTTTAATATCCAGCGCCCTATCTTTGAAGACCGGAAAGTACGCGAAGCTATTGGCCTGGCCTTTGATTTTGAATGGATGAATAAAGCGCTGTTTTATGGGGCTTACAGCCGTGCAAACAGCTATTTTCAGAATACAGAGTATGCTGCTCGCGACTATCCCGATGCCGCTGAACTCACGATACTGGGGCCAATGAAAAAGGATTTGCCTCCAGAAGTCTTCACCACCATTTATACCCCGCCGAAATCCAGCGGCAACGGTTTTGACCGGGATAATCTGCTCAAAGCGCTGACACTCCTAAAAGAAGCCGGATGGGAATTAAAAGACCAGAAGCTCATCAACGTTAAAACGGGTAAACCGTTTACTTTTGAGCTGCTGATTGGTACTACAGGCAATACGCAGTGGGTTCTGCCTTTCCAGCACAACCTCGAACGACTAGGTATCGTGATGGACGTGCGCCAGGTCGATAATTCACAGCTCACTAATCGCCTGCGCAAACGTGATTACGACATGATGCCTACGCTTTACAGTGCCATGCCCTATCCCAGTGCGGATGTACAAATTGCGTGGGCCTCTGAATACGTGGATTCCACCTATAATGCCCCGGGCGTGAAAAGCCCAATTATTGACAAACTGGCTACTCAGATTTTGGCTAATCAAGGGGATAAGCAAAAACTGTTACCATTAGGCCGCGCTCTGGATCGCGTGTTAACGTGGAATTATTACATGATTCCAATGTGGTACATGGCCGCTGACCGCTTCGCCTGGTGGAATAAATTCTCTAAACCAGCGATTCATCCGTTGTACACCACAGGGTTTGATACCTGGTGGTATGACGTAAACAAAGCCGCACACTTACCCGAAAACCGGCGTTAAGGGACAAGATGGGAAGTTATCTGTTACGACGTTTGCTGCTGATAATCCCTACTTTGTGGGCGATTATTACCATCAATTTTTTCATCGTACAGATAGCTCCGGGTGGGCCTGTTGACCAGGCGATTGCAGCGATACAGTTCGGCCATGGTGCAGGTGTACCTGGCCTGACGACCGACACAATGGGCAGCGGCCACGCGCGAGTGGGGGTTGGAAACGTAGGCGACAGCCAGTACCGTGGCGCTCGCGGCCTCGACCCGGAAGTGATTGCTGAAATCACTCATCGCTACGGTTTTGATAAACCCCTCCATGAACGCTATTTCAAAATGCTTGGTGATTATCTGCGTTTTGACTTCGGCGAGAGCCTGTTTCGTAGCGCCTCGGTTTTGCATCTGATTAAAGAAAGCCTGCCAGTTTCAATTTCAATTGGCCTGTGGAGCACCTTGATTATCTACATTGTGTCGATTCCACTCGGCATACGAAAAGCCGTGAGCAATGGCAGCAGTTTTGATATCTGGAGCAGCACTTTTATCATTATTGGATACGCCATCCCCGCGTTCTTGTTCGCTATCTTGCTGATTGTATTATTTGCAGGAGGCAGTTATCTGGATTGGTTCCCTCTGCGTGGCCTGGTGTCGACGAATTTCGATACCCTGCCGTGGTACGGCAAAATCATTGATTATCTCTGGCATATTACCTTACCGGTGCTGGCCACCGTGGTGGGCGGTTTTGCGACCTTGACGATGCTGACGAAAAACTCATTTCTCGATGAGGTTCGCAAACAATACGTCGTCACTGCACGTGCCAAAGGGCTGGATGAAAAGAAAATCCTCTATCGACACGTGTTCCGTAACGCCATGCTGCTAGTTATTGCCGGTTTTCCTGCCACGTTCATCAGTATGTTTTTTACCGGATCGTTGCTGATTGAAGTGATGTTCTCACTTAACGGGCTGGGCCTGCTGGGTTATGACTCGACTATTTCACGCGACTATCCGGTGATGTTTGGCACGCTGTATATCTTTACCCTGATTGGCCTGCTGCTGAATATTTTGAGCGACATTACTTACACGCTGGTTGATCCGCGGATTGATTTTGAGGGCCGGGGATGAGCCACTTAAGTCCAGTAAATCAGGCCCGCTGGGCGCGTTTTCGCCATAACAAGCGCGGGTATTGGTCACTTTGGGTTTTCGCCATTCTCTTTTTGATGAGTCTCGGCGCAGAGCTGATTGCCAACGATCGTCCGCTGATCGTGCACTATCAGGAACGCCTCTATTTTCCGTTTATTGCTAATTACAGCGAGAGTGATTTTGGGGGGCCGTTAGCGACGCCTGCTGATTATCAGGACCCATGGCTTGCGCAGCGCCTCAGCCAAAAAGGCTGGGTGCTGTGGGCGCCTATCCGCTTTGGTTCTAATGCGATCAATTTTGCCACCACCGTTCCTTTCCCTTCGCCACCGAGCAGCCAGAACTGGCTAGGAACCGATGCTAATGGTGCTGATGTGCTGGCGCGGATCTTATACGGTACGCGTATTTCTATTCTCTTCGGTCTGATGCTAACGCTATTTTCGAGCGTTATTGGCATACTCGCGGGCGCAGTACAAGGCTATTACGGTGGACGCGTGGATCTGTGGGGACAGCGATTTATCGAAGTCTGGTCCGGCATGCCAACACTGTTCCTGATTATCCTGCTCTCAAGCGTTATTCAGCCAAATTTTTGGTGGCTGTTGGGCATCACCGTGCTGTTTGGTTGGATGAGTCTGGTGGGCGTGGTTCGCGCTGAGTTTCTGCGTACCCGAAACTTTGACTACATTCGCGCTGCACAGGCAATGGGCGTCAGCGACTGGTCGATAATCACCCGTCATATGCTGCCAAATGCCATGGTCGCCACGCTGACGTTTCTGCCATTTATTCTTTGCGGGTCGATTACCACCCTCACCTCGCTGGATTTCCTCGGTTTTGGTTTACCGTTGGGATCGCCGTCGCTGGGTGAACTGCTGCTGCAAGCCAAAAATAACCTTCAGGCACCCTGGCTTGGGATCACTGCTTTTCTCTCGCTGGCAATATTGCTGACGTTACTCATTTTTATTGGCGAAGCAGTGCGCGACGCCTTCGATCCGAGCAAGGCGCACTGATATGACAACTCCACTGCTTTCCATCAATCATTTGTCCGTGGCTTTCCGTAGCGGCGACACCGTTCGACAAGTCGTGGAGGATTTATCGCTTGAAGTGAACGCGGGTGAAACGCTGGCGTTAGTCGGTGAATCAGGATCGGGGAAAAGTGTTACCGCGTTATCAGTGCTACGCTTGCTCCCCTCGCCCCCAGTTGTTTATCCCTCAGGAGAAATTTTCTTTAAAGGCCAGGCGTTGTTACACGCGCCTGAGCGCACGCTGCGCAGTGTACGCGGTAATAAAATCGCGATGATTTTTCAGGAGCCGATGGTTTCGCTCAATCCATTGCACACTATCGAAAAACAGCTTTATGAAGTGTTATCACTGCACCGCGGAATGCGCCGGGAAGCGGCACGAGCGGAGATGCTGACATGCCTCGACAGAGTAGGCATCCGTCATGCAGCAAAACGCTTAACTGATTTCCCGCACCAACTTTCTGGCGGCGAGCGCCAGCGCGTGATGATTGCAATGGCGTTACTGACGCGCCCGGAATTACTGATTGCCGATGAACCCACGACCGCACTGGATGTCACGGTGCAGGCGCAAATTCTGCAATTACTGAAAGAGCTCAAGCAAGAATTAAATATGGGGCTGCTGTTTATTACCCATAACTTGAATATCGTCAAAAAACTGGCGGATAACGTGGCGGTGATGCGACACGGAAAATGTGTTGAGCAAAATTCAGCGGCCTTATTGTTATCAGCCCCTCAGCACGCCTACACGCAACAGTTACTGGCCGCAGAACCTGCGGGTAGCCCGCGCCCGATAGACGAAACCAGTACGCCATTACTCACCGTTCAGGCCTTACAAGTCGCCTTCCCTGTTCGCCGTGGATTGCTGAAAAAAACGATTGGCTACAACTATGGGATAAAAGATCTGAGCTTTACGCTACGTGCGGGTGAAAGCATCGGCCTGGTCGGGGAATCGGGGTCGGGTAAAAGTACGACCGGACTTGCCCTGTTACGCCTTATTCATTCCAGCGGGGAGATTTGGTTCGACGGAAAGCCGCTCCATCAACTCAATCGCAAAAAACTGCTGCCACTGCGTCATCGTATCCAGGTGGTTTTCCAGGATCCGAATTCCTCTTTGAATCCGCGTCTGGATGTTTTGCAGATTATTGAAGAAGGTTTGCGCGTCCATCAACCTGCGTTAAGTGCGGCTGAACGTGAACAAAAAGTTGTCGTGGCCATGCAGGAGGTGGGATTAGATCCGCAAACGATGCATCGTTATCCGGCGGAGTTTTCTGGTGGACAAAGACAGCGCATCGCTATTGCCAGAGCGCTCATTTTACAGCCTGAATTGATGATTCTTGATGAACCGACCTCATCGCTCGACCGCTCAGTACAAGCTCAGATTCTTGCGTTGCTGAAGTCTTTACAAGAAAAGCATCGATTGGCCTACATTTTTATCAGCCATGATTTGCGGGTCGTGAAGTCGTTATGCCATCAGATTGTGGTACTACGGCAGGGAGAAGTCGTAGAACAAGGGACATGCCAGCAGATTTTTGCCGCGCCACAGGCGGAATACACACGCCAGTTACTCGCGCTTGCCTGATAAGTAAGCTTAAAAATCAAAAAGGATTTGCGCTGGAGAACGACTCAGCAATGGCTACGCCAAAATTTTTCAGTCGGCAGGTGGCTGCCAGTTCATCCTGACGATTCACAAACAAGCACGGCTCGCCTTCACATTCCACGACAGAAGAATCTACTTCTATATCTCGCAACGCCTGGCTTAGCTTATGCATAGTCGGCCACGCAGAATCACTATTGTTGTCTCTCAGCAATTTCAGACCCACTAAGCAATTTTCAGCGTTCTGCCCATTTTGCGGAATCGGTTCAACTCTGGAACCTGCAAAACCCGCCAGCCAACGATAGCAATGCGGTAAGCGATGAACGATGGAAAGTTGTAACGTATTCACTGTGGTATCCCCAGGAAAATCCAAAATTATTTCACAAACGGTTTACACAAAGGTTAACACAATGTTGATGTTTTGTGTGTAAACACTCTAGAAACCGCTTACATCCGTTGTAATTATTTGTCTACCATTTCATATTTAACGTGTGATTTTTGTGGTGCTGCACACATTTCGGCGCTATATGTAACGCTTTCTACGATCTAACTCAACCTTTTTAACTACAAGAATGTGACTTTTTGTTGTTGATGCGTTTACATTTGAGAAACAAATTGTAGGCGTTCGTGAGGGGATTTCGTTGATTTGGATTAAAGAACGGGCATCTGGCGATGCCCGTTTTAGTACTTTAGGATTAATGAGTGGTTAATCGAGGGCGGCTGGCATAGAGATAGAAAACAATAGAGCATGTTGCGCACACCGCAATCGACCAAATCATTGGCCAGGCCGAGTTAAAGGTGGCGATAGAGAGTAACGCTCCGGTTAATGCACCGATACCGAAACGGAAGGTACCAGCCAACGAAGACGCCGTCCCTGCCATGTGAGGGAATTCATCAAGAATGACCGCCATCGCGTTAGACGACACCATCGAAACACAACCGACGAACACCGCAATCCCCAGCACCATTGACCAAAAGCCGAGATCCAGCCCCGTGCTTACCACCAGCCAGATTGCCATGGCAAACTGCACGAACAAGCCGAAGCGGAACATCGCCAGCGGGCCGAAGTGGCGCACAAAGCGGCTATTGATCAGCGTCATCACGATCAGGAACACAATGTTCAGCGCGAAGTAGTAACCAAAATGCTGCGGAGCAACGTGATTAAGCTCGATGTAAACAAATGGCCCGGCGCTTAAAAACGAGAACATGGCCGCAAAGCTAAACCCACTCGCCAGCATGTAACTCAACACACGTTTGTGGCGGAACAGGGTGGCGAAGTTTCCTATTGTGGTGCGCAAATGAAACTTCTGCCGACGTTCAACCGGTAGCGTTTCATGAATCAGGAAGAAAATCATCGCCGATGCGAACAGTGCTGCAAGCGCCAGTATCCAAAAAATTGCGTGCCAGCTAAACCACACCAGCACCGCACCACCGACCATTGGCGCGACAAGCGGCGCGATGGTCGTTATCAGCATGACAAACGACATCATGCGCGAGAACTCTTCTTTTGGATAAATATCACGCATCAGGGCGTTAATCACAACACTTGCGGCAGCGGCAGAAAGGCCATGCAGGAAGCGCATTGCAATCAGGTGATCAATGGTTTGTGAAAGGGCGCAAGCAATCGCTGCCGCAGCAAAAACGAGTGTTCCACCGAGTACCACAGGCTTACGGCCAATGCTATCTGCCATCGGACCATAAAATAGCTGACCGATTGCAAAGCCGAGAATATAGGTACTCAACGTCATTTGCGCGCTGCCTGCTGGCACGCCAAATTCTGAGGCGATGACCGGCAGTGCCGGCAAGTACATATCTATTGATAGCGGCATTAACATGGCCAGCAGGCCAAGTATTACCACAATGCCAATAGATGAGTTTTGCTTACGACTCAACTCTTCCTCCCGGAATTAACGTGACGGCATGCCAACGCTGGCAATTTCTTCTTCAGTTAATGGGCGATATTCACCCGGCGCGAGATCCGCATCCATGGCGATGGCACCAATGCGCTCACGGTGCAAACCAACTACATGGTTGCCCACTGCGGCGAACATACGTTTTACCTGGTGGTAACGCCCTTCGCTGATGGTCAGACGCACTTCAAGCGGAGTAATGACTTCCAGCGTTGCAGGCAGCGTCAGATCTTTTTCATTATGCAGTTGAACACCCGCGGCGAATTGTTCTGCTGTGTCATCTGAGATTGGATTCTCAAGCGACACCAGATATGTTTTTTCGCAATGATGGCGAGGCGAGGTAATACGATGTGACCATTGGCCATCATCGGTCATCAATACCAGACCAGTGGTGTCAATATCCAGACGTCCTGCGGCATGCAGTTTGTGCGCCATCGGCACATCGAGGAAATAGAGCACCGTTGGATGATCAGGATCTTCAGTGGAGCAAACGTAACCCTGCGGCTTGTTAAGCATAAAGTAGCGCGGGCCAATTTGCTGAGTCAGGCTTCTGCCATCAAATTCAACCTGCTGTTCAGGCGTGAGTTTGAAAGCGGCATCACGCACCACTTCACCATCAATGGTGACACGGCTAGCACGGATTTCACGGCCAGAGATAGCACGGCTCACGCCAAGCTGCTGAGAGATAAATTTATCGAGTCGCATTAAGTATTGCCTGTTTCATAGAGGTGCCAGCAGAAAATGGCTGACAGGGCGTTAGCCCGTTTTTCGAAGCCTATACCCTTATCATTCGAGTTGCAGCCAGGCGGCAAGGGAGCAAATCCCCAGGAGCTTACTTAAGGATTTGTGAGTGCAGCCAACACCCCTGCGACTCGAAGTATGACGGGTATATCGTTTGCCTGTTAATTAGTTTGCCAGTATAGCTGGATAGAAAAGTCTCTCAAGCTAAAACCCTGTTTCATGGCATAATCTGCATTATTGTGAATTTATATAGCCTCGAGATTTCGGGTTGCAGGTAGCCGAAAAGGAATTTATCCCCTGCGGCTTGAAAGATGACGGCTATAAAGTCTGAGTGCCAATGTCTTTTACTTTACGCCCATACCAACAAGAAGCTGTGGACGCTACCCTGCACTATTTCCGCAAACACATCACACCAGCGGTGATTGTGTTGCCTACCGGCGCAGGGAAAAGTCTGGTGATAGCCGAACTCGCTCGCGTGGCCCGTGGGCGCGTATTAGTGCTCGCCCACGTCAAAGAGTTAGTCGCGCAAAACCATGCAAAATACTGTGCGCTAGGCCTTGAAGCGGATATTTTCGCGGCTGGCCTGCAACGTAAAGAGAGCCACGGAAAAGTGGTGTTCGGTAGCGTACAGTCTGTGGCCCGTAATCTTGAGAAGTTCCACGGCGAGTTTTCACTGTTAATTGTCGATGAATGCCACCGTATTGGTGATGCCGACGATAGCCAGTATCAGCAAATCCTTGCTCATTTACACACCTCCAACCCTAAACTGCGCTTGCTTGGGCTGACCGCCACGCCGTACCGCCTTGGCAAAGGCTGGATTTATCATTTCCATTATCACGGTATGGTGCGGGGTAATGAAGATGCACTGTTTCGCGATTGCATCTATGAATTACCGCTGCGTTACATGATCAAGCACGGCTATCTCACACCACCAGAGCGACTGGATATGCCCGTCGTGCAGTACGATTTCAGCCGCCTACAGGCGCAATCTAACGGTTTGTTCAGCGAAGCGGATCTTAACCGCGAGCTAAAACAACAAAAGCGTATTACTCCACACATCATCAGCCAGATAGTCGAGTTTGCAGCCGACAGACGTGGTGTGATGATTTTTGCCGCAACCGTTGAGCATGCAAAAGAAGTTACTGCCCTGCTGCCGCCAACGGATGCGGCATTAATTACCGCCGACACGCCTGGGCCCGCTCGCGATACATTAATTGAAGCGTTCAAAAATCAGCAATTTCGTTTTCTGGTTAACGTTTCGGTACTCACCACCGGCTTTGACGCGCCCCATGTCGATCTCATTGCAATTTTGCGCCCAACCGAATCCGTCAGTCTTTATCAGCAAATTGTCGGACGGGGTTTGCGACTGGCTCCGGGTAAGAAAGATTGTTTGATTCTCGACTACGCGGGCAATCCTCATGACTTGTTCACACCCGAAGTGGGAGCGGCGAAAGGCAAAAGCGATAATGTGCCAGTACAGGTCTTTTGCCCTGCCTGTGGTTTTGCCAACACCTTCTGGGGAAAAACCACCAGCGATGGTACGTTGATTGAACATTTTGGCCGCCGCTGCCAGGGCTGGTTTGAAGATGACGATGGCACCCGGGAACAGTGTGATTTCCGCTTCCGCTTTAAAAACTGCCCGCAATGTAACGCTGAAAACGATATTGCTGCGCGGCGCTGCCATCAGTGCGATCACGTTCTGGTCGATCCTGACGATATGCTCAAAGCCGCGTTGAAATTGAAAGATGCGCTGGTGCTACGTTGTGGGGGAATGACGCTGCAACACGGTGCTGATGATAAAGGCGACTGGCTGAAGATTACCTATTTTGATGAAGATGGTGCGGATGTGAGCGAACGGTTCCGGCTGCAAACACCCGCCCAGCGTATGGCCTTTGAACAGCTATTTATTCGTCCACACAGCAGAGCACCAGGCGTACCGCTGCGCTGGATAAACGCCGCTGATGTCGTGGCGCAGCAATCGGCACTTCGTCACCCTGATTTTGTCGTTGCGCGCAAGAACGGCAACTTCTGGAACGTGCGTGAAAAGGTATTTGATTACGAAGGCCGCTTCCGTCGTGCGAATGAATTGCGCGGCTAAAGGTTCTTTTCATTGAAGCCTGGGCCAGATATGGCTATAATCCCGCCCGCTTTTGCATCCGCAAAGCAGAAAACTTTTCCTGTTGCTGGGTCGCCTGTAACAGGAGTATTTAAGAGAGAAACAGTTAATGTTTACTATCAATGTAGAAAAACGCAAAGAGCAGGGCAAGGGTGCGAGCCGCCGCCTGCGTGCAGCTAACAAATTCCCGGCAATCATCTATGGTGGTTCCGAAGCTGCGATCTCTATCGAACTGGACCATGACTCCGTAATGAACCTGCAAGCTAAGCCTGGTTTCTACGAAGAAGTTCTGACTCTGGTTGTTGACGGTACAGAAGTTAAGGTTAAAGTTCAGGCTGTTCAGCGTCACCCGTTCAAGCCAAAACTGAACCACATCGACTTCGTTCGCGCTTAATCGCGAATCTAGCTCGAAAAAAAACCCGCTTCGGCGGGTTTTTTTATGGTTATTTACCAGAACTTCGGCGCTGTAACTGATCGCGTAAATTAGGCGGAGTGCCTTTAATTGTCAGCGTATCGGTCGCCGGGTCCCAGAAAATGCGCTCGCCTAAAAGCATCGCATCAAAGCTAATCGTCAACCCACCGCCACTACCCGCAAATTTGGTTAACTGACGCAATGTACCGCGGTCAGCCGGGAAGCTTTCTTCAAGTTCATAGCCTTTATCTGCGGTGAATTCCTTGAAGTTTTTGTCATCAACAGCCCACGGCAACTCATCCGCAAGTGAAGAAAGTTCAATTTCTTCCCCTGCCTGTAGCTGCTCGTTGCAATAAGCATAAACTTGCTGGCGCGCGGCCTGGCGTTCATTTTTATCTAACTGCGCTTCATTAGTGAAGTCATCCAGCGCCTGCAACAAACCTTTGTTTTGCGCTTTGGCGTTTAATCCTTCGCTGGCACCAAGGAAATCCATAAAGAAATCAGAAACTTTACGCCCTACTCGCCCTTTCAGGAACGTCAGGTAGCGCGTGGATTCCGGGTTGGTTTCCCATTCGGTCAGATCAATACGAGCCACAATATCAGCATGATTGATATCCAGATGATGCGTTGAACTGATATCCAGCTCTTCATTAACGCGCATGCTGCTTAAATTATTCAGCACCGCCACCAGCAAATACTCCACCGCCAGATAGCGATATTGGCAAAACAGTACGATGCCGCCATCCGCAAAGGGATATTTCGCCAGTTCATCACGCAGGCGACCGGTCGCGGCACGGCTGAACGCAAGAAAATCCTCGTCGCCTTTACGTTGCGAACGCAACGCATCTGCCAATTCGCTCTCTTCGCTGAACAGACCATATGCTTTATTTTTTGCACTGTAGACGCGGTGCAATTCGGCCATCATTTCTTCTACGGCGCCGTTCGTTGCCAACAGAGAATCGCGCAGCACAACTTCAAGGGTCTGTTCGCCGCGCTTGATCAACTGATGTAAGGCAATCTGGTTGATATCCAGACTCATGATAAACTCTCCTTTTAGACTCGGCGGTATTCAACCATTGCCAGAAGCCATGTGCAACCTCCCCTAAATAAATCGGGCTGCAAGAAGGCAGCCAACGCACGTGCCGCTTGAAGTATGAAGGGGAAAGATAAAAAAGCAGAAAAATAGGTCCTGCTACGGTAAGATAACGCCCTTTCCTGAAACTAATTGATTGTTAATTTATGCCACAAATATCCCGTTATAGTGACGAACGCGTCGAAGAACTGTTGAGTGAACTGGCAAACGTGCTTGAAAAGCACCAGGCGCCCACCGATCTTTCCCTGATGGTACTGGGAAATATGGTCACCAACCTGATTAACACCAGCGTTGCTTCGGCTCAACGCCGTTCGCTGGCTCGCTCTTTCGCAGAGGCACTGCAAGCCTCCGTGAGCGAAGACAAAGCTCATTAAGGGATTGTAGTTACACGTTATGGTGACTAACCGTCAGCGCTACCGCGAAAAAGTTTCCCAAATGGTCAGTTGGGGACATTGGTTCGCCCTGTTTAATATCCTGCTGGCAGCGCTGCTGGGTAGCCGCTATCTGTTTGTCGCCGATTGGCCGGCAACGCTCACGGGTCGTATTTATTCCTGGCTGAGTGTTATCGGCCATTTCAGCTTTGTAGTGTTCTCCGCCTACTTGCTGATCCTCTTCCCGTTGACGTTCATTGTCATGTCGCAACGGCTAATGCGCTTTATCTCGGCAGCACTTGCGACCGCTGGCATGACGCTGCTGCTTATCGACAGCGAAGTCTTTACGCGCTTCCATCTCCATCTTAATCCGATTGTCTGGGAACTGGTGATCAACCCCGACCAGAGTGAAATGGCGCGCGATTGGCAGTTGATGTTTATCAGCGTGCCGGTAATTTTGTTGATTGAAATGCTGTTTGCGACCTGGAGTTGGCAGAAATTACGCAGCCTTGGACGCCGTAGGCACTACGCAAGACCAGTCGTCGTACTGTTCTTCATCGCCTTTTTCAGTAGCCATATTATGTACATCTGGGCTGATGCGAATTTCTATCGCCCGATTACGATGCAGCGTGCCAACCTGCCGCTCTCTTACCCAATGACGGCCCGTCGTTTCCTCGAGAAACATGGCTTGCTGGATGCAAAAGAGTATCAGCGCCGTCTTGTGGAACAAGGCAATCCTGAAGCCGTCTCGGTGCAATATCCACTGAGTGACCTGCAATTCCGCGATATGGGCACCGGCCATAATGTCTTGCTGATTACGGTCGATGGCTTGAATGCTGAACGCGCACCGAAGGATCTGCCTAACTTAAGCCAATTTGCGACCAACAATATTAACTTCACCCAGCATATGAGCGCGGGTAATGGCACAGACAACGGCATCTTTGGCCTGTTCTACGGCATCTCCCCTGCCTATATGGATGGCGTGTTATCTGCCCGTATCCCTGCGGCGTTGATTACCGCATTGAACCAACAGGGCTATCAGCTGGGCCTCTTCGCCTCCGATGGCTTTGACTCGTCAATGTACCGCCAGGCGTTACTGTCAGACTTCTCTTTGCCTTCGGCGCAAAGCCAGTCTGACGGACAGACAGCATCACAGTGGATTAACTGGCTGACGCAATATGCTTCTGAGGATAACCGTTGGTTCTCCTGGGTTGCCTTTAATGGCACCAACATCACAGCAGACAGCAATCAACAAGCCTTTACCCGCCGTTATGCGCGTGCGGCAGGCAATGTTGATGAGCAAATCAAACGCGTGCTTGATGCCCTTGAAGCGTCCGGGAAGCTCAAAAATACGGTGGTTATTATTACTGCCGGTCACGGTGTCCCGCTGGGTAAAGACCAGGATTCTTTCGCCTGGTCACGTCCGCGCATTCAGGTACCATTGGTTATTCATTGGCCGGGTACTCCGGCGCAGACTATCTCGAAGCTTACTGACCATCAGGATGTAATGACGACGCTGATGCAGCGCCTGCTGCATGTTAAAAATCCTGCAAATGAGTATTCACAAGGTGAAGACCTGTTTGCTGCAACGCGCCGTAATAACTGGGTGGTGGGTGCCGATAACAACAGCCTCGCGATTACCTTACCGGCCATGACGCTGGTGCTGGATAACAATGGCAACTATCGGATGTACGATTTGCGTGGCGAAAGCATCAAAGAAACCAAGCCACAACTTGGTTTATTGCTGCAAGTGCTGACGGATGAGAAACGCTTCATCGCCAATTGATTGATTGTTTATTAATCAGTTGGTGCGGTAACGTCTTGCAAACCATCGCTAAAAAAGTAGTATTGTTTGCCAGATGTCGGCACGTAGCGCAGCCTGGTAGCGCATCGTCATGGGGTGGCGAGGGTCGAGAGTTCAAATCTCTCCGTGCCGACCAAAAACCTTTTAAAAGCAGCCTGTTATGGCTGCTTTTTTATTACCGTAAGTTTGTATGGGGAATGAAAGAAGGAAATTTTTGTCGGCGTTCTTTGGTTTAGCAGGTGTTACAGCTACATATCTGTGTGACCTGCAGCAGGGCAATGCCAGTTAGGTATTGTAGCTGCCACCTGAAACCACTCATTTAAAGGTTCTTAATGAGACCTCGTGCAATGGGACATCCGGCACCTGGCGGAACGGGTTATGGGTATCATACTGATGGCTAACAGCTCACTGATATATCAATGAGCTGTTAGCGCTTTAAGTATATTTTCCGGCTTTACGTTTCCCAAAAATACGACAGGGTGTGTCTTCAGTACAACCATCACTGGTGTGGCCTGTATACCCAGACGGTCTGAAAGTGCCGATTGCTGTTCAATCAGTTGCTTACATTCCGGGGTACTATCATTGTCCGGCAAAAAACCTTTCATAGCGTTTTCCAGGCTCCTCGCCGGGTCTGAAGCACACCAGACCCGGGACATGTCTTCAATGACACTGTCCCGAATGCTTTTGGGCGCAGCCGTCATAAACGACATTGTCAGTCCGGCATCAGTATATGTTTTTACGTTTTTAAGCACATCGGCACAGTACCCGCATTGGTTTTCGATAAAAATTACAACGTGATATTTCTCATGCGGGGCTTGATACGTTATGGGCCTAAGTGCCGGAAGGTGCTGGATAATATCCTGAACATCCTCCTCCGCAGTCGACGCGCCGGCACTGATGGGTAATATCAGTGTGGTTATTAGTAAAAAAACGGTTTTAATGACACATCGTTGGATCATAAATTTTTCCTGCAATTTGATGAAAAAAGTACGTGTGAACTCATCCAAGTGACGGTGAGTGATATGTTGATGTTTTAGAAATGAGATTTTGAGAGGTCTGTTCTGAAAGATGGCCATCCTCCATATAAAACACCCTATCTGCAGATGCGATAGTCTGAGGGCGATGGGCAATAAGTAGAACAGGAAGACCAGTGTGGCGCAGTGTCTGACTGATGATAATTTCACTCTCCACATCAAGATGGCTGGTTGCTTCATCTAGCAGCAAAAAACCGGGATTTTTATAAAGTGCCCTGGCCAGCAGAATACGTTGCTTTTGACCGCCGGAAAGGCTTCCTCCGCTTTCACCGATTAATGTCTGGTACCCCATTGGCATGGCCATAATATCGAGGTCAATCAGTGCCAGACTGGCACACAGCGTCATGCGTTCCTGATTTCGCTCTTCACTGAAAAAAATGATGTTGTCTGCAATAGATCCTCGAAACAGGTGGTCATCCTGCAACACCGTTCCGATCCGCTGGCGGACCTGAAAATAATCTGGATGGGTGTGAGGGATACCGAACGTCTGGATCACACCTTCATTCGGTGTATGAATGCCCAGGATAAGTTTGACCAGCGTCGATTTCCCACAGCCGGATTTTCCCGTGATGGCCACAACCTCCCCGGGGTTAAGGGTCAGTGATAGATCGCTGATAATTTTACTATTACTACCTTTGTGGCTGAAAAAAATGTGCTCAAGTGATAACGGGGAATGTGTCTCACTTGAGATAATGCCCTGAACCATCGGGGTGATGTCTTGTATACCGTCGTCCACTGGCACAGTCTGTTGCTGTTGCCCTTCTGTCGGGCTCATCACGATATCAGCCAACCTTTCGTTATAAATATCCAGCATGCGCCACGAAAAGAACTTGTCGGTCAGGCTGCTGATACTGGAAGAGAAGCGCCCCTGGTAGGACAGATAAGCGACGAGCATACCGACCGTAAATGTCCCATTCAGGACTTCACCGGCGCCTTTCCACAAAATAATAACCGCAACCACACTGCCCGTTAGGGTGTGTGCAATGTCATAGCACATGCTCAGTCTGCTCTGGCGTAGCTGTGTGTTTCTGCGGGTGACATTGAGGTTAAGCCACGCAGCTTCACGTTGAGCAATCACACCGTTGATCCTCAAGCTCAGGATCCCATTAAGGGTTTCAAGAAAATGACTGGACTCCCGGGCACCAGCATCCCACGTATCTTCTGCAGACTGCCGCAGGGAAGGATACCAGAGCGCCCTCAGCCCGGCGTAAACAACAGACACCAATACGGCTATCAGTGTCATTTCCAGGCTGTACAGCAGCATCATGCTCAGGGATGTTACGACAAGCAACACATCCAGAATCCCTTCCAGCACCTGCGTAGTCAGAGCCTGTTGGATAGTATCTACAGCACCGAAACGGGCGCTGATACTCCCTTTGCTTCTGGCATCGTACCAGGCCAGGGGAAGGCGTATCAGATGATGAAAGACCCTGGCGGTCCACTGCATATTAAAATTGACGGACAGCGTAATACTGGCCCACTGTCGGGCCAGTGATAACAGCAGTTGTGTCAGGGACAGCAGCAGTAAGGCGATAATAATAATGGTCAGCAGACTCTGGTCGGCTCCGACCAACACTTCATCTATCACCATCTGATTAAGAAGGGGGCTGCCCAGCGTCAGGATCTCCAGCGCCAGGGCAAAAATAATGATGCGCAACATCGCCGGCCATAAACCGGGGGTTTTACCGGTGAGCTGGCGTAGGCTGATCTTTTTCCTTTCATCCTGGGGTGAAAAACCGCTGGCTGGCGTTATCTCCAGAGCTACGCCGGTAAAGTTTTTACCGGCTTCCTGCAGAGAAACAATACGCTTTCCCCTGTCAGGGTCGTGTATCACCAGTCTGTTTCCCCGGACCTGATGAAGTACAACAAAATGATTCATGTTCCAGTGGAGAATACAGGGAAGCGTCAGTGACTTCAGATCGTCAGGTTCGAGCCTGACGGCTCGGGAAGACAGGAGAATACCGGACGCGCATTCCATCAGCCGCTGGAGAGTCATTCCTTGCGTACTGATACTGAAACGTTCACGTAATGCCGGTAAATCGGTCTGCAGACCATGCCAGCAGGCCACCATCACCAGGCAGGCCAAACCACACTCGGCAGACTCCGTCTGTCGGATAACTGGAAGATGCTTTCTTCCTGTCCATTTCAGTAGTTCCATTACAGTTTTCCTTTCAGGCTCCAGAGTGGCTCGGTCAACCACTCCCAAAGATGCCGGGTATCAAGGCTGACATCCCCTTCAAGGGTCATGCCGGGGCGCAACGGTTCTTTCCGACCGTAAGCGAGAATAAAGGCGTGCTCAGGCACCACAATCACGCGGTAGTGACCTTCATTTTCCTTCCAGGTTACAGGGGAAACAGAGAGTAAATCTGAAGAAGTCAGCGTGGTGCGACTGATTTCGCGGATAGTGCCATACTGGACGCCAAATTTCTGGTAAGGGAAAGCGGCAAACCGGAGCGCCACCCGTTGCCCTGGTTGGATGAATCCAGCGTTCTGGCTGGTTGCGTAGAGTTCTATCTGCAGACGGGCATTATCCGGTACCAGTGTCATGACCGGCTCTGCAGCTCTGACAGACTGTCCCTGCCTGACGAGAATGGCCGCTACGGTGCCGGATACCGGAGATGTCAGGGTAAAATTTTCCTGCCCCGCCAGCTCCACCTGCTGCTGCCTGATACCTTGTAGTTGTCTGTCGAGTTCTGCCTGCCGGCTTTCTCCCTGGGTGACGAGATGGTTCAGATCGTCTCCTGCCGTATCCAGCGCAGTGTGCAGTTGCAGAAGCTGCTGACGCTGGTTTTCGACGTTTTCCTGTGCAGCTGAAACCTCGATTTGCTTCTGCTGATATTCGATATCAGAAACGTAATGGGTGGACACGAGCTTCTGATAGCGGCTCATCACGGACGCGGACAACTGCGCCTGATGTTCAGCATGACTGAGGCGTCCCTTTGCACTTTTTATCTGTGGCTGCAGGGATAAAATACGCTTCCGGGTGGCCTGTTGTTGCTGGCTGTTGTCACGCATCTCTAGTGTCTGCTGTGACGCCAGCATGGAATACTGCGTTTTAAGCGACAGACTCATCGCTGCCAACGTGCCGGTGCCCTGTCCGTTATAGTGTTCACCACTGATATGATAAAGAGGTGTGCCTGCAGATACGTGCTGGCCTTCTGAAACGGTTAAAGCTGTGACATAGCCGCTAAATTGCGGCGTGATTTTTATCAAACCGGATGAAGGCATGACGATGCCGGATAAATGGGCTTTCCGGGTGTATTGACCAAAATAAAGAAACATGGAAATGAACAAAAGTAGCAGAAGTGTGCTTACAGTACTGAATGACATGCCAAAAGAGGCGGGAATTATTATTTCGCCATGAGAGGTGTTATTCTGGTTATCTACAGCTTCCTTTCTGAATAGACTCAACTGGTAATTTCTCTAATTTTATTTAGCCATTTTATATTTCGGTTATTTTCATCAAAACTATTTTTTTGGTAAAATTTAGTTCCGTGATGGATAGCTCAATGAATTTAAAAAACAACTAAAACATAGTCAGTTAATTTTTCCGAATCACTTTGATTTAGTTGTAACACCTAATATTTCTATAAAAATTAAGTTACTAAAAATGCCACTTCCTTTTGCATATAGAAATATAACCATTGCTAATTGAATGGCTTAGCATTTGATGTATCTTTCATCATGAATTTAGCAAGTTTGCTTATCATGTGAATTGTTTTATCAATAGCCGTCGGAATGAATTTTCCGCAAGTGTATATAATGCAAAAAATAATGAAACTGCGAACCATCAACTGAATGGTACTCAGCGCCTCAATGCTATTTATCATAACAACACTATAATAAGTCAGGA
>DASXXQ010000247.1:0-4097 GCA_036502985.1 Buttiauxella sp.
TTCAGCGCTTTAATCCCGCCAAAGTGCATCATTAAATGTTCAACGTTCAGAATCATTTCGCTCATGGTGCCACTCCTTTACGCACCGTAAAGCCGCTGCGGTTTATGCGAATCAGCCCGCGTGGCCGCCAAATCATCATCACCACCATCAACATGCCAAACAGCAAGACACGATATTCCGCAAAGCTGCGCAGCAGTTCCGGCGTCACCGTCAGCACAAACGCCGCCAGCACCACGCCCACAGTCGACCCCATCCCGCCTAACACCACGATGGCGAGAATTAACGCCGATTCAAAAAAGGTGAATGAAGTCGGGTTAACAAAGCCCTGATAGGTGGCGAAAAACACACCCGCAATACCCGCAGTCGATGCGCCAAGCGTAAAGGCTGAAAGTTTTACCAGCACATGATTGAGCCCCATTGAACGGCAGGCGATTTCATCTTCCCGCAGTGCTTCCCAGGCTCGCCCAATCGGCATCCGCGTCAGGCGGTGTTTGATGTACAACACCAGCAATACCACCAGCACCAGAATGGCGTAGATAAAAATAAACTTCAGATTGGGGTTATACGTGAGATGGAAGAACTCATGAAATGGCACTCCACCTTCTTTAGCCCGCCGCCCAAATTCAAGGCCAAACAGCGTAGGAGGCGGTGCTGAAATCCCGTTCGGCCCACCGGTGAATGTCAGCCAGTTGTTGAGCACCAGGCGGATGATTTCCCCAAACCCGAGCGTCACAATCGCCAGATAATCACCGTGCATGCGCAGCACAGGGAAACCGAGCAGTGCGCCTGCAGCAGCGGCCATCAACGCCGATAGCGGCAGCATCGACCAGAACCCCAGCCCGAGATACTGATACCCCAGCGCAAGGCCGTAAGCGCCAATCGCATAAAAGGCGACGTATCCCAAATCCAAAAGCCCCGCGAGGCCCACCACAATATTCAACCCCAGACCGAGCAGGACGTAAATCAGCCCGAGAATCGCAACCGTGAGTACGTATTTTGTCGCCACAAACGGGAAGCAAACGGCCAATGCAATCACCAGGGGAATAATCCAGCGCATGCGGCTTTTGTAGTTAGGTGGGCGCACATAAACGCCAGAGTTATCCGTTTCAAAACGGCTCAAAAAGCGCATGCCGGTGGATGTGGATAAAAAAGCGCTCAATATAAAGCGCCCAATCATCACCACGACGATTATCGCTATCAGGCGCTGTCCTTCGAAGTTAAAGCTGTAGCCATCCAGTACCACGCCGACTATCGGGCCAAACACAATCAGTGCGACCAGACCGGCGAATATCGCATCCAGCACACAGCGTTTGAGGGAAAAGCCCTCATGCAAAACCGTTTCTGATGTCATGTTTGCTCCCTCACACTTTGGCAACGATCGGACGGCCAAGCAGCCCCTGAGGACGGAAAATGAGGATCACCACCAGTAATCCAAACGAGAACACATCTTTGTAATCGGAATTCACCATGCCCGAGAATTGCGCCTCGGCAATCCCCAGGATCAAGCCCCCCAACATCGCGCCGGGTAACGAACCAATCCCGCCCAGCACCGCGGCGGTAAACGCTTTGATGCCGATAATAAACCCGGCGTAGAAATCGAAAGTGCCGTAGTTCATCGTTATCAACACACCCGCAAGCCCCGCCATGGCTGCACCAATCACAAACACCAGTGAGATAATGCGATCAGTATTAATACCCAGAATCGAGGCCATTTTTCGGTCCTGCTGAACAGCACGGCACATGCGCCCTAAACGGGTATTACCGATAATCCAGGTGAGCAGTAACATGCCAGCAAATGCGGCGATCAAAATAAACACTTTGGTGTAGGTGATTTGTACAAATCCTTCGCCAATGTGAAAACGGAATACGCCATCGAGCATGGTTGGAATACCCTGCTGGCGCGGCCCCTGGCTGATTTGTGCGTAGTTTTGCAGGATGAGCGACATACCGATTGCCGAGATCAGTGGCGCTAAGCGTGTGGAGTTACGCAGCGGTTTATAAGCGATACGCTCGATAGTCCAGCCGTACACGGCCGTCACGACGATGGTGAACACCAACGTGCCGAGGATAAGCAATGGAAATGAGTGCAAACCGAAGAACGACAGTAGCGCCAGGCCGATGGCGCAGAGGTAGGCGGATATCATATACACTTCGCCGTGTGCGAAGTTAATCATGCCAATAATGCCGTAGACCATGGTGTAGCCGATGGCTATCAACCCGTAAACGGACCCTAACGTTAAGCCATTTATCAACTGTTGCAGGAAGAATGCATCCATCATCGCGCGCTCTTGTGTTATAGGCGGAACTGGCTCGCCTGATGTTTATAGAGCGTCGGTATGCCGGAACATACCGACGTTGAGCGTGACTCTTTGTCGTTACTGGACTTCTTTGTATTTACCTTTGTCATCCCACTGATAAACCACATAGTCAGAGACTTTCAGGTCGCCTTTGCTATCCCAGGATTTCTTGCCCATCACGGTATCCACCGAATTCGCCTTCAACCAGGCGCTGGCCTTAGTCGAGTCAGTACCACCGGTAGCTTTAAATGCCGCCGCAATGGCTTGTATCGAGGCGTAGGAATAAAGGGTGTAGCCTTCCGGTTCAAATTTACCGGCGCGGAATTTGTCGATAACCGCTTTGCCTTCCGGGATCAAACGTGGATCTTTACCGAAGGTCATGTAAATGCCGTTGGTGTATTGCGGGCCACCTGCTGCCGTCACCATCTCCTCGTTGACAATGCAATCACCTGAGAAGAATTTGGCTTGCACACCCTGCTCGCGCATCTGGCGTACCAGCGGCCCGGCTTCCGGATGGCAACCGCCGAAGAACACGACATCCGGTTTTTGCGCCCCAATTTTAGTCACCAGCGCGTTAAAGTCTTTTTCGCCACGCGATAAACCTTCGTACATCACATCGTTCACACCCCGTTTCGCCAACGCCGCTTTAGTTGCATCAGCAAGTCCCTGGCCGTAGGTGTCTTTGTCATGAATGATCACCACACGCTTGGCTTTTAGCTTATCGATAATGTAATCGCTGGCGACCTGCCCTTGCTGGTCATCACGGCCACACATGCGGAACATATCATTCATGCCGCGCTCGGTAATAAGCGGGTTGGTCGACCCTGGTGTTATGGCAAGAATGCCCGCATCGTTATAAACCTCTGATGCAGGCATCGTCGAAGAAGAACAGAAGTGCCCGACCACAGCTTTGACTTTATCCTGGTCAACCAAACGGTTAGCGACGGAAACCGCCTGTTTAGGTTCACAAGCATCATCGCCCTGCACCAGTTTGATTTTTTCGCCGTTGATCCCGCCTGCGGCGTTAATATCTTCAGCAGCTTGAGTTGCCCCATGCCAGTACTGATCGCCATACGTTGCATTTGGCCCTGTGAACGGCCCGGCGACACCAATCACAATATCGGCATGGGCGGAAAACGCCGTAACCAGACAACCTGCCAACACAAGAGAAAGAGGACTTCTGATAAATTTCAGCGACATTTGTATGTTCCTTAGCAAAGAAGCAAAGAGGTTTTATGCACCACGGTTTAACAGCCATTCACAAGCCAAACGCGAACAAAATGCACCAATCCAGACAAAATCCTGTGGTTTACGGCAGGTATCCATACGGTTTTTCATCACTACGAACACTAAGCAAAATGGTTGCCAGAATTGGTCACCCATTGCTTATGTTTAAACTTATTTGATTATAGAGCGCCGTTTTAAGCGGCTCGGCACGACAACATGAAATTACAGCGGGGATCACATCTGCTTAACAATAAAGCCCGTAAGTCACGCAGGGGTCACGATTTATACGGTTTTGCACCAAAACAGGTCACAAGGAGCAAAGCGTTCGCATTTGCCTTAATACTCAACAAGTTGACTATAAAAAGAGCAAACAGAAAACTTTTTCGCTAACCCTTTGACATGCCCCCCGCTAATCGTTAATATGCGCCCCGTTACACAATTCCTCTGTAGTTCAGTCGGTAGAACGGCGGACTGTTAATCCGTATGTCACTGGTTCGAGTCCAGTCAGAGGAGCCAAATTCGAAAGCCTGCTTAGGAAACTAAGCAGGCTTTTTTGTTTTTGCGATTTATCCA
>DASXXQ010000248.1:0-11876 GCA_036502985.1 Buttiauxella sp.
GTACCAAAGAGAGGACACAATGCAGGGTTCTGTGACAGAGTTTCTAAAACCGCGCCTGGTAGATATCGAGCAAGTGAGTTCGACGCACGCCAAGGTGACCCTTGAGCCTTTAGAGCGTGGCTTTGGCCATACTCTTGGTAATGCACTGCGCCGTATTCTGCTCTCATCGATGCCGGGTTGCGCGGTGACTGAGGTTGAGATTGATGGTGTACTACATGAGTACAGCACCAAAGAAGGCATCCAGGAAGATATCCTGGAAATCCTGCTCAACCTGAAAGGGCTGGCGGTGAGAGTTCAAGGTAAAGATGATGTTATTCTTACTCTGAATAAGTCTGGCATTGGCCCTGTGACTGCAGCCGACATCACCCATGATGGTGATGTCGAAATCGTCAAGCCGCAGCACGTGATCTGCCACCTGACCGATGAGAACGCATCTATTAGCATGCGTATCAAAGTTCAGCGCGGTCGCGGTTATGTGCCGGCCTCTGCCCGAATTCATTCGGAAGAAGATGAGCGCCCAATCGGTCGTTTGCTGGTCGACGCCTGCTACAGCCCTGTAGAGCGAATTGCCTACAATGTTGAAGCTGCGCGTGTAGAACAGCGTACTGACCTGGATAAGCTGGTCATCGAGATGGAAACCAACGGTACAATCGATCCTGAAGAGGCGATTCGTCGTGCGGCAACCATTCTGGCTGAACAACTTGAAGCTTTTGTTGATTTACGTGATGTACGTCAACCAGAAGTTAAAGAAGAGAAACCAGAGTTCGATCCGATCCTGCTGCGCCCTGTTGACGATCTGGAATTGACTGTCCGCTCTGCTAACTGCCTTAAGGCAGAAGCTATCCACTATATCGGTGATCTGGTACAGCGTACCGAAGTTGAGCTGCTCAAAACGCCTAACTTGGGTAAAAAATCTCTTACCGAGATTAAAGACGTGCTGGCTTCCCGTGGTTTGTCTCTGGGCATGCGCCTGGAAAACTGGCCACCGGCAAGCATCGCTGACGAGTAACCGGATCACAGGTTAAGGTTTTACTGAGAAGGATAAGGTCATGCGCCATCGTAAGAGTGGTCGTCAACTGAACCGCAACAGCAGCCATCGCCAGGCTATGTTCCGCAATATGGCAGGTTCACTGGTTCGTCATGAGATCATCAAGACGACTCTGCCTAAAGCGAAAGAGCTGCGTCGCGTAGTTGAGCCGCTGATTACTCTTGCCAAGACTGATAGCGTTGCTAATCGTCGTCTGGCATTCGCCCGCACTCGTGATAACGAGATCGTGGCAAAACTGTTTAATGAACTGGGTCCGCGTTTTGCAGCCCGTACTGGTGGTTACACTCGCATTCTTAAGTGTGGCTTCCGTGCAGGTGACAATGCTCCGATGGCTTACATCGAGCTGGTTGATCGCGCCGAGTCTCAAACAGAAGCTGCTGCAGAGTAATCTGTAGTAACATGGAAAAACCGGGCTTGCCCGGTTTTTTTATATCTGTAGTTTCCCTTCCTGCATCAATTCATCGTATCTTTGTTTTATCTCCTGCTCGCTTAATGTGCTTCACAAACTTGATGAGGAATTATCATGCTTCGTATCGGAGAGTTGGCCAAACTGGCAGATGTTACCCCTGATACCATTCGTTATTACGAAAAGCAGCAAATGATGGATCATGAGGTCAGGACGGAAGGTGGTTTTAGACTGTATAGCGAAAGTGATTTGCAGCGTTTGAAATTTATCCGCTATGCAAAACAGTTAGGCTTTACACTGGAAACTATTCGTGAGCTGCTATCCATTCGAATTGATCCTGAGCATCATACCTGTCAGGAATCAAAGGGCATCGTGCAGTCGAGACTTGCAGAAGTCGAGTCCAGAATTAAAGAATTGCAGCATATGCGCCGGTCCTTACAGAGGCTAAATGATGCATGTTGTGGAAGTTCCCACAGCAGTGCGTACTGTTCAATCCTTGAAGCCCTTGAACAGGGAGCTAGCTTGCGAAAGGAATAAATTGCTGTATTGAGAATACAGGCATAAAATCGCGTTGTTATTTTAATCAATCAGGAGTGTATATGAGCAAATATCAGCATAAGAAAGGGATCATTAAGGATAACGCCATTGAGGCTTTGCTGCATGACCCGCTGTTCCGTCAAAGAGTTGAGCAGAATAAGAAAGGGAAAGGCAGTTATCAACGTAGTGTAAAACATGGCAAAGGAAGTAACTGGGAGGCCAGTGGCAAACAAGCTAATCGCTTTTTTACCACTGGCCTTCCACTTTTAACTAGCGCAATTAAATTCGCTCATTTTGCTGTTTCAGCAAGTCACGGATTTCGCTAAGCAGTATTTCTTCTTTCGTTGGAGCCGGTGGTGCAGCAGGTTCCTCACTTTTCTTACGGTTCAGTTTATTAATGACCTTTATTGCCATAAAGATTGCGAATGCAACAATCACAAAATCAAAGATATTCTGAATAAATACACCGTAATGCATAACGACTGCTGGAATATCACCTGCTGCAGGCCTCAAGGTTAAAGCGAATTGCTTGAAATCCACCCCTCCAATCAGCAGCCCAAGTGGCGGCATTATAATATCCGCAACCAGTGACGAAACAATCTTCCCGAATGCTGCACCAATAATCACACCCACTGCCAAATCTACAACGTTTCCGCGCATAGCGAATTCGCGGAATTCTTTTAACATGCTCATTTTTCTCTCCTTGTACTGGCCGACGTTAATAAGTCTAACAAATGATGCCTCGATTGCCATTACATGAGGAAGTTAGAATTTTTCTCTAATTCCTTATTATTTAAATGGTTTATAGGGCGAGGGAAATATTCAGGCGGCATGAATCGGCCGCCCGGAGGAAATTACAGGAAGAATGGACTTGGCTGGAATAAGCGTTCAACATCACTGACAAACTTCTTATCTGTCAGGAACATAATTACGTGGTCACCTTGTTCTATACGTAAATTGTCATTGGCAATCATGACATCGTTACCCCGAACTACGGCACCGATAATCGTTCCCGGCGGAAGTTTTATCTCATCAATCGACCGACCGACCACGCGCGAAGTACTTTCATCGCCGTGAGCGACGGCTTCGATAGCTTCGGCGACACCACGGCGTAAAGAAGAAACGCCAACGATATCGGCTTTGCGCACATGCCCAAGTAACGCGGAAATAGTGGCTTGCTGCGGTGAGATTGCAATATCAATCACACTGCCTTGTACCAGGTCAACGTAGGCTTTGCGCTGGATAAGAACCATGACTTTTTTTGCACCCATGCGTTTAGCCAGCATAGCGGACATAATATTTGCTTCATCGTCGTTGGTAACGGCAATAAACAAGTCTACCTGTTCAATATGCTCTTCAGCCAAAAGCTCCTGGTCTGAAGCATCCCCATAGAAGACGATGGTGTTTTGCAGCATTTCAGCAAGCTCGGCTGCTCGTTGCGGATCGCGTTCGATGAGTTTGACGCTGTAATCTTTTTCAAGACGTTGCGCCAGACCCGCCCCAATATTGCCACCACCTACGAGCATGATGCGCTTATAAGGCTTTTCAAGGCGCTGAAGCTCGCTCATAACCGCGCGAATATGCTGGGAGGCGGCAATGAAGAAGACTTCGTCCCCTGCTTCGACAATGGTTGAACCTTGCGGCCGAATAGGGCGATCGTGGCGGAAAATAGCCGCGACGCGAGTTTCGATGTGCGGCATATGCTCGCGCATAGTCGAAAGCGCATTTCCGACAAGCGGGCCGCCGTAATAGGCTTTCACAACGGCAAGGCTAACTTTACCTTCAGCAAAATTCACAACCTGAAGAGCACCAGGATACTCAATCAGACGATAAATATTGTCGATAACTAACTGCTCTGGAGCAATAAGATGGTCGATTGGTACTGCTTCAGCATTAAATAAACGCTCAGCATCTCGCACGTAATCGGGTGCACGAATACGCGCAATTCGATTTGGTGTATTAAAAAGTGAGTATGCTACCTGACAGGCAATCATATTCGTTTCATCCGAACTGGTTACTGCAACCAGCATATCGGCATCATCTGCACCCGCTTCACGCAGCACACGGGGGTGTGAGCCATGGCCCTGCACCACACGTAAATCGAACTTATCTTGCAAACTACGTAGGCGATCCTGGTTAGTATCAACAACCGTAATATCGTTGTTTTCGCCTACCAGGTTTTCTGCCAGAGTGCCGCCAACCTGGCCCGCACCCAGAATTATTATTTTCATTGTTTATAGCTTCATTGGTGATGAAACCTAAGACTCAGCAAACCTGAATCAGCTTTTAATTAGCTTAGCGTAAAAGAAGCCGTCACCATCTGCCTGAGAAGGGAGATTCTGGATACCTGGTTTCTCCGCTGTCCCCGTTTCAACCAATTTTGCCTCTGTATGCCGAGCCAGGAATGCAGCAACTTGCTGGTTGTTTTCTTCGGGCAGGATGGAGCATGTGGCATAAACCAAGGTGCCGCCTGATTTCAGTTTCGGCCAAATTGCTTCCAGAATTTCTTTTTGCAAAGAGGCTAACTCAGAAATGTCTCTGTCACGACGTAGCCATTTAATATCTGGATGGCGACGAATTACGCCAGTTGCCGAACATGGGGCATCAAGAAGGATACGATCAAATTGTTGATTGCCACACCATTGTTCAGGGAAGCGCCCATCACCTGATTTAACTTCCGCCACCATACCCAAGCGTTGCAAGTTTTCATGCACACGTTTCAGGCGTTGTTCGTCAATATCTACAGCCATTACATGGGCTTTAGGCGCGGCTTCCAGGATATGAGTCGTTTTACCGCCAGGTGCAGCACACAAATCGAGGATCGTTTCGCCATCTTGTGGATCAAGCAGATCTACACAACCTTGCGCTGATGCATCTTGAACCGTAACCCATCCTTGTTCAAATCCTGGCAATGCCTGTACAGGTGCCGGGGTTTCCAGGCGCACTGCATCACGATATTGTGAATGAATATGACCTTCCAACCCGCTTTCAGCCAGTAACGCCAGCCACTCTTCGCGAGTATGGTGCTGGCGATTAACGCGCAGCCACATTGGTGGGCGCTGGTTATTGGCATCGACAATGGATTGCCATTGATTCGGATAAGCTTTTTTCAAACGTTGCAATAACCATGCAGGATGTAAGAAACGGCTTTCATGTTTTGCAGCTTCTGTCATTAATTCTTCTTGCTGACGCTGGAACTGACGCAGTACGCCGTTTATTAAACCTTTCAGTGACTGGCGCTTAATAACAACAGCCCCTTCAACCGTTTCCGCCAGAGCTGCATGAGCTGGAATGCGGGTATACAGCAGTTGATAAAAACCTACCATAATCAAATAGTGAATGGTGCGTTGCTTGCCAGTCATTGGGCGTGACATCAATTTACCAATCAACCATTCGAGTTGTGGCAACGTGCGCAACACGCCAAAGCAAAGTTCCTGAAGTAATGCTCTATCTTTATCAGAGACTTTCTGCTGCATTGCTGGCAGTACATTGCTGAGTGATTGACCTTGTTCTACAACTTGTTCAATCGTCTGAGCAGCCATACTGCGAAGATTTAGTGTTTTTTTCATAACCACGCTCTGGTTTTCCGGCGCTTAAAAACAAAAATGCCCAGGTGTTAGGCCTGGGCGTAAAGAATTTCTTTTATCAGGCGAGGAGTGCACCTGGCTTAAACCATTCGCTACGAGAGTTCAGGAGATCCTGAGCTGTCATCGCTTTCTTTCCTGCTGGTTGAAGTGATTCCAGATTTAAAATCCCTTCACCAGTCGCCACCTGAATACCGAGTTTGTTGGTTTCGATAATCGTGCCGGGTACCGCTTTAGCTTGCTGATTAATGACCGATGCCTGCCAAACTTTAAGAGGTTGCCCATCGATTTCCAGCCAGCTCATTGGCCACGGATTAAATGCACGGATGCAGCGCTCTAGCTGTGTCGCAGAAAGTGACCAGTCAATGCGTGCTTCTTCCTTGCTAAGTTTTTCAGCGTATGTAACCAACTCTTCGTTCTGAACTTCAGGCTTTGCGCTGCCTGTTGCGAGTTGATCTAACGTCTCAAGCAATCCCAGTGGTCCGAGATTTGCCAGCTTGTCGTACAACGTTGCGCTGGTATCAGTGGCTTCAATTGGGCAGGCGAGTTTAACCAACATATCACCCGTATCCAGGCCTACATCCATTTGCATAATGGTTACGCCTGTTTCGGCGTCACCTGCCCATAGTGAGCGCTGGATAGGCGCCGCACCGCGCCAGCGTGGCAGCAACGAACCATGAACGTTGATGCAACCCAAGCGTGGCATATTGAGTACTGCTTTGGGAAGAATCAGGCCGTAAGCGACCACCACCATGACGTCAGCATTCAGGTTGGAAACCAATTCTTGATTTTCCACAGGGCGCAAAGAAGCGGGTTGAAATACTGGGATATTCTTTTCAGTCGCCAGCACTTTTACCGGGCTTGGCATCAGTTTTTTGCCACGGCCGGCAGGGCGATCGGGTTGTGTAAATACGCCAACAATCTGGTGCTGAGAAGACAACAGCGCGTCAAGATGACGCGCTGCAAAGTCAGGTGTGCCGGCGAAAATAATACGCAGTGAATCAGACACATTATTCCCTTTTGTGATGGATTAGGCGCTCTTATTCAGACGAGCCATTTTTTCCAGTTTCTGACGAATACGCTGGCGTTTCAACGGCGACAGGTAATCGACGAACAGTTTGCCAACAAGGTGATCCATTTCGTGCTGAATACAGATGGCCAGCAGACCGTCGGCTTCTAGTTCGTACGGTTGGCCGTCACGATCCAAAGCGCGGATTTTGACGCGTTCCGCACGTGGCACCAGAGCACGCTGTTCTGGAATAGAAAGGCAACCTTCTTCAATACCCGTTTCACCGCTTTTTTCTAGCAGCTCAGGGTTAATTAAAACCAGGCGCTCATCGCGGTTTTCAGAAACATCAATCACAATAATACGTTGATGGATATCCACCTGTGTTGCTGCAAGGCCAATACCTTCTTCAGCGTACATTGTCTCGAACATGTCATCGACAATCCGCTGAATCTCCGCATTCACCTCTTTGACCGGCGTCGCCACAGTGCGAAGGCGCTCGTCCGGAAAATGTAATACCTGCAAAACTGACATAAATATCCAGAGCTGTGTTCAATTGATAGAAAGATTATTACCTCTATTCTAGACATTTCCCGGCCTGATTGACAGCATCAGTGACCAATCGCAAGGATTGCTTTTATAGCTTATGGCAGGAGGTAGATATGTCACCGAAGGAGATCTGGCTACGCCTGATGGCTGTTCAAAATCTCAGTGGCGATAAGCTATTAAAAATTGCCCATTTCTTATTGAATGCTCCTGATTGTACGACTGCCACTCTTACTAAAGCAGGTTTATCTGCCCATCAGATATCTCACTTTCTGGATTTTAGTGAGAAAGAACTCGAAGCATCACTGTGTTGGCTTGAACAGGCACATCACCATCTTCTCACCGCAGACAGTGCTAATTACCCGGCTCAGTTGCGGGCAATAGATTGCTATCCTGCGGCGTTATTTGTCGCGGGAGATATAGAGCTTCTTTCCAGTAACCAGCTAGCTGTGGTGGGTAACCGTAATATTTCTTTATATGGCGAACGGTGGTGCCGGATGTTTTGCGAGCCGCTTGCCACGGCTGGATTGACAATAACCAGTGGCCTGGCCTTGGGGATTGATGCGGTGGCACATCGCGCTGCGCTAAATGTGCATGGAAAAACAGTTGCTGTATTGGGCAATGGGCTGGCTGAAACTTACCCTAAACGCCATAAACAACTGGCCGAGCAGATTATTGCGCAAGGTGGCGCGGTTATCTCTGAATTTCCACTGTCGACCACGCCCTGGCCGGGCAATTTTCCCCGCAGGAATCGTATTATTAGTGGATTGAGTCGCGGTGTGTTTGTTGTAGAGGCAAGCGAGCGAAGTGGATCACTGGTTACTGCACGTTATGCACTTGAGCAAGGCAGGGAGCTTTTTGCCTTACCGGGTGCAGTGGGAAGCCCGGGAAGTGAAGGGCCGCACTGGTTAATTAAGCAAGGCGCTATCCTCGTCTGCCATCCGTCAGACATCCTTGAGTATCTCGAAAACGAGTTGCAATGGCTCCCTTCTCCTCACAAAGCTTTAATATATTCACACAATGAAGGGGATCGTACATTGCCATTTCCTGAGCTGTTGGCTAACGTAGGAGATGAGGTTACACCTGTTGACGTCGTCGCTGAACGTGCCGGCCAACCTGTGCCAGATACGGTAGCCCAGCTACTCGAACTGGAGTTAGCAGGATGGATCGCAGCTGTACCCGGCGGCTATGTCCGATTGAGGAGGGCATGCCATGTTCGACGTACTAATGTACTTATTTGAAACCTACATCCACAACGAAGTGGAAATGCGAGTTGATCAAGATAAATTGACACGTGATCTCGCCGACGCTGGTTTTGATCACGAAGACATTTATAACGCTCTTGTATGGCTTGAAAAGCTGGCGGACTACCAGGATGGTCTGACTGAACCCATGCAACTGGCCGCTGATCCACTTTCTATGCGTATGTATACCGCAGAGGAATGCCAGCGACTTGATGCGACTTGTCGGGGGTTTTTACTGTTCCTGGAGCAGATTCAGGTGCTGAACCTCGAAACTCGTGAAATGGTCATTGAACGAGTATTAGCGATCGACACCGCTGAGTTCGAACTGGAAGACTTAAAGTGGGTGGTACTGATGGTGCTATTCAATATTCCCGGTTGCGAAAACGCGTATCAACAAATGGAAGAATTACTCTTCGAAGTAAATGAAGGTATGCTGCACTAAATTTAAGTCGCGGCATGAGATGTTATGACCAAATCAGCACTGTTCACTGTGCCTAAAAATGAACCCTGCCCTAAATGTGGGGCAGGGTTAGTCATTCGTTCTGGTAAACACGGCCCTTTCCTTGGCTGCTCCCATTACCCGGAATGTGATTATGTGCGCCCGCTAAAAAGCCAGACTGATGGTCATGTTGTCAAAGTGCTGGAAGGCCAACTCTGCCCGGTATGCCAGGAAAACCTCGTATTACGCCAAGGGCGCTTTGGAATGTTCATCGCTTGTAGTAACTATCCAACGTGTGATCACACTGAAGTTATCGATAAACCTGACGAAACGGCAATCAGTTGCCCGCAATGCCAGAAAGGGCAATTAGTCCAGCGACGTTCCCGGTTTGGTAAAAACTTTTGGTCATGTGAAAGCTACCCGACATGTCAGTTCGTTATTAATAGCAAACCAGTGGCAGGCGAATGCCCTGCATGCCACTATCCTTTACTCATCGAAAAGAAAACTGCGCAGGGATTGAAACAATTCTGTGCCAGCAAACAATGTGGAAAGCCTGTAACGGCGGAATAAAAGCTTGTGAAGACAAACCTGCAACAAGAGCAACTCGTAGAGATAGTTGCCGCCCTTAAACAACAACAAGTCATCGCTTATCCAACCGAAGCTGTATTTGGTGTCGGTTGTGATCCTGACAGTGAACTGGCCGTCACGCGCTTACTTGAGCTAAAACATCGCCCCGTCGACAAAGGCCTGATTCTGATAGCTGCGAATTTCGAGCAACTTATTCCTTATATAGATAGCGGCGCCCTAACGGAAATGCAGAGAGAGGTCGTATTCTCTTGCTGGCCTGGGCCCGTAACCTTTGTCTTTCCTGCTTTACCATCAACACCGCGCTGGCTTACGGGTCGGTTTGATTCCTTAGCAGTAAGAGTGACTGACCATCCGTTGGTGAGGAAACTGTGTCTGGCGTATGGAAAACCTTTAGTTTCCACGAGTGCCAATTTATCGGGTTTGCCGCCATGTCGTAGTGCCGATGAAGTCTTGCAGCAATTTGGCGATGACTTTCCCGTTTTGCGCGGTGATACCGGCGGCAGGCAGAATCCTTCCGAAATACGTGATGCTTTAACCGGCGAACTTTTCCGCCAGGGGTAAATAATGGAAACTTTTGCCGTTTTTGGTAACCCAATTCAACACAGCAAATCACCGCAGATTCATAAGATGTTTGCTGAGCAATTAAAAATAGAACATCCGTATGGCCGTGTTCTTGCGCCTGTTGATGCTTTTGTTGAAACACTGGAACGGTTTTTCAACGCCGGTGGTCAGGGTGCCAATATTACCGTTCCCTTTAAAGAACTGGCATTTTCTCGTGCGGATGAACTGACTGAACGCGCCGCATTAGCCGGTGCGGTGAACACCCTAAAGCGCCTGGAAGATGGTCGCCTGCTGGGTGATAACACCGATGGGATTGGTTTATTAACCGATTTGGAACGGTTATCAATGATCAAACCGGGCCGACGTATTTTATTGCTGGGGGCTGGTGGTGCTGCGCGGGGCGTTTTATTACCGTTGCTTTCACTTGATTGTGCTGTGACGATTACCAACCGAACCTTCTCACGGGCGCAAGAACTCGCACAGGTGTTTCGTCATACGGGTAGCGTTCAGGCATTAGAACAGTCGGAACTTAATGGCCACGAGTTTGATCTCATTATTAATGCGACTTCTAGTGGGATTGCTGGCGACGTTCCTGTGATTCCTGCATCGTTGCTCTCGCATAATGTCGATTGCTACGACATGTTCTATCAAAAGGGTGAAACGCCGTTCTTGAACTGGTGTAAACAGCACGGCGTTCAACATTATACCGATGGTTTAGGTATGCTGGTGGGCCAGGCAGCGCATGCATTTTTCTTGTGGCATGGAGTATTACCCGAAATCACACCGGTAATAGAGACGCTAAAGCAGGAAATGTCGCAGTGAATCAGGCGATCCAATTTCCCGATCGTGAACATTGGGATGATCGCCGCCAGGCCATTTGCTTTCCAGCGTTAGTCAATGGCTTTCAGGTGATGTGTGGTATTACCGGAGAAATTATCGCCAGCCGTTTTGGTGGCGATAATAAAGAATCATGGCTTGAGCACTTTCGTCTTAATCGCTGGGATCTGGAAGAAGAGGCTGAGGCGTTGATTGCAGTTGGCGAAGATGACGATCAGGGCTGGTTCTGGCTTTCCTGAGCGAGATACTCATCTTTCCAACGGACATAGTTATTGGCTGAGTATTTTAAGCCCTCAAGTTCAGCAGGCGTAAGAGGGCGGATCTTCTTCGCGGGGCTACCCAGATAAAGGTGGCCACTTTCAAGACGTTTGTTTTGTGGCACCAAACTTCCAGCACCGATCATTACATCATCTTCTATTACTACTCCATCCAGCAAAATAGATCCCATACCTACAAGCACGCGATTGCCAATAGTGCAGCCGTGAAGCATAACCTTATGTCCTACAGTGACATCTTCTCCGAGGATCAGTGGATTACCCTCTGGGTTATAGGAAGACTTATGTGTGACATGGAGCACGCATCCATCCTGAATATTGCTGCGAGCGCCAATAACGACATAGTTAACATCACCACGGATGGCCACTAACGGCCAAATGCTTACGTCATCGGCAAGGCGTACGTCGCCAATCACAACACTTGAGCGATCAAGCATCACGCGCTGGCCAACTTCAGGATAAGTTTTTTGGAAAGGTCGTAATACTGCGGACATAAACACCTCTGAAAGTTCTCTTCGTAGATAGACTGTGGCTGCTTTATTAAGCGATGGCAAGAAGGCAAAGCACCATAAACAGGGCGAATTGAGCACGATCGCAGCGAAAAGGGTGAAAACTAAACAGTCAGTAGAAAAGATCGAAAAAAGGCTTGTGCAATAAAAAGAGATCCCTATAATGCGCCTCCATCGACACGGAACATGTGAACAACATCACAGAGTAACGGCGGCGATGAGCGTCAAATATCCTGAAATTAAGGATTGACTCTGAAAGAGGAAAGCGTAATATACGCCACCTCGAGTTAGCAAGC
>DASXXQ010000249.1:0-7097 GCA_036502985.1 Buttiauxella sp.
CCAGTCGCATCGCAAAACGCCGCGCCTCACTCAGGACTTTTCCGGCGACAAGGGCTCCACAGGCGTGTCATTTCCCGCATGAGGCTGGCCTTCATCAGCAACCAGGCCACTGAGGACCAGCACCCGGTAAGCCGCCGCCGAGAGTGCGTCCGCAGGCCAGGTCTGCAATGTCTGTTGCATCAGTTTGTCAACATCCGTGTCAGGCGCCGCATGCCAGAGAGCGCGCGAAACCAGCCAGGCATTGCCCATCACCGTTTTACGTCCTGTGCCTGCGGCAATCGCCAGCGGGCTGGCTCCTTCCGGGGTCGCCCCGCCGTCAAGTTCCACCAGAAACTCCAGGTACTCCACGCGCTGGAGAGCGGAGAGTTCTGACAATTCCTGCGTATCAAACAGCTCTTTTTTCAGATTCATGTTTCATCCTGATATAAAAAAGCCACACCGGTGTGTGGCTGAAAGTAAAAGGGAGAGGTTATGCCACTGTGACGGTACTAACGCCCACAAAGCCCCCGTCATTGCTCATGGCCACAACGTCCACCTTGCCCGTTTTAATACCTTTCACGGTCACTTTGTTACCACTGAGTGTGACCGTCACCGTCGTCGGATCTGCGCTGGCCACACGGAAGGTGGCATCGGTCGCGCCCGCGGGCAGCACGGCAAGGGTGATATCAGCAGAAGCCCCCACCGCCACACTCACCGTCGGTGGTGTCAGCGTGACACCCGTTACCGCCACTACCGGTGTGCGGGTATCTTCAGCCAGAGACGGTTTGCCGATATTGGTGAATTTCACGGCCCGGGTGATGGTCTCGTTTGCGGTGACCGACTTACCAAAACCGGTAATAATGGCGCGGAACACATCCACGGTGCCGTTGGGGTATTTGATTTTATAAGCCTGTACATCACCGCTGTAGAACAGCTCAAGCAGTTTTTGTTGGCCCGTTTCACCGGGTTTCCAGGCGAGGGTAATGGAGGTTTCACCGGCAGATTTCACGCCCTGAGATTTACTTTCCCAGTCTGCATCCGGATCGTCGAGATAGCTGTCATCCTGCGTCTGCGCCGTCAACTCACCCAGTTGCAGCGTTTTCACGCCTGCTGAACGTGACCATTCCGTATCCGTCAGGACAGCCGCAAAGGGATCGCCCGCGCCGGTGTACAACCAGAATGAGGTGCTCGCGCCTTTCGTTTTTACCTGTGCTGCATTTTGTTGTGGCATATTTTTCTCACATGTCGTAGCGCAGAAGATAGGTCACATCTGCCGATCCCCAGGTCATCGCCTGGTCATCACGCTGATAGTCATACCCCTGCGGGATAATGGATTCGAGCAGCCCGTTCAGCGTGCCGGCGGTGTCCATGGCGGGAAGAACAACATTTTCCACCTGGTCGTCGAGCGCACCATCTGGCTGCGTGGCTTTCAGAAACACTTCAATGTGGAGCGTGGCGCTCCAGTTATTGCCATCGAGATAGTCACCGGTACACTGCGCATCCGACAGATACACAGCGACCGCAGGCAGGTCGCTCACATCCAGAAAACCCGGGCGACCATCAAACCAGGTCACAACCCCCTTTCCCGAACCCTGTGACTTAAGACAGACCATCACGGCCTGCCGGATAGCACGGTGTTGATTCATTCAGAACCTCGCGTCCATTTTTGTTTTAATGGCATGACTGATGTCTGACGCTATATCGGCGCGCTCCAGCTCTGCCACAAAGGCCGCTTTCAGCGCACCGGCCAGTGGAAACTTCACCACTTCAATGCCATAACGGGCCTGACCCACACGTCGTAAAATTTGTGGACCGTAGCGCACAACGCGAACAAACCCGCCGGCAATAAAATGGCGCCCGGCATACACGCCTCCCGGGCGGCTGCGGCTGCCTTTAACCACCCTCACTTTCCCGGCCCGGATAGCGGGCATATTCCGGGTATTAATCCGCAGGATGGCGCGTGGTTTGCTGGCAGTGGCTTTCTGCAATCGTGCGCGTCGTCTGACGGCTTTCACGGGCAACCGTTCATCCGACGCCACCTTCGTTGTCGCCCGTTTCGCCGCCTGACTGGCTACCCGGTTGAGCGTCTGCGCCGTAATACCCCCGAGCGCATTCCCGGCCATACCTGCCATAAGGGTCACGAGCGTATCTGTTGTTTTCATGTATGACCTCACTCAATTCGTATCAGCGGCTTACCGTTAAAACGCCTGTGCTCCGTTACGATGTGATCCCGCCCCCGCCAGCTCACCTTCTGCTGACGACGCGGCTGATAAGTGTCGGAAAACACCACCAGGACAATCCCCTCGCCATTCAGCGCAGCCATCTCAAGTGACTGGGTTTCTTCCACCACCTGATACGTTTCGCCCTCAATGACAGCCTGTTTCGACATGCGATCCATCGTCACCTTGTCCATGCGGGCACTCAGTTGCTCAAAAGGTGTGGTCATAATTTTCCCTTTCCGGCACATCGGTGCCGGATTACAGGCATAAAAAAAGCCCTGACGGGCGTTCGGTTGAAGCTGAATGGGCGGGATTATTTGCCGGTGGATTTCACCAGTCCGCGATGATCCAGTGATGCCACACCGGCATCGATGCGCACTTTGGTGGCAATACCATCGGTCGTAAACCCTTCCTGCTGGTCAATATATGGCGCGTCCATCCCGTTCAGGTAGGCCACCTCAATGGTGTCAGTGCCTTTCGCGGCGGCCAGATACCAGGCAGCTGGATCGTTTTCATCCAGGCGCGCTTCGGCAATCACCTGCGCAAAGTTCTGCACCGGGTTAATAATGCCGGCATTCACGTCCGCCCCTTTCACGCTGGCAGACTTAATGGTCTGGTTCGCGGTGGTTTCCAGCGCCACCGGCACCAGCATAAAGGCCGGTCGGATATTCAGGGAGCGCTCACCTTCTTTCTGCAGACGCATCAGCTTACGTGCATCGTCCAGGCTACTGACCGAAATGGCGCCGGATGAGAGGTTCTTGTGGTCAGCATGGAACATCGCTTTACCGTCAGATAACTTCGCATTACTGGTCAGAACCAGATATACCATGTCGCCGATGGTCGCTTTGGCCGCACGCCCCATCTTCATCGGCACATCGGTCAGCTGATTCAGGTCGTCGTTAATAATGGCCTGACGGGTGATAGAGAAGATTTCACCGTAGGTGGCCAGCGCAATGGTTTCACCTTTATCACCGGTGGTGATGTACTTATATTCCGCCCCTTCATTCACCTTGCGCAGCGACGGGAAGCCCCCGAGACCCACACGGTGTGCGGTTTTAAAGTCGGACAGCTGGCCTTTTTTGGTCCACAAATCAAAGGTCTCAGCCGCTTCATCCCAGCCCTGCAGCAGCGCTTTGTTGGACACATCCAGCAGGATATTGCCAAAATCCGAGGTGCTGTGGGTCAGGGACAGGCCAATCATCTGCATCGGATTGTAGCTGGCTACCCCAAAGCCACGCTCGGTCAGCGACATACGCGCACACTCACGCAATGTCATGCCGTTATAGGCATTATCACGCTGAAATTCCTCATAACCTGCACGCGCCATCAGTGCCTGACGAATGCCGTCGCCGGTGAAGTTACCGTTTCCGGCATGAATATGGTCGACGTTTTTATTGGATGGCGTCACACCTTCCGCCATTTTCGCCAGCAATTTCACCCGGGCACCTTCAAGACTGCACTCCACATCTTCCACACATTCAGCCTGCAGCTCTGTGAAACGCCCGCCAAACATAGCAAACAAATCTTTGATACCGTGAATACGCTGCTTCTGCGCCTCACGCTCCTGCGCCAGAATTGCCGTGTGATCCGGTTGTTGTGGCTGAACAGGCGGTGTTTCGATAACCGGTGGCTTCTGGGTGGTCGCTTTTGGCGGGGTGATCATATTACGGATACCGTTTGGCATTTTTTCAAATTCCTCAATACGTTTTGACTGAATACAGGCCATTGCCTGCATTGAAGGGGTGACCTGGTCTGCAAACCCGAGAGCAAGGCATTCGTTGCCATCCATCCAGGTCTCATCTTCCAGCATGGCGGCAATCTCTTCCGGCGTTTTACCGGTTTTTTCGGCATATGCGGGGATAAGCACACTTTCCATCTTGTCGAGCAGATCGGCGTAATCACGCATATCATTGGCATCCCCGCCCGCAAAGCCCCACGGCTTGTGGATCATCATCATAGTATTCGCTGGCATGATGATCGGGTTGCCCACCATGGCAATCACCGACGCCATCGAGGCCGCAACGCCGTCGATATGTACGGTGATGGCCGCACCGTGGTATTTCAGGGCATTAAAAATGGCAATACCCGCAAAAACATCGCCACCAGGGGAATTGATATGCAGATTAATGTGGGTGACATCTCCCAGCGCCTCCAGATCTGCCACAAACTGCTTTGCCGTGACGCCCCAGTAGCCAATTTCATCATAAATATAAACATTCGCTGAGTTGTTCGCGGCGGCCTGCATGCGAAACCAGCCGTTACTGTTTTTTGCGCTCGCTTTTGGCCGGCGGTTCATCCGGCTTCGTTGTTTCGACACTGGCAACTCCTTTGTCATTAGCCGGGTCGGTATCGAATACCAGACCCAGTTCATGGTTTTCATCGATTTCCGCCTTACGGCGGCGTTTAACTTCATTCGGGCTGGCACCGCGTGCCTGCACCCAGTCACTTTCCGTCGCTGCCCCACCGCGTATCAGAACCCGCCACGAGTTGGCCTCCTTCAGGGGGTCGATCCACGGCATCACCGGCCCCCGGAAAACCGCGTTATAAAGCGAATGGCGATCGAGGTCGGCGGGCGGTTTCAGTACGCCTGCGGCAATGGCAGCAGCCAGCCAGGCGCGATAAACCGGACGACTGACGGCGGCAATAAAGGCATCCTGCAAAATGCTGTACCCTTCGTAGGCTTCCACCAGTTCCTGTCGCTGAGCACTGTAGGTCCCGTCATAATTGCGGGCGATACTGGAAAAGCTCCCGCGGGTGCCGGCTGAAACGGCACGCAACTGGCCGTTACGGAAACTTTCCAGATTAGGGTTTGGCCTGTCGGACTTGATGGTGTCAATGTCCTCTCCGGCCTCCAGGCCATCCCAAATCATGCCCGGCTGAAAATCAATTTCGCGGTTGTCATCAGCGTCACTGGCATTGTAGGTCGCCGGATCTCCTTTTTTGATGTACAGCCCGAGGGAGGCGGCAATGCGTGCAGCCGTCAGCTCAGAGTTCTCATACTCCCCTAACGCCGCCAGCCGGATAATCACACCGGACAGCAGAGAGTGCCCCCGAACCTGATGCAGCCGGCGCATAAATTTAAGGTGCAGCATGCTGGCGGCGGACACCTCTTTGGTATCACCCGGCGTAATCCCCTGCACCGGTCGGTGTTTGTACACCTGGTATTTCACCGCTCGCCCCCAGTCGTTGAGATAAATGCCCTGCTGAAGGCTACTGCCCTGATCGGTAGCGCTCAGAGGAACATAGTCAGCTTCCAGTGCCTCTATCCAGAAGGGGATCCCCTCAACCGGCACCAGTCCTGCCACCGCTCCGGACACCAGTTGCCCAAACACCTCACCATCGCGCAGCCAGCTCCGGGCCATCAGACGCTCCAGCACCGGGCGGGTAAATTGCCCCGTCACATCCGGTGAGACTGACCAGGCGGCCCAGGCTGTTTGTATTTGCCGGGCAAAATCAGCATGCAGCTCGCCGGTTTTAGTCAGAGGGTGTGGCTCCACGCTGATACCCCGTGCGCCGACAATCCGTTCTTCGAGCTTATCCAGAATGCCAATCACCAGATCGTGATTGTTATCCAGCCAGCGGGCCTGCTCCCGAAGGGAGCGACCGGCCAGATCCGTCAGTTGATTTGCGCTGCGGTTTTCACGCTTAGCCCGGTGGGTTCGGGACGGCAGCGCCGCCTCATAAGCCCGGACTTGCAGGCGTGAACGTAGCCGCGCCGCCTTCCAGCCCGGGGAAATGAGCCCCACAACTTCATCGAGGAGACTCACAGGAACCTCGCCAGCTTATAACGAGGGCGCCCACGCTGACGGGCATCGAACGAGGCCAGTCTGGTCTCATAGGCGGTAAGTCCCTTGCGGATGTCGCTCAGGTTTTCCATCGTCATGCTCTGGCCATTCATCGTGATGGATTTGCCAGCCAGCACCGCCCGTTCGGCATCGCGGTAAGCCTGGATGATTGTTTCAAGTTCGCTGCGGGTCATACCCATCCCCCTCCTGATTTCATGGTAGGCCAGGCATTTGCCTGCCCGTTTTGGGTTTTACGCTTGTCCGGTGCTGATTTCTCAGCTGCTTTCTTTGCAGGTACCGGTGCACCAAGTGATGTCGGTTCGCCCTGGGTTTCCTGCGCCACGCGCAGCCATTTCGGCAATTTTTTATCCCAGTTGATTTTTTCGTAGCCCAGCAAAATCGCCAGCGCGTGGGCGTAGCAAAGTAAATCCAGCGCTTCGTTATTGCCGCGACCGGGTTTCAGCCATTTACCGTCAGGCTGACGTTCTTCATAGGTCAGTTCGTCGTAAAACCACTCACCCAGCCAGTCAGGAATGTGGATATAGTTGGCCCCGGGGACATCACGCGCCAGGGCATTGCTGATGCGATCTTTCAGCTGATTGGTCTGCAGCAGATAAAGCGGCACATTGCCGGTGACCTGAGCGCGACGGTTGGAGCGGTCGGTGTTATCGGGAAAGGTTTCGGTAATGAGCTTGCTGCGGGTCAGACTGTCACCCTTAAAGAGATAGAGTTTCTTTCTCAAGCCGTCGCGCTGACACTGTAGCCAGAAGGCATACGCATTCCCGGTCACCCCATCCTCCCCACCGGAGTCAATAGCCATCGCCTGCACCGGCATCGAAACCTCCGGGTTATCCGCCATCGGCCAGCACTTTTCCAGCACATCGGTGCGCAGCAGCTGCCAGTCTTCCAGGTACGCCGACGGATTGACTGGCAGACTTTCACCGTTCTCGTCCGCACGCAGGGAAAAGCGGATATTGTAACGGTCCACTACCCAGCGCTCCCCGTGACGGCCATAGCCGGTGATTTGCACCACGAAGCGACGATTTTTGCCCCCCTGCACATCCACTGTCGCCACCAGAAACAACACGCCCGCCGGTACACTGCGTTTCGGTAC
>DASXXQ010000250.1:0-3595 GCA_036502985.1 Buttiauxella sp.
CCAGCCATAACGGGTGAGCACATTACTCAAATCATTCGCCAGTTTCGGACGTGGCACACCCTGCTCATCGGCAAATCGCGCCACAAACAATTCGGTCAACGGCATAATGTCTTGTGGTCTGTCGCGCAGCGGAGGCAAATTCAGTGTCAGTACATTCAGGCGATAATAGAGATCTTCGCGGAACTCACCTTTTTGTACCATCTCAATCAGGTTCTTTTGCGTTGCGCAAATCACGCGGACATCGACATGCACTTCATGTTCTTCACCCACGCGACGAAATGTTCCATCGTTGAGGAAGCGCAATAGTTTGGTCTGCATACGCGGTGACATTTCACCAATTTCGTCCAGCAGAACCGACCCGCCGTTTGCCTGCTCGAAGAAACCTTTTTTGCCTTCTACCGCATTCGCGTAAGCACCGGGTGCATGGCCAAACAATTCACTTTCCACAACATCGTCTGGCATCGAGCCGCAGTTGAGCGCCAGATAGGGTTTCTGCGCACGCGGGCTGCCAAGATGGCAGGCATGGGCCAGCAAATCTTTACCGGTTCCGGTATCGCCAACAATCAGTAATGGTGCGTTCAACAATGCAAGCTTGTGTGCCTGATCGACGACGTGACGCATTTTCGGGCTAACTGCAACAATTTGGCTAAACGCGCCCACATCGGTATTAGAGAGATTTTGCAACTGACGGCCCATACGCACCGTTGAGCGCAGCATCACTACCGCCCCGACTAACGAGGACTCCTCGTTTTCGCCATCCAAATGCACTGGGGTGATTTCCATCAGGAAATTCTGGCCGTTGATAACGACATGCTCGGCATGCGATTCAACCGGTGCACTTTCCAGCCAGCGCATGAAGTTGAAACCGTTCACCAAACTGGCGGCATTATGGTTACGCAATTTATCTTCGTTTTGGCCAAACAGCGCGCAACTTGCCGGGTTTGCCAGCTCAACTTTGCTTTTCATATCCAGCGACAGTACAGGTTCTGGCAGCGCTTCAAGCAATGCACTCAGCGCTCGATGCTCACGTTCAGAAGGCATCCACGGCACGGTACGCACATCCGTTACCCCTGGGATGCGGCGAATTTCAGCCATCAAACTACTGAACGTCTCGAAATCGAGGGTGGAAAAATTCAGGTAGATCCGCCCAATGGGATCAATTTCGATACCTCGTAAATCGATGCTACGCAGCACAAGTAAATCAAGTAATTCTCGGGTCAGACCAAGTCGGTCCTGGCAAAAGACTTCCAGACGCATGGAGGTGTCCTTCAAATGCAAAAAGCGGATTCATTGGGTGAGGTGATGATACTCCAGATACCTAGCGGTCAGAAGAGATGTGTGAAGAAAAGTTGACAGATAAGTCTATGAATAGGGGTAATGCCGTAAACCTGCACAGTCGCGGCATTACCGAAATGTCACTCAGCAGGCTTGGTTTTGCTCTTGCTCATCGTCTCTTTGAGTTGCACCAGCAACTGTTTACGAAAATCCCCGAGACGTGGTTTATCATTCTCAATCCACGGCAGCGGGCGGCACAACTCCATCGCTTTAATTCCCAAACGCGCCGTCAATAACCCGGCACCAATGCCCTGTGCGGCACGTGTAGAGAGTCGCGCAGCAAGATCCTGGCCTATCCAGTCCATACCCACTTCACGCACCAGTTCACTGGCTCCGGCAAAGGCGATATTCAGCAGCACCAGACGGAATAATCGGATGCGGCTGTAATAGCCCAATTCAATGCCATACAGCGCAGCGATGCGGTTAATGAGTCGTAAATTTCGCCAGGCAATAAACGCCATATCCACCAGTGCCAAAGGGCTTACGGCGATCATCAATGTTGATTCTGCCGCAGAACGGCTGATTTCCCGGCGCGCCTGATTGTCCAACACGGGTTGAACCAAACGCGCATACAGTTCAACGACTTCACGATCGTTTTGCGTTTCATGAATCGCCGCATACCAGCGTTGTAGCGCAGGATGCCCGTGGTCAAGCCCTGCCTGACGCGCCAGCTTCTCGCAAAATGCGCGGCCTTTGCCCATTCCGTGGCTGCTCATTAAATAACGTGCTTCATCACGTTCTTCCGCACGCTGCCGCAAACGCCATAAACGACGCCATTCGGTCGCAACCGAACCCACTCCAGCGGCAATAATTAGGCCACCCGCAACACCGCCGCCTAACGCAATCCAGTCCTGCGTGATAAACGCGTTATGCGTCCATTGCACACCTTGCGCCACGACGCTTATACCAAACAGACCAAGTCCGACCTGAACCATGCGCCGCCATAGGCTGCGCTTTGGATGCAACGCCGCTTCTATTACCGCTTCCGCCTGCCCTTCATCTTCGCCTTCATCAAGTGAACCAAGCGCTGGGGTAAATTTTTCCGCCTCGGGCTCGCTAAAAGCGTGCGGCGCTTTGTAGATATCATCTTTTTCCACGTCCAGTGGTTGCGCGAAATCGATACGCGGTTTTAATGGTTCGTTCATCGCAATTTATCTCCAATCAGAAACTCCAGCGCCGCATCCATACGAATGTGTGGCATCGGTCTGTCGACATCCATCACTTGCGGGCGGAACTGTTCAAACTGAAAGCCCTGTTTTTCCCAGAATGCACTGCCCGGTAAACGTGCAGGAACCTCGCCTGGATAAACAGTCAGCGGCACACCATCGCTCAAACGGTTACCCCGTAACGCCGGGATTTGTTCCCCTTTCACATCAACCAAACCGCTTTGTGTTGCCTGCACCGAGGCAAGCCCCATACAGTCCATATCAATGCCTTCGAACGCCGCATTTTGCCAGGCGTCTTGCACCAATTGTTGAAGCAGCGCCACCATATTGGCGTGTTGATCCACGGTAACGTGGTCGGCCTTGGTGGCCGCGAACAAAAGCTTATCAATAACCGGTGAAAACAAACGCCGGAACAGCGTGCGCTGGCCGTAATGGAAACTTTGCATCAGTTGCGTAAGCGCAAGACGCATATCGTTAAACGCCTGAGGGCCGCTGTTCAAGGGTTGCAGGCAATCCACCAACACAATTTGCCGGTCAAAACGCAGGAAGTGATTTTTATAGAATCCCTTCACTACTTTTTCACAGTAGTAATCAAAGCGCGTCCGCAGCATACCGATGTTGGTCGTTTTATCAGCCTGCGCGAGTTTTGATTCGCCAATAGCATCGACATCTGGCCATGGGAAGAATTGCAACGCCGGCGCACCTGCCATATCACCGGGTAAGACAAAACGGCCCGGCTGGATGAAATGCAGACCTTCACGTTTGCAGCGCAGCAGGTAATCGGTCCACGCTTCTGAAATGGCCGCAAGGCGGTTTTCATCAGCGGGTGCAAGCGGGTCTAACCCTTCGCACAGTTTGCGCCATTGCGCTGACCATTCAGCTCTGTCGCCATGCAACAGCCCGGTCATCTGACGTGACCAGCTCAGGTAGTCTTGCGCCAGCATCGGCAAATCAAGCAGCCACTCGCCCGGGTAATCGACGATTTCCAGATACAACGTCGAGGTGTCTTTGAAATGGCGCAGCAAAGAGTCGTTTGAGCGATAACGTAGCGCCAAACGCATTTCGCTAACGCCACGCGTCGGCGTCGGCCAGCT
>DASXXQ010000251.1:0-19794 GCA_036502985.1 Buttiauxella sp.
GTGTATTGTGGGTTAACCTTCTTTATTCCATTCTTACGCAATGTATATGCTTTACCCATTGCATTGGTTGGTGCATATGGAATCGTTAATCAATACTGTCTGAAAATGGTCGGCGGCCCGATTGGTGGAGTCATTGCCGACAAAGTTTTGAAATCGCCAAGTAAATATCTTTTCTATACATTTATTATTAGCGCATTAGCACTGGTTGCTCTTATTATTCTGCCGCACGAACAGATGCCGGTATATTTAGGCATGGCCTGCACGCTGATTTTTGGTGCTGTGATATTTACTCAACGTGCGGTGTTCTTTGCTCCAATCGGAGAGGCAGGCATTAGCGAAAAGAATACGGGTGCGGCGATGGCATTGGGGAGCTTTATTGGTTACGCCCCTGCGATGTTCTGTTACAGCCTGTATGGATATATTTTAGATTCCAATCCTGGTTTGTTTGGCTATCAAATCGTGTTCGGTCTGATGGCGGTATTCGCTTGTGCAGGGATTATTATTTCAGGTTTGCTCATCAAAAATATCCATGCTGCGCGTCAGTCTCAACCGTTGCCGTCAGCGTAAGCATTGCTCAGTTTCAATGGGGCTGAAAAGCCCCATTGTTATCCATGCGCCTGCGTCTCTCCAGACTTACCCCTTAATACCCAGCAGCATTAATCTCTACTCCTCCTGTGTTGTTTTTACGTCTATAAACATCTTATTTTCAAACAGTTAAGTTTATTTTTGTTATTGCCACTTTGGTGGTATATCGACTAAACAGCTCTGAAACACCCTCATCCACAGTTGATCATTATCAATTATCCCTTCATTTACGCGGGTTAACGTGCCAGCAAATGAGCAATGTCGTATTCATAAGATAGAGCCTCCAGGCTCCACATCAGGAGAACCCCGATGAGCAAATTTCTTGACCGGTTTCGTTACTTCAAACAGAAGGGCGAAACTTTTGCCGATGGACATGGCCAACTGCTCGATACCAATCGTGATTGGGAAGAAGGTTATCGCCAGCGGTGGCAGCACGATAAAGTGGTACGTTCCACTCATGGTGTAAACTGCACAGGTTCCTGTAGCTGGAAGATCTATGTTAAAAGTGGCCTGGTCACCTGGGAAACTCAGCAAACCGATTACCCACGTACTCGCCCGGATATGCCAAACCATGAGCCACGCGGCTGCCCACGCGGCGCAAGTTATTCCTGGTATCTCTACAGCGCCAATCGTCTGAAATATCCTTTGATGCGTAAGCGTCTGATCAAGCTGTGGCGTGAAGCGAAAACGCTGCATGAAGATCCGGTGGATGCCTGGGCTTCAATCATCAACGACCCCGAAAAAGCAAAAAGCTATAAACAAGCCCGTGGTCGCGGTGGTTTTGTGCGTTCAAGCTGGCAGGAAGTTAATGAACTGATTGCTGCGGCAAACGTCTTTACGGCAAAAATCTATGGCCCTGATCGTATCGCAGGCTTTTCCCCAATTCCGGCTATGTCGATGGTGTCCTACGCATCCGGTGCGCGTTATCTTTCCCTGATTGGCGGTACCTGTCTGAGCTTCTACGACTGGTATTGCGACTTGCCACCTGCATCACCCATGACGTGGGGCGAACAAACTGACGTGCCGGAATCGGCTGACTGGTATAACTCAAGCTACATCATCGCCTGGGGTTCTAACGTACCGCAGACGCGTACACCAGATGCGCACTTCTTTACCGAAGTTCGCTACAAAGGCACCAAAACCGTTGCGGTTACGCCGGACTACGCAGAAATCGCCAAGCTGTGTGACCAATGGCTGGCACCGAAACAAGGGACTGATGCAGCAATGGCACTGGCAATGGGCCACGTCATGCTACGTGAGTTCCACCTCGATAACCCAAGCCAGTATTTCACCGATTACGTTCGCCGTTATACCGACATGCCAATGCTGGTGATGTTAGAGGAACGTGATGGTTTCTATGCCGCAGGCCGCATGTTACGTGCGTCCGATCTGGTAGATGGCCTCGGCCAGGAAAATAACCCGCAGTGGAAAACCGTAGCGGTGGACAGCCTGAACGGGGAGCTGTTGGCGCCAAACGGGTCTATCGGTTATCGCTGGGGCGAGAAAGGCAAATGGAACCTGGAACAGCGTGATGGCACCAGCGGTGAAGAAGCCGAGCTGCGCCTGAGCCTGCTGGGTAGCCATGACGAAGTCGCTGATGTCGGCTTCCCTTACTTTGGCGGCGAAAGCAGCGAGCATTTCAGCAACGTCAAACTCGATAACGTTCTGATGCACAAACTGCCTGTGAAACGTATTCAACTCGCTGATGGTTCCACTGCGCTGGTTACCACCGTTTACGATTTGACGCTGGCAAACTACGGCCTGGATCGCGGTCTGAATGACGAAAATTGCGCATCCAGCTATGACGATGTGAAAGCGTATTCCCCTGCATGGGCTGAGCAAATTACCGGTGTTTCTCGTCAGAACATCATCCGCATAGCGCGTGAATTTGCCGACAACGCCAACAAAACGCACGGCCGCTCAATGATTATCGTCGGGGCGGGTCTGAACCACTGGTTCCACATGGACAGCAACTACCGTGGCCTGATCAACATGTTGGTCTTCTGCGGTTGCGTAGGCCAAAGCGGCGGCGGTTGGGCACACTACGTGGGCCAGGAAAAACTGCGTCCGCAAACCGGCTGGACACCTCTGGCGTTCGCGCTGGACTGGCAGCGTCCACCACGCCATATGAACAGCACCTCGTTTTTCTACAACCACTCAAGCCAATGGCGCTATGAGTCGCTGACTGCCGAAGAACTGCTTTCGCCACTGGCGGATAAATCCCGTTACAGCGGCCACCTGATTGATTTCAACGTGCGCGCCGAACGTATGGGGTGGTTGCCGTCTGCGCCACAACTCAACACTAACCCGCTTAACATTGCGAAACAGGCGAAAGAAGCAGGCATGAGCCCGGCCGATTTCACCGCGCAACAACTGAAAAACGGTGATATTCGTTTCGCTTCAGAACAACCGGATGCGGGCAATAACCATCCGCGTAACCTGTTTGTCTGGCGTTCAAACTTGCTGGGTTCTTCCGGTAAAGGGCATGAGTACATGCTCAAATATCTGCTCGGTACTGAAAACGGTATTCAGGGCAAAGATTTGGGTAAAGAAGGCGGCGTGATGCCGGAAGAAGTTGAGTGGGTAGACAACGGTCTGGATGGCAAACTGGATTTGGTGGTAACGCTGGACTTCCGCCTGTCGAGCACCTGCCTGTATTCCGATATCGTGCTGCCAACTGCGACCTGGTATGAAAAAGACGATATGAATACTTCGGATATGCATCCGTTTATTCATCCGCTTTCTGCCGCCGTTGACCCTGCATGGGAGTCAAAAAGCGACTGGGAAATCTATAAAGACATCGCCCGGAAATTCTCTGAGGTGTGTGTCGGTCATTTAGGTAAAGAAACCGATGTGGTGACTCTGCCGATTCAACACGATTCCGCCGCAGAGTTGGCGCAGCCGTTTGGTGTGCAGGACTGGAAAAAAGGCGAATGCGACCTGATTCCAGGTAAAACCGCGCCGCATCTGATGGTGGTTGAGCGTGATTATCCGGCGACTTACGAGCGTTTCACCTCGATTGGCCCACTGATGGAAACCATCGGTAACGGTGGCAAGGGCATTGCCTGGAATACCCAGTCTGAGATGGACTTGCTGCGTAAGCTCAATTACACCAAAGCAGACGGCCCGGCGAAGGGCCAGCCGATGATCAACACGGCTATTGATGCCGCAGAAATGATCCTGACGCTGGCACCTGAAACGAATGGCCAGGTAGCTGTGAAAGCATGGGCGGCATTGAGCGAATTTACGGGACGTGACCACACGCATCTGGCGCTCAATAAAGAAGATGAAAAAATCCGCTTCCGCGATATTCAGGCACAGCCGCGCAAAATCATCTCCAGCCCGACCTGGTCTGGGCTTGAAGATGAACATGTTTCTTACAGTGCCGGTTACACCAACGTTCACGAATTGATTCCATGGCGTACGTTGTCTGGCCGCCAGCAGTTGTATCAGGATCACCAGTGGATGCGTGATTTTGGTGAAAGCCTGCTGGTGTACCGTCCACCGATTGATACCCGTTCCGTGAAAGGGATTATGGGTAAAAAATCCAACGGCAACCCAGAGAAAGCGCTGAACTTCCTGACCCCGCACCAGAAATGGGGCATTCACTCAACCTACAGCGACAACTTGCTGATGCTGACGCTGTCACGCGGCGGCCCGATTGTGTGGATGAGCGAAATCGACGCCAAAGATCTGGGCATTGAAGATAACGACTGGATTGAAGTATTTAACAAAAACGGTGCGCTGACGGCGCGTGCGGTGGTGAGCCAACGTGTGCCAGAAGGCATGACGATGATGTACCACGCTCAGGAACGTATCGTGAATCTGCCAGGTTCTGAAATCACTGGGCAGCGGGGCGGGATTCATAACTCGGTTACCCGTATTAGCCCGAAACCAACGCATATGATTGGTGGTTATGCGCAGTTGGCATACGGCTTTAACTACTACGGCACCGTCGGTTCAAACCGTGATGAGTTCGTGGTGGTGCGTAAGATGAAAGACATTAACTGGTTAGACGGTGAAGGCAACGACCAGAAACAGGAGAGCGTAAAATGAAAATTCGTTCACAAGTCGGCATGGTGCTGAATCTTGATAAATGCATCGGCTGTCACACCTGTTCTGTGACCTGTAAAAACGTCTGGACCAGCCGCGAAGGGATGGAATACGCGTGGTTTAACAACGTCGAAACCAAACCGGGTCTCGGTTATCCGAACGACTGGGAAAACCAGGAGAAATGGAAGGGCGGTTGGATCCGTAAGATCAACGGTAAGCTGCAACCGCGCATGGGTAATCGCGCGATGCTGCTGGGTAAAATCTTCGCTAACCCACATTTGCCGGGTATCGACGATTACTACGAGCCGTTTGATTACGACTATCAGCACCTGCATAACGCACCGGAAGGTAAACATCAGCCGATTGCGCGCCCGCGTTCGCTGATTACCGGCCAGCGAATGAACAAAATCGAATCTGGCCCGAACTGGGAAGAGATCCTCGGCGGCGAATTTGAAAAACGCGCCAAAGATCAGAACTTCGTCAATATGCAAAAAGCGATGTATGGCCAGTTCGAGAACACCTTTATGGCGTATCTGCCACGTTTGTGCGAACACTGCCTGAACCCGGCATGTGCGGCGACTTGTCCGAGCGGTGCCATCTATAAGCGTGAAGAAGACGGCATCGTGCTGATTGACCAGGACAAGTGCCGTGGCTGGCGTATGTGCGTCACCGGCTGCCCGTACAAAAAAATCTACTTCAACTGGAAGTCAGGCAAGTCCGAGAAGTGCATTTTCTGCTATCCACGCATTGAAGCGGGGATGCCGACAGTGTGTTCCGAAACCTGCGTTGGCCGTATTCGTTACCTCGGCGTGCTGCTGTATGACGCAGATGCTATCGAGCAGGCAGCCAGTACGGAAAACGAGAAAGATCTCTACGAGCGTCAATTGGGTATTTTCCTTAACCCGAATGACCCGGCGATTATCGAGCAAGCGCTGAAAGATGGCGTGCCACAAAGCGTGATTGACGCCGCGCAACAGTCGCCGGTTTACAAAATGGCGATGGACTGGAAGCTGGCTCTGCCGCTGCACCCGGAATATCGCACATTGCCGATGGTTTGGTATGTGCCGCCGTTATCGCCAATTCAGTCTGCCGCAGATGCAGGTGAATTGCCGCACACTGGCATTCTGCCAGACGTTGAAAGCCTGCGTATTCCGGTGGAATACCTGGCGAATCTGCTGACAGCAGGGGACACGGCACCGGTTCTACGCGCACTGAAACGCATGATGGCAATGCGCCATTACAAACGCGCAGAAACCGTTGATGGGGTTCACGATATCAGTGCTCTGGAAGAAGTGGGGTTGACGGAAGCGCAGGCGCAGGAAATGTACCGCTATCTGGCCATTGCTAACTACGAAGATCGTTTTGTGATCCCATCCAGCCATCGCGAGCTGGCGGCAGATGCGTTCCCTGAGCGTAACGGTTGTGGTTTCAGCTTTGGTGACGGTTGCCACGGGTCTGACAGCAAATTCAACCTGTTCAACAGTAAACGTATCGACGCGATTGATGTGTCCAGCAAAACGGAGCCAAAACCATGATTGAACTTCTGGTCATTTCCCGCTTGCTCGAGTATCCGGATACTGCCCTGTGGCAGCATCAGCAGGAACTTCGCGATGCATTAACCGAAGGCGGTGCACTCAATTTGCAGCAGGCTGCTCAGCTTAACGACTTCATTACGACGTTATGCCGCCGTGACCTGCTGGATGCGCAGGCAAGTTATAGCGAGTTATTCGATCGCGGTCGCGCCACATCATTACTGTTGTTTGAACATGTTCATGGTGAATCCCGCGATCGTGGGCAGGCAATGGTGAATCTGATGAACCAGTACCAGCAGGCCGGTATGGAAATCGACAGCCGCGAACTGCCGGACCATCTGCCGCTGTATCTTGAATATCTGTCGCAGCGTGACGACGCTGAAGCACGCGGTGGGTTGCAGGATGTGGCACCGATCCTGGCGTTGCTGGCAGCACGCCTCAAACAGCGTGAAAGCGATTATGCGGTACTGTTTGACGTGCTGTTGGGGTTATCCCAAAGCGATGTTGCGGTTGAAAGTGTAAGCCAGCAAATTGCAGGTGAAGCCCGTGATGATACGCCGCAGGCTCTGGATGCCGTGTGGGAAGAAGAACAGGTGAAGTTTGTTGCAGAAGCGGGATGTGGTGAGTCTGAAATTAGCAGTCACCAGCGCCGTTTCGCCGGGGCTGTCGCTCCGCAGTATTTGAATATCGGAGGACAGTAACCATGCAATTTCTCAATGTGTTCTTCTACGACATTTACCCCTATATCTGCGGCACGGTATTCCTGGTGGGGAGTTGGTTGCGCTACGACTACGGCCAGTACACCTGGAAGGCAGGTTCCAGCCAAATGTTGGACAGAAAAGGGATGAACCTGGCGTCAAACCTGTTCCACATCGGGATACTGGGTATTTTTGCCGGACACTTCCTTGGGATGCTGACGCCACACTGGATGTACGAGTCATTCTTGCCAATCGATGTGAAGCAGAAAATGGCGATGATTGCAGGTGGCGCGTGCGGTGTGATGACGCTGGTGGGCGGTTTGCTGCTGCTTAAACGCCGTCTCTTCAATCCGCGGATTCGTGCAACATCGTCCACGGCGGATATTTTGATTCTCAGCTTGCTGGTGATTCAGTGTGCACTGGGCTTGTTGACTATTCCGTTCTCGGCGCAGCACATGGATGGTAGTGAAATGATGAAGCTGGTGGGCTGGGCGCAAGCAGTAGTGACCTTCCACGGCGGAGCATCGCAACATCTGGACGGCGTGGCGTTTATCTTCCGCGTGCATTTAGTGCTGGGTATGACGCTGTTCTTGCTGTTCCCATTCACCCGTCTGGTGCACGTATGGAGTGCGCCGGTTGAATATCTGACACGTAAATACCAGGTTGTTCGCGCTCGTCGTTGAATGGCGCCGACTTGATTTGAAAATACCTGGCTTCGGCTGGGTATTTTTTTGTCTTTTTGAATGGTGAATTGAGTTTAGTTTTGTAGGGGGATTAGCGACAGCGATATTCACCAAAAACTGTCGGGTGTCGCTGTCGCTAACCCGACCTACGAATTGTCGAAAGATTACGCCGCAGTTTTGTAGGGGGGATTAGCGTAAGTGACATCCACCAAAAGATGGCAAAGAAGAATGTGCGATTTGGGTGTGTTGAATTTGGTTTTGTAGGGGGGATTAGCGTAAGCGACATCCACCAAAAGATGGCAAAGAAGAATATGCTATTTGGATATTTTGGATTTGGTCTGGAAGATGGTGGCGGGGGAAGGATGACTCGACGCTAAAGCATCTCACCCTTCGGGTCGTTGCCTGCGGCAACGCTTTCTCGCTACGCTCGAATCGAACCTTGGTCGAAGCTTCTCATCCTTCCCAACGGGAATATGAAAGAAGGTGCGATTGGGACATTTTTGATTTGGTCTGGAAGATGGTGGCGGGGGAAGGATTCGAACCTTCGAAGTCGATGACGGCAGATTTACAGTCTGCTCCCTTTGGCCGCTCGGGAACCCCGCCAGGGGTATTACATATGGCTTTCGTGCTCGCCGCCTTCTTCAGGAAGCGGGGCGCATCATATCAAATGAAGCGCCGCTGTAAAGCACTGACTGTAAGAAAATGAATCGTTTGCCGTTTTTTTACACGTAACGTCGCAAAGCTAAACAATTCATCTTTAGACAGCTACAAAATAATGGTGCGATTACCGTAAACAAACACGCGTTGGGCCAGCACTTGATACAACGCACGGCTCAGAACGTTTTTCTCAACATCACGCCCTGCACGCATCATATCTTCAGCGGTATAAGTGTGATCGACATGGATAACGTCCTGCATGATGATTGGGCCTTCATCCAGATTGTCATTCACGTAATGCGCTGTTGCGCCGATAATCTTCACGCCACGCTCGTACGCCTGGTGATAGGGGCGTGCGCCAATAAAAGCAGGTAAGAACGAATGGTGGATGTTGATTATCTGATTCGGGAAACGTGAGACGAACTCAGGCGTCAATACACGCATATATTTCGCCAGCACCACATAGTCAGGTTTATGCGCTTCAATTGCGTCGGCCATCTGCTTATCGTGATCTTCACGTGTCAGCCCTTCATGGCTCACCAGTTCAAACGGAATATCAAAACGTTCGACCAGCGTACGCAAGGTTTCGTGGTTACCAATGACGGCGGCAATGTCGACATCTAACCCGCCATAGTTGGCCTTCATTAACAAGTCGCCCAGGCAGTGTGCTTCTTTGGTGACCAGAATAACGACACGACGACGACCCGCAGGTGTTAATTCGCGCACAGAGCCTACTGGCAATGCGCCATCTAAATCGGCAAGCAAGGTTGTGTCGTTGAAAATACCTTCAAGCTCGGTACGCATAAAGAAGCGCCCGGTGCGATGGTCAACAAATTCATTGTTCTGAACAATGTTCAGTTCGTGCTTGTAACAAATGTTGGTAATTTTTGCGATAAGGCCCTTTGCATCAGGGCAAATAGTGCGTAGTACTTTTCGTTGTAATGCTTGCATTGCAGGGTGAGTCCTGTTGTACGTGTGTTTGCTAACCAATTTGTGCCACGGAGAATTATCTACCACAACACTTTTTATATTTTTTGCCTGAACCGCATGGGCAGATGTCATTGCGACCAAACTGCGGGCGGGTTCCGTCGACATAGTACCACTGACCGTTTTCCTTTAAAAAACGGGAACGCTCGATAATCGCACTTTCATCCCCCTGGTCTTCAAAACGGGCGACGAAGCTGACGAAACCTTCGTTTTCATCTCGACCGGCAGACGCTTCATACACCGTCAGACCCAACCATTGCGTGGTATCAAAACTACGGGAGATATCAGATTTCAACGACGGGCTGCGAGTCTGGGGATACCAGGTTGCAACCAGATAATCCGCGTCCTGCATCACATAGGCGCTATAGCGGGAACGCATAAGCTGTGACGGGGTTGGCGCGAACGTGTCTGTGCGTAGGTAAGGCTGGCAACATAAGCTATACTCCAGACCGCTACCACAAGGGCAAAGTTGCGACACAGCATCTCCTTAGTTACAAAAATAAACAGCGTAAAAACGCTCAGTAGCGTTATGTTAACCGAGCAGTGACGACTTCGTCACGAGGTGTTAAACCGGGGAAGAAAGACCGAGGCGGAATGAGACAGGTAAAAATCGGCCTGGCATTAGGGTCGGGAGCAGCGAAAGGATGGGCGCATATAGGTGTTATTAATGCGTTAAAACGTGCAGGCATTCAGGTCGATATCGTAGCAGGTTGCTCGGTTGGGGCGCTGGTGGGTGCTGCATATGCCAGCAATCGCTTACCCATGATGGAGCGCTGGGTGCGTTCGTTCGGCTATTGGGATGTACTGCGGCTGATGGATCTCTCCTGGCGTCGTGGCGGTTTGTTACGTGGTGAACGAGTATTCAACAATGTCCGTAAGATAATCACAGAAGAAAAAATTGAAGACTGCGCGCTGCGCTTTGGTTCTGTTGCGACCAATTTAAGCACTGGCCGCGAACTGTGGTTTACCGATGGTGATCTTCATCAGGCGGTACGTGCTTCATGCAGCATGCCTGGTCTGCTATCACCTGTCGGGTACAACGGATATTGGTTAGTTGATGGTGCGGTGGTAAACCCGGTGCCTGTCTCGCTGACGCGTGCCTTAGGCGCCGATATCGTCATTGCCGTCGATCTTCAACATGACGCACATCTGATGCAGCAAGATTTACTCTCCGTCAATATGACCACGCCGATGGCTGAAAACCAGGTGCAACCTGATACCTGGCGAGGACGGTTACGTGAGCAACTGGGTAAAATAACCACACGACGTGCCAATACCACGCCAACGGCCATGGAAATCATGACTACGTCAATTCAGGTGCTGGAAAATCGTTTAAAGCGCAACCGTATGGCGGGCGACCCTCCTGATATCTTGTTGCAACCTTTTTGCCCTCAGATTTCCACACTTGATTTCCACCGTGCCTCAGAGGCTATCAGTGCAGGGAGCTTGGCCGTCGAGAAAAAGATGGATGAGCTGCTGCCGCTGGTTCGTTCTACTAGCTAAAATGACGATTTTTACACGGCTTCAGGCAATTCTGACAGGCGGTGATTGTCATACCATGCCACTATTGATCTATCGTCAGTCTGGGGAGCGCACATGACACAGCCACTCGTTGGAAAACAGATTCTCATTGTTGAGGACGAGCCCGTATTCCGCTCTTTGTTGGAAAATTATCTTTCCTCTTTAGGCGCGATGATTTCGGTTGCCGCAGATGGTGTTGATGCCCTGGATAAAATGACCAGTTTTGCTCCCGACTTGCTGATTTGCGATTTGGCTATGCCGCGCATGAATGGGCTTAAATTGGTGGAGACCTTGCGTAACGAAGGTGTTCAGACACCAATACTGGTGATTTCTGCAACTGAAAATATGTCAGATATCGCCAAAGCGCTGCGCCTTGGGGTCCAGGATGTCCTGCTCAAACCCATTAAAGATCTAAACCGCCTGCGTGAAACGGTCTTCGCCTGCCTCTATCCGAACATGTTCAATTCACGCGTTGAAGAAGAAGATCGGCTGTTTCAGGATTGGGATGCATTGGTCAGCGACCCGCAGGCTGCGTCAAAATTACTCCAGGAACTGCAACCCCCGGTGCAACAAGTGATGTCACATTGCCGCGTGAATTACCGCCAATTGATTACACTCAACCAACCTGGGCTGGTTTTGGATATCGCACCGCTTTCAGAAAACGACCTCGCGTTTTATTGTCTTGATGTCACGCGGGCAGGGGATAACGGCGTTTTAGCCGCACTGCTTTTACGCGCATTATTCAACGGTCTATTGCAGGAGCAACTCTCCCAACAGCGCCAGCGTTTACCCGAGTTGGGAAATTTGCTGAAACAAGTTAATCAATTATTACGCCAGGCTAATCTCACCGGACAGTTTCCATTAATGGTGGGCTATTATCATAGCGGGCTCAAAAATCTCATTCTGGTATCGGCGGGGCTCAATGCCACCCTAAATACTGGTGAACATCAAATTCAAGTCAGCAATGGTGTGCCGTTAGGGACGCTGGGTAATACTTACCTCAATCAAATCAGCCAACGATGCGACTCATGGCAATGTCAGGTATGGGGTTCAGGCGGGCGATTGCGTTTAATGTTGTCTGCGGAATGAGCATCTGGATGATTGAAAACATTTAGGTTTTCTCCCCTGTCATTGCTGATGGTAATATCGTAATTAACTGACTCGTATTTATCTTAAATTACCAACGCAACGGGTAAACAGCCCCAGATTTCATTTTTAAGCTGATATACTCAATGCGTTTTTTAATTGACGTGCAAGTGAAAACTTGAACAGTCCAGGAGATTTTTCAATGGCTGCCATTAATTCTAAAGTAAGAAAAGCAGTAATCCCAGTTGCGGGATTGGGTACGCGTATGTTACCGGCTACTAAGGCGATTCCAAAAGAGATGCTGCCTCTGGTTGATAAACCGCTGATTCAATATGTTGTTAACGAATGTATTGCAGCTGGCATTACTGAAATTGTGTTGGTTACGCACTCGTCGAAAAACTCCATCGAAAACCATTTCGATACCAGTTTTGAACTGGAAGCTATGCTGGAAAAACGCGTTAAGCGCCAGTTGCTGGAAGAAGTTCAGGCTATTTGCCCTCCGCACGTGACCATTATGCAGGTTCGTCAGGGTCTGGCGAAAGGTTTGGGTCACGCCGTGCTGTGTGCTCACCCGGTAGTTGGCGATGAACCAGTAGCGGTTATCTTGCCAGATGTGATCCTCGACGAGTTCGAGTCTGATCTTTCCCAGGACAACCTGGCTGAGATGATCAAACGTTTTGATGCTACAGGCCACAGCCAGATTATGGTTGAGCCGGTAGCCGATGTTACCGCTTACGGTGTTGTTGACTGTAAAGGCGTTGAGTTGAACGAAGGCGATAGCGTGCCAATGGTGGGTATTGTTGAGAAACCTAAAGCTAACGTTGCACCTTCAAACCTTGCAGTAGTAGGCCGTTACGTACTCACCGCTGACATTTGGCCATTGTTGTCCAAAACCCCTCCAGGCGCAGGCGATGAAATCCAACTGACTGACTCCATTGCGATGCTGATGGAAAAACAGACTGTTGAAGCCTATCACATGAGAGGCGTGAGCCATGACTGTGGTAACAAACTTGGCTATATGCAGGCGTTTGTGGAATACGGTATCCGTCACAACACTCTTGGCGAAGAATTTAAAGCCTGGTTAGAAGAAACTGTTGGCGCGAAAAAGTAATTCATTTCAACGCAGGGTAGAAAGATGAAAGTTACTGTATTTGGTATCGGCTATGTTGGACTTGTTCAGGCAGCAGTGCTTGCAGAGGTCGGTCACGACGTGATGTGCATAGATGTCGATGCGAAGAAAGTCGAAAATCTGAAAAACGGCGTGATCCCTATTTTCGAGCCTGGCCTAACGCCACTCGTTAAGAAAAACTTTGAAGAAGGCCGCTTGCAGTTCAGTACTGATGCTGAAATGGGCGTTCATCATGGTGAGATGCAATTTATTGCTGTAGGCACGCCGCCTGATGAAGACGGTTCTGCCGATCTGAAATATGTCACCGCGGTTGCGCGCACCATTGCACAGCATATGGATTCCCATAAAGTTGTGCTTGATAAGTCTACGGTTCCAGTCGGTACCGCAGATAAAGTACGCAGCGTGATGGAAGAAACACTAAAAGCACGCGGTGTGGATATTCCGTTTGATGTGGTTTCCAACCCAGAATTCCTGAAAGAAGGCGCTGCGGTTTCAGACTGTATGCGTCCTGAACGCATCGTTATCGGTACTGATAATGATGATGTGGTTGATTTGTTGCGTGAACTGTACGAACCGTTTAACCGCAACCATGACCGCATGATTCTGATGGACATCCGTAGCGCGGAGCTAACCAAATATGCAGCTAACTGCATGTTGGCGACCAAAATCAGCTTCATGAACGAGATTTCTAACCTTGCAGAACGCTTAGGTGCAGACATCGAGAAAGTGCGTATGGGTATTGGTTCAGACTCACGCATTGGTTACAGCTTTATCTATCCAGGCTGCGGCTATGGTGGCTCTTGCTTCCCTAAAGATGTTCAGGCTCTGATTCGTACCGCACAGCAGATTGGCTATACGCCACGTATTCTGCAAGCGGTGGAAGAGGTAAACCGCGACCAGAAGCTAAAACTCCCTGAGTTTATTTCTCGTCACTTTGGTGAAGATTTGAAAGGTAAAACCTTCGCGCTGTGGGGGCTTTCTTTCAAACCCAATACTGATGATATGCGTGAAGCCTCAAGCCGCGTCCTGATGGAAGCGCTGTGGGAACGCGGTGCTCAGGTGCAGGCGTATGACCCGGAAGCCATGGACGAAACCCAGCGCATTTATGGACATCGTTCTGACCTGAAATTGATGGGCACCAAAGAAGCAGCATTACAAGACGCTGACGCTTTGGTTATTTGTACAGAATGGCAAAGTTTCCGTGCACCTGATTTCGATGCAATTAAGAAATCACTAAAGCAACCAGTTATCTTTGACGGCCGTAACCTGTATGATCCTGAGAGACTCAGCAAGCGCGGCTTTGTGTATTATGCAATCGGCCGCGGAGCGTCCATCAATATTGCATAATAAATGAGGGTTGTATGAAATTTCTGGTTACCGGCGCGGCAGGCTTTATTGGATTCTATGTTAGCGAACGTCTGCTGGCGGCCGGTCACCAGGTTATCGGTATCGATAACCTGAACGACTATTATGATGTAAATCTGAAGCGAGCTCGTCTTGATCTCCTCATTCCTCATTCTTCATTTCGTTTTGATAAAATTGACCTTGCCGATCGTAATGCCATGGCGGAATTATTCGCCGCAGAGAAATTTGATCGGGTGATTCATCTTGCCGCGCAAGCGGGTGTACGTTATTCCATCGATAACCCTCATGCTTATGCGGATTCAAACTTGGTTGGACATTTAAATGTCCTTGAAGGTTGCCGCCATAATAAAGTGGGGCATCTGCTCTATGCGTCATCCAGCTCAGTATATGGGTTGAACCGTAAACTCCCATTCTCCACTGATGACCGCGTCGATCATCCAATTTCATTATATGCGGCAACCAAAAAAGCTAACGAATTGATGTCGCATACTTACTCGCACTTATATGGATTACCGACGACAGGTCTGCGTTTCTTCACCGTTTATGGCCCGTGGGGGCGCCCGGATATGGCGTTATTTAAATTTACCCGTGCGATTGTCGAAGGGAAGAGTATTGATGTTTACAATCATGGGCAAATGCGTCGTGACTTTACTTATATCGATGATATTGCCGAAGCGATTGTGCGTTTACAGGACGTCATTCCACAAGCCAATGCGGAGTGGACTGTAGAAAACGGAACGCCTGCGACCAGTTCTGCACCTTATCGGGTATATAACATTGGTAATAGCCATCCAGTGACACTGATGGATTATATTACGGCCCTGGAAAACGCTTTGGGTAAAGTTGCTCAGAAGAATATGTTACCCATGCAACCAGGTGACGTGCTCGAAACCAGTGCGGACACACAAGCGTTATATGAGGTTATAGGCTTCAAGCCACAGACGGCCGTCAGTGACGGCGTACAGCGCTTTGTAGACTGGTATAAGGCATTCTATAAAGTCAGTTGATAATGACGGCCATGCATTGTGATATGTGCTGAGAAATGAAAAAGGGAGCCTGGCTTCCTTTTTTTTGCGGCATTTGTTATCAAAATTAAATGTACAAAACGAAAATCCCGCCGAAGCGGGATTTAATAAGCAGCACTAAAAGCGAAAATTAGGCGATCAGGAAGTCTTCCAGTTTCTTGCCTTGTTCTTCCATTGCTTTTTTGATTACTGCTGGGGTACGGCCCTGGCCAGTCCAGGTTTTGCTTTCGCCGTTTTCGTCGATGTACTGATATTTAGCTGGGCGTGCAGCGCGTTTCGCTTTGCCTGCAGATTTAACAGCAGCCATACTATTCAGTAATTCATTAGGATCAATGCCGTCAGCAATCAGCATTTCACGGTATTGTTGCAGTTTACGAGTGCGCTCTTCAATTTCTGCTGCAGCAGCATTATCTTCTTCACGGCGTTCGGTAACAACAACTTCTAATTTTTCCAGCATTTCTTCCAGCGTTTCCAGGGTACATTCTCTGGCTTGTGCACGAAGAGTACGGATGTTGTTCAGAATTTTAAGTGCTTCGCTCATTTTAGTAATCTCAATCTTATATTGATGGTTGGCTTGTTGGGCTAATAATAGAGGCTTAAATTAAGTTCTGCAATAGGGTGTAATGTAAGGAATTCAAAATTCCATAATATTTTGTCGATTTATAAATGGATATTAACTTAAATTTAGCCTTGCATATGGGGTTAACAAAACGTGGGTAACTCACTTTTTCTACAACAACCCTGATAGTATCAGGGGTTGTCGGCATGCTAAATTGAGACATGACAGCATTTATGGTGAAATATCAACCTTTGGTATTATTGCCTGCAACAGTGAATATTCTTAATAGATAATTATTATTAGTGATTCAATGTGTTCCCACGAATAGCATTGAAAATGCAATAAACTCCGTAAGTTAAGCGAAGCGTGACGAGAATCAAACATCTGAGGTTGGAAGGTATAATGTGCTGAGATTTATATATCAGAAGAGTTGATACAGGATTTTTTCTTACATTCATCAGGTAAGGGTTACTCTGCAATGGCTTATGATATAATCGGTGTTAATAATATTTACATTTTAACTCAGGCTAGCTGACCAATGGCTCAACTCTACTTTTACTATTCCGCAATGAATGCGGGTAAATCCACGGCATTACTGCAATCCTCATACAACTATCAAGAACGCGGAATGCGTACACTGGTGTATACCGCAGAAATTGACAATCGGTTTGGCTCTGGAAAAGTGAGTTCACGTATTGGATTGTCGTCACCTGCCAAGCTCTACAATGGTACAACCCAGTTATTCAATGAAATACGTGATGAGCATCAGCGTGATGCCGTGCATTGTGTTCTGGTTGATGAATGTCAGTTTCTGACGCGAGATCAAGTGTTGGCGTTATCAGATGTCGTGGATGAATTAGATATCCCGGTATTGTGTTACGGCTTACGTACTGATTTTCAGGGCGAGTTATTTGGCGGTAGCCAATATTTATTGGCGTGGTCAGACAAATTAGTGGAATTAAAAACTATTTGTTTCTGTGGACGTAAAGCCAGCATGGTGTTGCGCCTTGATCAGGAAGGTCGTCCTTATAACCAGGGGGAGCAAGTGGTTATCGGCGGTAATGAGCGATATGTTTCGGTTTGCCGGAAACACTACAAGGAAGCGTTGCAAAACGGCTCTCTGCAAGGCATTAAGAGCGAATAAAAACTAGCAGGAAGGGGATAGGGTGGCCTGTCCCTATTATCTCCGTGTTACGTGTTGTGCTTTGATTTAAAATAATAGATATAAAAAAACCCGCCGAAGCGGGTTTTTTATTAGGCATTAACAATTAAGCGGTTTTCTTCGCTTTTTTGTCAGCTTTAGCAACTGGAGCGGCTTCTTTAGCAGGAGCTGCGTCGTTGCTTTCTGAGAATTCACGACCGTAGAAGGTATCCATCAGAATTTGTTTCAGTTCAGAGATCAGTGGGTAACGTGGGTTAGCACCGGTGCACTGGTCATCGAACGCATCTTCAGACAGTTTATCAACGTGGGCCAGGAAGTCAGCTTCCTGAACGCCAGCTTCACGGATGGACTTAGGAATACCCAGTTCAGCCTTGATGCTGTCAAGCCATGCCAGCAATTTCTCAATCTTAGCAGCAGTACGGTCGCCCGGTGCGCTCAGACCCAGATGGTCTGCGATTTCAGCATAACGACGACGCGCTTGTGGGCGGTCATACTGGCTGAATGCTGTTTGCTTGGTTGGGTTGTCATTCGCGTTATAACGGATAACGTTGGAAATCAACAGGGCGTTCGCCAGACCGTGAGGAATGTGGAACTGTGAACCCAGTTTGTGAGCCATTGAGTGACACACACCCAGGAAGGCGTTCGCAAACGCGATACCCGCGATGGTCGCAGCGTTGTGTACACGCTCACGAGCAACTGGGTTTTTAGAGCCTTCATTATAAGATGCTGGCAGGTTTTCTTTCAGCAGTTTCAGCGCTTGCAGAGCCTGACCGTCAGAGAATTCGCTCGCCAGTACGGAAACGTAAGCTTCCAGTGCGTGGGTCACTGCATCAAGACCACCGAATGCACACAGGGACTTAGGCATATCCATCACCAGGTTGGCATCCACAATCGCCATATCTGGAGTCAGAGCGTAGTCAGCCAGTGGGTATTTCTGACCTGTTGCATCATCAGTTACAACCGCAAACGGAGTCACTTCTGAACCGGTACCGGAAGTGGTAGTAACCGCGATCATTTTCGCTTTTACGCCCATTTTCGGGAACTTGTAGATACGCTTACGGATGTCCATGAAGCGCAGTGCCAGTTCTTCGAAGTGAGTTTCTGGGTGCTCGTACATAACCCACATAATTTTCGCAGCATCCATCGGGGAACCGCCACCCAGTGCGATAATCACATCTGGTTTGAAGGAGTTCGCCAGCTCTGCACCTTTACGGACTACGGACAGAGTTGGATCCGCTTCTACTTCGAAGAAGACTTCAGTTTCAACGCCAGCTGCTTTCAGAACAGAAGTGATCTGGTCTGCATAGCCGTTGTTGAACAAGAAACGGTCGGTAACGATCATGGCACGTTTGTGGCCATCAGTAATCACTTCGTCCAGCGCGATTGGCAGTGAGCCACGGCGGAAGTAGATAGATTTCGGAAGTTTATGCCACAACATGTTCTCAGCTCGCTTAGCAACGGTTTTCTTGTTGATCAGGTGCTTAGGACCCACGTTCTCAGAGATGGAGTTACCACCCCATGAACCACAACCCAGAGTCAGGGAAGGCGCGAGTTTGAAGTTGTACAGGTCACCGATACCGCCCTGAGAAGCAGGGGTGTTGATCAGAATACGTGCAGTCTTCATTTTGTCGCCGAAGAATTTAACGCGTTCTGGTTGGTTGTCCTGGTCAGTGTACAGGCAAGATGTATGGCCGATACCGCCCATCTCTACTAATTTCTCAGCCTTAACCACTGCATCTTCAAAGTTCTTAGCGCGATACATTGCCAGAGTTGGAGACAGTTTTTCGTGAGCAAACGGTTCAGATTCGTCAACAACGCTAACTTCGCCAATAAGAATCTTGGTGTCAGCTGGAACGGTGAAGCCTGCCAGTTCAGCAATTTTAGTTGCTGGCTGTCCAACGATAGCTGCGTTCAGTGCGCCGTTTTTCAGGATGATGTCCTGTACAGCTTTCAGCTCTTTACCCTGCAGCATGTAGCCGCCGTGGGATGCAAAACGTTCGCGCACTGCGTTATAAGCAGAGTCAACAACGATAACTGATTGCTCGGAAGCACAGATTACGCCGTTATCGAAGGTTTTAGACATCAGGATAGAAGCAACAACACGTTTGATGTCGGCAGTTTCGTCAACAACAACAGGGGTGTTACCTGCGCCAACACCGATTGCTGGTTTACCGGAGCTGTATGCTGCTTTAACCATGCCCGGACCACCTGTTGCCAGAATCATGTTGATATCTGGGTGGTGCATCAGTGCGTTAGACAGCTCAACAGATGGTTGGTCAATCCAACCGATCAGATCTTTAGGTGCACCGGCTGCGATCGCTGCTTGCAGAACGATGTCTGCTGCTTTGTTGGTCGCGTCTTTTGCACGTGGGTGTGGAGAGAAGATAATTGCGTTACGCGTCTTCAGGCTGATCAGAGACTTAAAGATAGCCGTTGAAGTTGGGTTAGTCGTAGGCACGATACCGCAGATGATGCCGATTGGCTCAGCGATAGTGATAGTCCCGAAAGTGTGGTCTTCATCCAACACACCGCAGGTTTTCTCATCTTTATAGGCGTTGTAGATATACTCAGAAGCAAAGTGGTTTTTGATCACTTTATCTTCAATGATACCCATGCCAGATTCGGCAACGGCCAGTTTCGCGAGGGGGATTCGAGCATCAGCGGCAGCCAGAGCGGCGGCGCGGAAGATTTTATCAACTTGCTCTTGAGTAAAGTTGGCATATTCACGCTGGGCTTTCTTGACGCGCTCTAC
>DASXXQ010000252.1:0-1809 GCA_036502985.1 Buttiauxella sp.
CTTTTACCGATATGTTTTATCGCATTGATGGTGGAAGTACTTTCGCCGCTCTGCGAAACGCCGAGCACTAAATCGGTTGAGACATCCATTTTCTCGTAGTGTTGAAAGTGGAAGGGTTCTTCCACGGTAACGCGCACTTTCGCCAGGTTTTCCACGTAGTATTTTGCGCTTTTAATGGCATTAATACTTGAACCCGTAGCTAAAACCAACCATGTGTCCTTCCCTTTAATCTCCGGTAGATCATGAGGATAACGCTCAAGCATTGCTGTGAGTGTCGCTTGCTCTTCGTGAATGTAAGTCATCATTGTCGGCTTCATTGGCCCTCCTGAAATCAAAACCTGAAAACGTTTTCAGGTTTTAGGCTAGTGGAGCTTGAGTGGGGTTGTCAATCCACTTTTCAGCAATTGTGGTGGGGATCAAAAAATATCGTAGGTGGGATTTTTGATGCGGTCATACAGCGGCGGAACGCAAAGAAGGCGCTAGCAGGATTCGCCAGGCATCAGGCTTAACTGGATTTTTTCTGGAGTCGTAAACTCATTGGCATCTTTCAGCAATGTCATTAAAACCTGCATTACAGTTTTACCGATGAGTTCATTGTGATGATTTACGGTGGTAATGCGTGGGATAAAATATTCGCTGCCGGGGAAATATTCGCAGCTGACAATTGCAATATCTTCAGGCACAGAAATACTTCTGTCTTTTAACGCCCTGATAGCGCCTTTTGCTACATGGTCGTTAATTGCCACAATAGCTTCGGGTAACTTTTCACTTTGCGACAGTAATTTCTCTACGGCTTCATAACCATGCTGTAAGTAGAAGTTGTTTAATATGATATGGTTATCGTCAACGGCTAAATTTGCTTGCTGGAGTGTATTTTTAAAGGCGTCTATACGTTGCCGGGTGATATATACACTTTTAGACCCCCCCATAAACCCGATGTTTTTATAACCCTTGCTTATCAAATGATTAGTTGCAAGCGCAACACAACCAGACTGATCGCGCTCTACGCAGGAATAATCTACGTCGGGCAGTTGCCGCCCAACTACAATAACCGGGATTGTCGCACAGAGTTTTTTCAATTCCTGTAAATAAGAGTCGGGAACATTATTATAGTCAATATTTCCACCAAGAATAATAACCCCGTCAATCTGGCTATCCGTTATCGAGTTAAAAATACTTTCTTCGGGAATAATCTCACCTTGCGAGGAGGATTTATTCGCAGACTGTGTATCGTAGAGTGTGACTTTATAACCCGCACGCAGACTTTCATTTTCGATCTGCGCAACCAGCATCACAAAATAAGGGTTACTGATATCGGAAACGACAATAGCCAGCGTCTGTGTTTTTTTGGAGATCATTCCACGCGCCAACAAATTTGGGCTGAATTGCTGTTCCTGAATAACTTTCTCAACTCTGGCGCGGGTTTTATCCGCCACCCAGCTGTTGTTATTCAGAACACGGGAAACTGTCGCAATAGATACATTGGCCAGCTCAGCAATATCCTTGATTGTTAGCGTCTTTTTCATTTTTTTGTCCCTTTCCAACACGGCTTCAATAGTAGGGCAAGCTACCGTATGAAGCAAAGGAGGATTTCCCTTTGCCCTTTTACTCATCAGACTCCACTTTTTTTTTATTCTGCCGATAACTTCTACAGGGTACCCGCTAAACAGGGCAACGACGACCCGCCGGGTTATAACCAGAGGTTAAAATGGATAATTTTCAAAAAGATATTGATGAAAGGGCTAACCTGGCGTTATCCAACAAGTTTGAGCTGTTATTGTTCCGCTTAGGGGAAGGCCAGCACGGCGG
>DASXXQ010000253.1:0-6838 GCA_036502985.1 Buttiauxella sp.
TCTGGCGTAGTATTTGCCACGTTTTCGGACGCGGGGTGGAGCAGCCTGGTAGCTCGTCGGGCTCATAACCCGAAGGTCGTCGGTTCAAATCCGGCCCCCGCAACCACTTTCCCTGAGAGTTCTTTTTCAAATATACTGTGAACACCAATTGGTGCCTCGCGAAGAATTTAGAAAAAAATTCTCCTGGATGGTGTCCGGGCCGCTATTGCGGTGTATAGGGTTCAGTTATATAAAGCCCCGATTTATCGGGGTTTTTTGTTATCTGACTTCAGAATAACTGGGCTATATGCCCTTTTTTTATGTCTTGGGGGTGGGCTTGTCCACATTAGAGCAAAAATTAACAGAGATGATTTCAGCACCGGTCGAGGCGCTGGGCTATGAATTGGTAGGAATCGAATTTGTTCGGGGTCGCCAATCCACGCTGCGCATCTATATTGATAGTGAAGATGGCATCAATGTTGATGATTGTGCTGATGTCAGTCACCAGGTAAGTGCAGTACTGGATGTCGAAGACCCTATCACTGTGGCTTACAATCTGGAAGTTTCCTCACCAGGCCTTGATCGCCCAATGTTCAGTGCAGAGCATTACGTTCGTTTTACCGGCGAAGAAGTGAGCATTGTGTTGCGAATGGCTGTGCAAAACCGTCGTAAATGGCAGGGTATTATTAAAGCCGTAGAAGGTGAGATGATCACGGTCACGGTGGAAGGCAAAGATGAAGTGTTCGCGCTGAGCAACATCCAGAAAGCGAACCTGGTACCCCACTTTTAATAGTTTGGATTGAGGTGAAAACCCAGGATGAACAAAGAAATTTTGGCTGTTGTTGAAGCAGTTTCCAACGAAAAATCATTGCCGCGTGAGAAGATTTTCGAAGCGCTGGAAAGTGCACTGGCAACAGCGACAAAGAAAAAATATGAGCAAGAGATTGATGTGCGTGTCAGCATCGATCGTAAAAGTGGTGACTTTGATACTTTCCGCCGCTGGGTCATCGTCGAAGAAGTTACCCAACCAACGCGTGAAATCACCCTTGATGCAGCTCAATTCGAAGACCCTGAGCTGAATGTTGGTGGATATGTTGAAGACCAGATCGAATCTGTAACCTTTGACCGTATCACCACGCAAACCGCAAAACAGGTTATCGTACAAAAAGTACGTGAAGCTGAACGCGCAATGGTTGTTGATCAGTTCCGCGAACACGAAGGTGAGATAATCACCGGTGTTGTGAAGAAAGTTAACCGCGATAACATCTCTTTGGATCTCGGTAGCAACGCTGAAGCTGTTATTCTTCGTGAAGATATGTTGCCGCGTGAAAACTTCCGCCCAGGTGACCGTATTCGCGGTGTGCTTTATGCTGTGCGTCCGGAAGCTCGTGGAGCTCAACTGTTTGTTAGCCGTTCCAAACCAGAAATGCTGATCGAACTGTTCCGCATTGAAGTTCCGGAAATTGGCGAAGAAGTGATTGAAATTAAAGCCGCTGCGCGTGATCCTGGTTCTCGTGCGAAAATCGCTGTGAAAACCAACGATAAGCGTATCGATCCAGTAGGGGCTTGTGTTGGCATGCGCGGTGCGCGTGTTCAGGCTGTTTCTACTGAATTGGCTGGTGAGCGTATTGATATCGTGTTGTGGGACGATAACCCTGCACAGTTTGTTATCAATGCTATGGCTCCAGCAGACGTGGCTTCCATTGTTGTTGATGAAGATAAACATACAATGGATATCGCGGTAGAGGCAGGCAATCTGGCGCAAGCTATCGGTCGTAACGGTCAGAACGTACGTCTGGCTGCACAACTGAGTGGCTGGGAACTCAACGTTATGACTGTTGATGACCTGCAAGCCAAGCATCAGGCTGAAGCTCATGCGGCCATTGATACCTTTACCAAATACCTCGAAATCGACGAGGATTTCGCCACTGTATTGGTAGAAGAAGGTTTCTCCACTCTCGAAGAGTTGGCTTATGTGCCAATGAAAGAGCTGCTGGAAATTGATGGCCTTGATGAAGATACAGTGGAAGCATTACGTGATCGCGCCAAAAACGCCCTCACCACACTGGCATTGGCGCAGGAGGAAAGCCTGGGCGATAACAAACCTAAAGAGGATCTACTGAACCTCGAAGGTATGGATCGCAACCTGGCCTTTAAACTCGCTTCACGCGGTGTGAGCTCGCTAGAAGACTTAGCTGAGCAAGGTGTCGATGATTTGTCAGATATTGAAGGTTTAACTAACGAGAAGGCCGGCGAATTGATCATGGCCGCTCGCAATATCTGCTGGTTTGGCGACGAAGCGTAATAAACTGTAGCAGGAAGGAACAGCATGACAGATGTAACCGTAAAAGCGCTGGCCGCAGAGATTCAGACCTCCGTGGACCGCCTGGTACAGCAATTTGCTGATGCAGGGATCCCTAAGGCTGCTGATGATTCTGTCTCGGCCCAGGAAAAACAGACATTGCTGGCGCACTTGAACCGTGAACATGGTTCTGCGCCAGATAAGTTGACATTACAGCGCAAAACGCGCAGTACTTTAAACATTCCAGGTACCGGTGGGAAAAGTAAATCGGTACAAATCGAAGTCCGCAAGAAGCGCACCTTTGTGAAACGTGATCCGCAAGAGACAGAACGTCTTGCCGCGGAAGAACAGGCGCAGCGTGAAGCGGAAGAGCAAGCCCAACGTGAGGCGCAGGAAGCTGCCAAACGTGAGGCGCAAGAAAAAGCTAAGCGTGATGCTGAAGATAAAGCTAAGCGCGAAGCCGCTGATAAAGCGAAACGTGAAGCTGCGGAAAAAGACAAAGTGAGCAATCAAGACGATATGACGAAAAGCGCCCAGGCCGACAAAGCCCGCCGCGAAGCTGATGCTGCAGAGCTTAAGCGCAAAGCGGAAGAAGAAGCCCGTCGCAAATTAGAAGAAGACGCCCGCCGTGTAGCTGAAGAAGCCCGTAAAATGGCTGAAGCTAACGCTGGTGTATGGACGGAAGAAGAGAAAGTGGAAGACGACAAAACTGATTACCACGTGACCACTTCTCAGCATGCCCGCCAGGCAGAAGACGAAAACGACCGTCAGGTAGAAGCCGGACGTACTCGTGCTCGTACTACTGCAACTAAAGCTCCGCGCCAGAAGAAAGGCGGCAAACACGGTGAGTCTAAAGCTGACCGTGAAGAAGCTCGTGCTGCGGTACGTGGTGGTAAAGGCAAACGTAAGCCGAGTTCACTGCAACAAGGCTTCAACAAGCCTGTTCAGGCAGTTAACCGTGACGTCGTAATCGGCGAAACTGTTACTGTTGCAGAACTGGCAAACAAAATGGCAGTTAAAGGCTCTCAGGTCATCAAAGCAATGATGAAGATGGGCGCTATGGCGACCATTAATCAGGTCATCGATCAGGAAACTGCTCAGATGGTTGCTGAAGAAATGGGCCACAAAGTTATCCTTCGTCGTGAGAACGAGCTGGAAGAAGCGCTGATGAGCGACCGTGACACTGATGCAGTGGCTGAGTCACGCGCACCGGTTGTTACCATCATGGGTCACGTTGACCATGGTAAAACTTCTCTGCTTGACTACATTCGTTCTACTAAAGTGGCGTCTGGCGAAGCGGGTGGTATTACCCAGCACATCGGCGCATACCACGTAGAAACTGACAACGGCATGATCACCTTCCTGGATACCCCAGGCCACGCAGCGTTTACGTCTATGCGTGCTCGTGGTGCTCAGGCAACGGATATCGTTGTTCTGGTTGTTGCTGCAGACGATGGCGTAATGCCACAAACTATCGAAGCAATCCAGCACGCGAAAGCGGCGCAGGTACCGGTAGTTGTTGCAGTGAACAAAATTGATAAGCCAGAAGCTGATCCAGACCGCGTTAAGCAGGAACTGTCTCAGTACGGCATCATGCCAGAAGAGTGGGGCGGCGAAAGCCAGTTCGTACACGTATCTGCAAAAGCGGGTACAGGTATCGACGAACTGCTGGATGCAATCCTGCTGCAAGCTGAAGTTCTTGAGCTGAAAGCTATGCGTGATGGCATGGCGAGCGGTGTCGTTATCGAATCCTTCCTGGATAAAGGTCGTGGCCCGGTAGCAACAGTTCTGGTTCGTGAAGGTTCTCTGAACAAAGGCGACATCGTTCTTTGTGGCTTTGAATATGGCCGTGTTCGTGCAATGCGTGACGAAATGGGTCGTGAAGTTGCAGAAGCGGGTCCGTCTATTCCTGTTGAAATCCTGGGTCTGTCTGGTGTGCCAGCAGCCGGTGATGAAGTAACAGTTGTTCGTGACGAGAAAAAAGCTCGCGAAGTTGCTCTGTATCGTCAGGGTAAATTCCGTGAAGTTAAACTGGCTCGTCAGCAGAAATCTAAACTGGAAAACATGTTCGCCAACATGACCGAAGGCGAAGTGTCTGAAGTGAACATCGTGCTGAAAGCCGACGTTCAGGGTTCTGTTGAAGCGATCTGCGATTCCCTGCTGAAACTGTCGACTGATGAAGTTAAAGTTAAAATCATCGGTTCTGGTGTTGGCGGTATCACTGAGACTGACGCAACGCTTGCTGCAGCTTCTAACGCTATCCTCGTTGGCTTCAACGTACGTGCTGATGCATCTGCACGCCGCGTAATTGAATCCGAAAGTCTGGATCTGCGTTACTACTCCGTCATCTATCATCTGATTGACGAAGTTAAAGCAGCAATGAGCGGCATGCTGTCTCCGGAACTGAAACAACAGATCCTCGGTTTGGCTGAAGTTCGTGATGTATTTAAATCACCGAAATTTGGTGCAATCGCAGGTTGTATGGTTACCGAAGGTGTGGTCAAGCGTCACAACCCAATCCGTGTACTGCGCGACAACGTTGTTATCTATGAAGGCGAGCTGGAATCTCTGCGCCGCTTCAAAGATGACGCCAACGAAGTTCGTAACGGTATGGAATGTGGTATCGGCGTGAAAAACTACAACGATGTGCGTGTTGGTGATGTTATCGAAGTCTTCGAAATCATCGAAATCCAGCGTACCATCGCCTGATATCAGCCGAACATTTAGCTAATATCTTTAGGGGGGCCGAGCGCCCCCCGATTTGTATGGAGAATTTATTATGGCGAAAGAATTTGGTCGCCCACAGCGTGTTTCTCAGGAATTGCAGAAAGAAATCGCAATCATCCTGCAGCGCGAAATTAAAGACCCGCGTCTGGGCATGATGACTACCGTTTCTGGTGTTGAAGTGTCACGCGATCTGGCTTATGCCAAAGTTTTTGTCACGTTCCTGAACGATAAAGACGAACAGGCAGTGAAAGAAGGCATCAAGGTTTTACAGGATGCATCTGGCTACATTCGTTCTTTGTTGGGCAAGGCAATGCGCCTGCGTATCGTTCCTGAATTAACCTTCTTCTACGATAACTCGTTGGTGGAAGGGATGCGCATGTCGAATCTGGTTTCTAATGTCATCAGAAACGATGATGAGCGTCGTGTAAACGATACGGATGACAGCAAGGAGGATTAATGAGTCGTCCTCGTCGTCGTGGTCGTGATATTCACGGTGTATTGTTGTTAGATAAACCTCAGGGTTTATCTTCAAACGATGCGTTGCAAAAAGTTAAGCGAATATATAATGCTAACCGTGCCGGGCATACCGGAGCGCTTGACCCGCTTGCAACCGGAATGCTGCCGATTTGCCTTGGTGAAGCGACAAAATTCTCGCGTTACCTGCTGGACTCCGATAAACGTTACCGTGTAATTGCCCGCCTCGGGCAGCGTACTGACACCTCTGATGCCGATGGCACCATTGTGCAGGAGCGTCCGGTAACCTTTACCGAACAAGAACTGGCTGCGGCATTAGACAGTTTCCGTGGTGAAACCCAGCAAGTTCCTTCGATGTACTCCGCACTGAAATATCAAGGCAAGCCGCTCTATGAATATGCTCGCCAGGGTATTGAAGTGCCGCGTGAGGCGCGGTCTATCACGGTTTACGAGCTTGTGTTTATTCGCCATGAAGGCAATGAACTGGAGCTGGAAATTCACTGTTCCAAAGGGACGTATATCCGAACTATCACCGATGATTTAGGTGAAAAACTCGGTTGTGGAGCTCATGTGATTTTCCTGCGCCGACTTGCAGTGAGCAAGTATCCTGTCGAACGCATGGTAACGCTTGAGCAATTGAATGCCTTAGTTGAACAAGCGCACACGCAAGAAATTGATCCATCCGTGCTGCTAGACCCGTTATTGATGCCAATGGATAGTCCTGCTTCGGACTTCCCAATCGTGAACTTATTACCTGCTGTTGCGGGTTACTTCAAGAATGGGCAGCCGGTGCAAGTCTCTGGTAGTCCAACAGAAGGACTCGTCCGCGTCACCGAAGGTGATGAAGGTAAATTTATCGGCATGGCTGAAATTGATGATGAAGGACGCGTTGCACCTCGTCGTCTGGTTGTAGAGTATCCCGTCTGACGCTTGTAGTTGCCTTGCGATAACAGGTTGCTACAGGTAAAATGGCGCGGCTTAACATTCATACTCCTGTTTAACAGTTGTGTGAATGTGCACTGGAGTTGCTGAATTAGAGATCGGCACTCTCTCTTTTTATCTATAATTCTGGAGTTGAAAATGTCTCTAAGCGTTGAAGCTAAAGCTAAAATCGTTTCTGAGTTTGGTCGCGGTACTAACGACAGCGGTTCTACCGAAGTTCAGGTTGCACTGCTGACTGCACAGATTAACCACCTGCAAGGTCACTTTGCAGAACACAAAAAAGATCACCACAGCCGTCGTGGTCTGCTGCGTATGGTTTCTCAGCGTCGTAAACTGCTCGACTACCTGAAGCGTAAAGATGTAGCACGTTACACCAGCCTGATCGAGCGTCTGGGTCTGCGTCGCTAAGTCTTG
>DASXXQ010000254.1:0-3382 GCA_036502985.1 Buttiauxella sp.
GTCGTGGTCTGCTGCGTATGGTTTCTCAGCGTCGTAAACTGCTCGACTACCTGAAGCGTAAAGATGTAGCACGTTACACCAGCCTGATCGAGCGTCTGGGTCTGCGTCGCTAAGTCTTGCGAGTTTCAGAAAAAGGGGCCTTTTAAGGCCCCTTTTTTCAACCAGATGGCAGCAATTCTATGGAAACTAATGTATTGTTGCAGTGTGTGATCTTTGTTGCAGAGGTTCGCGCGGCTAATGAGAGGCTTTATCCGCAGGGGCGGGTCAGGGTTGTCATTAGTCGCGAGGATGCGATAGAGATCGGGTTAAAAGGAGCAAGTGCAATCACCTGCTACCAAAGATTATTAAGGATATTATTTTGCTAACTCCGATTGTCCGTAAATTCCAATACGGTCAGCATACGGTCACTATCGAGACTGGTATGATGGCTCGCCAGGCTACCGCAGCAGTAATGGTAAGCATGGATGACACTGCAGTATTCGTAACTGTAGTTGGTCAGAAAAAAGCTAAAGCAGGTCAAGACTTCTTCCCTCTGACGGTTAACTATCAGGAGCGTACCTACGCTGCTGGTCGTATCCCGGGCAGCTTCTTCCGTCGTGAAGGCCGTCCAAGTGAAGGCGAAACACTGATCGCGCGTCTGATTGACCGCCCAGTGCGCCCACTGTTCCCGGAAGGTTTTGTTAACGAAGTTCAGGTTATCGCGACCGTTGTTTCCGTGAACCCACAAGTTCACCCGGACATCGTTGCAATGATCGGTGCTTCTGCTGCACTGAGCCTGTCTGGTATTCCATTCAATGGTCCAATTGGTTCTGCTCGCGTTGGCTTTATCAATGACCAGTACGTTCTGAACCCAACTGCTGATGAACTGAAAACCAGTAAATTGGATCTGGTTGTTGCCGGTACCGAAGGTGCTGTGCTGATGGTTGAGTCTGAAGCTGAATTGCTGAGCGAAGACCAGATGCTGGGCGCAGTAGTATTCGGCCACGAACAACAGCAGGTTGTTATCCAGAACATCAACTCTCTGGTTGCTGAAGCTGGCAAACCACGCTGGGACTGGCAGCCAGAAGCCGCTAACGAAGCGCTGAACGCGCGCGTTGCTGCTCTTGCTGAATCTCGTCTGAGCGACGCTTACCGTATTACTGATAAGCAAGAACGCTACGCACAAGTCGACATCATCAAATCTGACGTTATCGCTGCTCTGTCAGCAGAAGACGAAACGATTGATGCTGGCGAAGTAAGCGATATTCTGCACGCTATCGAGAAAAATGTTGTTCGTAGCCGTATTCTGGCTGGTGAGCTGCGCATCGATGGCCGCGAAAAAGACATGATCCGTGGTCTGGATGTGCGTACTGGTGTTCTGCCACGTACTCACGGCTCTGCACTGTTCACCCGTGGCGAAACTCAGGCGCTGGTAACTGCGACCCTGGGCACCGCTCGTGACGCACAGAATCTGGACGAGTTGATGGGCGAACGTACCGACAACTTCCTGTTCCACTACAACTTCCCTCCGTACTCCGTAGGCGAAACCGGCATGGTCGGTTCACCGAAGCGTCGTGAGATTGGTCATGGTCGTTTGGCTAAGCGTGGCGTCCTGGCTGTTATGCCTGAAGCCGACCGCTTCCCGTACACCGTGCGTGTTGTATCTGAAATCACTGAATCCAACGGTTCTTCTTCCATGGCTTCCGTATGTGGTGCTTCTCTGGCACTGATGGATGCAGGCGTGCCAATCAAAGCCGCTGTAGCCGGTATTGCGATGGGTCTGGTTAAAGAAGGCGATAACTTTGTTGTTCTGTCTGACATTCTGGGTGATGAAGACCACTTGGGTGACATGGACTTTAAAGTTGCTGGTAGCCGTGAAGGTATCTCTGCATTGCAGATGGATATCAAAATCGAAGGTATCACCCGCGAAATCATGCAGGTTGCTCTGAACCAGGCTAAAGGTGCGCGTCTGCATATCCTTGGTGTGATGGAACAGGCTATCAACGCTCCGCGTGGCGATATCTCTGAGTTCGCTCCACGTATTCACACTATTAAAATCAACCCAGACAAGATCAAAGACGTGATCGGTAAGGGTGGTTCTGTGATTCGTGCGCTGACCGAAGAAACCGGCACTACAATTGAAATCGAAGACGACGGCACAGTTAAAATCGCTGCGACCGATGGCGACAAAGCGAAGTTCGCAATTCGTCGTATCGAAGAGATCACTGCTGAAATCGAAGTGGGCCGTATCTACAACGGTAAAGTCACTCGTATCGTCGATTTCGGTGCATTTGTTGCTATCGGTGGCGGTAAAGAAGGTTTGGTACACATCTCTCAAATCGCTGACAAGCGCGTAGAGAAAGTGACTGACTACCTGCAGATGGGTCAAGAAGTTCCAGTTAAAGTTCTGGAAGTTGACCGTCAGGGCCGCGTTCGTTTAAGCATCAAAGAAGCAACTGAGCAGTCTCCAGCAGAAAGCGCAGCACCAGCTGCACCAGAAGCTGAGTAAGCGATACCGATTAAGCTCTCCATGGAAACATGGAGAGCTGTTTATTACGGGGCAGGGAGTCTCGTTTTAGAGCCGGTGGACAGGACGTCATCCATTTGTTGTCTTCGGGAGTGGGAAATGAAGCCTTTTTTGCGCTGGTGTTTCGTTGCGACAGCTCTAACGCTGGCAGGATGCAGCAACTCCTCCTGGCGTGAACGTGAAGTCCTGGCGGTACCATTGCAGCCAACTTTGCAGCAAGAAGTCATTCTTGCACGCATGGAACAGATACTTGCCAGCAGGGCTTTAACCGATGATGAACGCGCACAGCTTTTATATGAGCGCGGAGTGTTGTATGATAGCCTCGGCTTGCGGGCTCTGGCGCGAAATGATTTTTCACAAGCGTTGGCAATCCGCCCCGATATGCCTGAAGTATTCAATTACTTAGGTATATATTTAACGCAGGCAGGCAATTTTGATGCTGCCTATGAAGCGTTTGATTCTGTACTTGAGCTTGATCCAACTTACAACTATGCGCATTTAAATCGCGGTATCGCCCTCTACTACGGTGGTCGTTATCGTTTAGCGCAAGATGATCTGCTAGCGTTTTATCAAGACGATCCCAATGATCCTTTCCGTAGTCTGTGGCTCTACCTTGCAGAAAGCAATTTAGATGCAAAGCAGGCTAAAGTAGCGTTACAACAGCGCTTCGATAGATCGGTTAAAGAGCAATGGGGATGGAACATTGTCGAGTTCTACCTGGGGAACATTAACGAGAAAACGTTAATGGAACGCCTCGAGGCGGACGCAACGGATAACACCTCGCTCGCTGAGCATCTCAGTGAAACCAACTTCTATTTAGGTAAGTACTACCTAAGTCTGGGGGAAAAGGACAGCGCCACGGCACTGTTCAAGTTA
>DASXXQ010000255.1:0-35590 GCA_036502985.1 Buttiauxella sp.
TTCACATAAGCATCCAGTTCCTGGCCCGTCATGTTGAATTCGAACAAGCCACGGAGATCGCGCTGTTTTTTGAAGTCTTCGGTTTTCTGAAGTGTGTTGAAGGTATCAACCCACCACTGGTATTCCGCATCGCTGACTTTCGGGCCAACGTAGAAGCCACGAATAATCGGCCATACCAGATCAAAACCTTGCTCTTTAGCGGTTGGGATTTTTGCCAACTCGCCCGGTAAACGTTCATTTGAGAACACCGCCAGCACGCGCAGTTTGTCACCATTGAGATAAGGCACCATCTCGCTCAAGTCACCAGAAACTGCCTGAACGTGGTTGCCCATCAGGGCTGTTACAGGTTCGCCGCCGCCTTCGAAGGCTACGTAACGCATCTTGTGGGGATCAACATTGGCTTTTTGCGCCAGCAACGCGGTTTTCATCCAGTCCTGGCTGCCGATAGACGCCCCGGCACCAATCACTACGCTGTTAGGATCTTTTTCCATCGCAGCGAGCAGGGACTTCAGATCGGTCCATGGCGAATCAGCACGCACGGCAATCATTCCGTAATCGGTGCCGACGCTCGCCAACCAGCGCACATCGTCTACCCCATAACGGCCAAATTTACCTTGTGACAGATTCAACAACGAACCACCAGAGAAGGCCACAACGGTGCCGGCTTCCGCAGGGCGCTGGGCAACAATCGCGTTGTACGCAACAGCCCCAACGCCGCCAGGCATATAGGTGACGCGCATCGGTTTCTCAAGCACGCCGGTTTCTTGCAGGCTGACCTGAATGAGTTTGCAGGTCAGATCAAAACCGCCGCCAGGTTTAGCTGGGGCGATACATTCAGTGCGCGATGGCACTTCTGCTGCCAGTGTATTGAAAGTGGTTAATAACAACGCTGAAGCGGTAAAACAAGAAAGTAGGGTACGTTTCATTTTTATCTTCATCCTAACGTCAAAAAAGCCGGTAGATGTTTCGCATTATGTGAACCGCCTTGCAGTAGCTCGGTTGCGTGATTGTTAAAGCATTAACCTTTCATTTACCTTTCATGGCGGCAGAAACTTTACAGGATGTGATATGCGTCTCTTACTCGCAGAAGATAACCGTGAGCTGGCTCACTGGCTGGAAAAGGCCCTGATACAAGCCGGCTTTGCTGTGGATTGTGTGTTTGACGGGCAGGCAGCCGACCATCTCTTGCAAAACGAACGCTATGCGGTCGCAGTAATGGATATTGGGATGCCAAGAATGGACGGTCTGGAAGTGTTACAGCGTTTGCGCAAGCGCGGGCAGACATTGCCGGTGCTGCTGTTGACCGCGCACAGCACGGTGAGTGACCGCGTGAAAGGGCTTAATACCGGTGCTGATGACTATTTGCCTAAACCGTTTGATCTGGAAGAACTGGATGCGCGGCTGCGCGCACTGGTGCGGCGCAGTGAAGGGCAAATTCATGAACAGCAACAATTAGGGCAACTTACCGTTCATGATGAAGGTTACTTCTTACTGGAAAACAAACCTCTGGCATTAACTCCGCGCGAACACGCCATTTTGACGGTGTTGATGTATCGCCGAACGCGCCCGGTTCCCAAGCAGCAATTGTATGAACAGGTGTTCAGTTTAAGCGACGAGGCAAGCCCGGAATCTATCGAGCTGTATATCCATCGCCTGCGCAAAAAATTAGCGGGCAGTAATGTACAAATCACCACGCTACGCGGGCTAGGTTACGTGCTGGAGTGCAGTGATGCGCACCTTTAAACCGAAGTCTTTGTTCGGGCAATTGCTGCTTTTTCTCGGTTTGCCGTTATTTATTTTGTGGGGATTTTCGGCGGTTAGTAGTTATTTAAGTGCCATGAATGCGGCCACTCAGGCTTACGACCGCACATTGCTTGCTTCGACGCGTACCGTTGCGGAGCAGCTTGTGGTGCAGGACGGAAAGCTGGCGGTTGATGTTCCGTGGGTGGTGCTCGACAGCTTTGAACGCAATATGGACGACAGGCTGTATTACAAAGTGACGGATACGCACGGTAACGTTATCTCTGGATACGACGACCTGCCGGACATGCCAAAAAACACGCCGGGAACGGAATTGTATCCGGCACTGGCCTGGTTCTATGACGCTGAATATCGAGGGCAATCGTTGCGCGTTGCGCGTTTGCTTCAGCCGGTTAACGAAGGCGGAGTGAATGGCATGGCACAAATAATTGTCGCCGAAACTATTCAGTCGCGGCGCTATCTGGCGGTGCGTTTATTAATGTCAGCAGCGCTTACGCAAGGCGGCCTGGTTTTGTTAACACTAACACTTGCCTGGCTACTTTTAAGACGCGTGCTTAAGCCGATGCGCCAGCTTTCGGTGCAAATGGTGCGACGTGACCCCGGCGACCTGACGCCGCTGCCTGATTTATTACCGTGGTCGGAAACGCGCTTGCTGATTGTCTCGTTTAACCGTTACATCGACCGATTGCGTAGCCTGGTTGCACGCCAGGCAAGATTCAGTGCCGATGCGTCTCATCAACTTCGCACACCGCTGACGGTGCTAAAAACGCAGGCATCCGTAGCGCTCAGCAGCGCCGACCCGATGCAGTGGCGCGAAAGCCTGATGGCGATGCAAAGCACACTGGATAACACCATCCATTTAACCGAGCAATTGTTGCAGCTTTCACGCCTTAGCCGACTGGACCTGGCGGACGGGCAGGCAATGGAAGCGGTTGATTTGGTGAAAATCGCGCAGGCATGCTGCTTCTCAAGCCTTGCTCAGGCAAGAAGCAAAAATATCGATCTGGGTTATGAAGGGTTACCCACGGCGTTGATAACAGGTGAGCCAGTTTTGTTGGGGGAAATGTGCATGAACCTGCTGGATAATGCCCTTAAATACACGCCCGATAACGGCATTGTCACCATTCGCGTGACGCGTGATGAATCGCAAATTGTATGGCTTGAAATCGAGGACAACGGCCCTGGCATTGAAAACGGGCAGGTTCGTCACGCGTTGATGCCATTCCACCGTTTAGATAACAGTGCAGAGCAAAGTGGTACAGGAATTGGCCTGGCGCTGGTGAATGATATTGCGCGTTATCATCGGACGCGGCCTGAATTGTTACGTTCAGCGTTGGGTGGGTTACTGGTCAGAATTAAATTGGCTGCGATATAAAAAAAGGCGGGGATAAACCCCGCCGTAAAGAACGTTATTTCAATGCGTTAAGTGCTGCGGCCACACCCGCGCCATACTCCGGATGCACCTGATTAAACAGGGCAATCTGGCGCTGCTGAATAAACTCCGGAACATCTTTCATATCACCGGCAATGCGGTTAAACATGCGTTGATGCTCTTCAGCACTCAGCAGGTTATACAGCGCGCGCGGCTGTGTGAAATAGTCAGTATCTTCACGATGGTTCCAGTGATCTGCCGCCCCTTCCAGGCTTAACGGTGGCTCGCTGAAATCAGGTTGTTCCTGGAACACATTAAAACTGTTTGGCTCATAAGTTGGGCCATTACCGCTGTTTCCATCAATACGCATCGCGCCATCACGATGGTAGTTATGGAACGGGCATTTCGGTGCGTTAACCGGGATCTGGTGATGGTTAACACCCAAACGGTAGCGGTGTGCATCGCCGTAAGAGAACAGGCGACCTTGCAGCATACGGTCTGGAGAGAAACCAATGCCTGGCACCACGTTAGCTGGGGACATGGCCACTTGCTCAACATCGGCAAAGTAGTTGTCCGGGTTACGGTTGAGTTCCAGTTCACCCACTTCAATCAGCGGATAATCGCCGTGTGGCCAGACTTTGGTCAGGTCAAACGGGTTGTATGGCGTCTGAGATGCCTCCGCTTCCGGCATGATTTGCACGTAGAACTTCCAGCGTGGGAAATCGCCGCCTTCAATAGAGTCGAACAAATCGCGCTGCGAGCTTTCACGGTCATTTGCGATAATGGCTGCGGCTTCATCGTCCATCAGGTTGGCGATTTGCTGCTGGGTTTTCAGGTGGAATTTCACCCAGAAACGCTCGTTGTCGCTATTGATAAAGCTGAACGTATGGCTACCAAAACCGTGAATATGGCGGTAAGAACGTGGCAGGCCGCGGTCGCTAAAGTCGATGGTTAACTGGTGCAGAGATTCAGGAAGCTGGGAGAAGAAATCCCATTTGTAGGTGGCGTTACGCAAGTTGGTACGCGGGTCGCGCTTCACTACGTGGTTTAAGTCAGGGAATTTCAGCGGGTCGCGCAGATAGAAAACGGGGGTGTTGTTGCCGACTAAATCCCAGTTGCCTTCTTCGGTATAAAACTTCATAGAGAAGCCGCGAATATCACGCTCGGCATCAGCAGCACCGCGTTCGCCTGCAACGGTTGAGAAACGAAGGAACAGCTCGGTTTTTTTGCCAATCTCAGAGAAGATCTTTGCTCGGGTGAACTGCGTAATATCGTGTGTGACAGTAAACGTCCCAAATGCACCAGAGCCTTTGGCGTGCATACGACGCTCTGGAATGACTTCACGGTCAAAGTGGGCCAGCTTTTCTAAAAACCATACGTCCTGTAAAAGCATTGGGCCTCGGGGGCCGGCGGTTGCGACATTATTATTGTGGGCTACGGGAGCCCCGGATGCAGTTGTTAATCCTTTCTTGCTCATTGTTGTCTCCATTTATCAATGTAAGTAGCGGCCAAAAGCGGAACGAGGTGTTCTGTTTATTTATAAGGATGTTATGGCCTATGAGCAATTTGGCACTTTCTATCGCTGCCATTCATTGATCCTGTCACGACGTTGCCCGTTTTTTTCATTTCCTTACAAACGAATAACAAAAAGTATTCCTGACGCATTGCTTGAATGAACAGTGACTGTAGAATCGGCTTTTTTTTAAGGGATCTCCCTTTTTTTCTAAGGATCGAAAACATGAACAAATTAGTAATGGCGGGTGTTGCTGGTTTAGCCCTCGTTTCAGCATCGGCAAGCGCCATCAGTGTCAGCGGTGAAGCGGGTGAAAAATACACCAATATTGGCGTTGGTTTTGGAACGGAATCAGCCGGTATTGCCGTCACTGGTAACTATGCGCACAACGATGACGATGGCGATACTGTCGGCCTTGGCTTAGGTCTGAATGTTCCATTGGGGCCGATGATGGCAACCGTGGGCGGCCGTGCTGTTTATCTGAACCCGAACGACAGCAAAGAAGGTTATGCGGTGGCAGTAGGTGGTGGTCTGAGCTGGCCTATCTTCGATAGCTTCACCGTGTTTGGTGATTACTATTACTCCCCGGATTCACTGTCCAGCGGCGTGAAAAACTACCAGGAAGGCAGCGCTGGTGCGCGTTGGACAATCATGCGCCCGATTAGCGTTGAAGCGGGTTATCGTTACATTGGCGTGGAAGGTAAAGACGGCGATCGTAGTAACACCATCGCTGACGGCCCATATGTCGGTGTGAGCGCACGTTTCTAATATCTTCTGGCCGTAGCGCTCGCTACGGCCTGTCTGTTTTGCCTCCAGACCATTTCCATTCCGTATAGGTTATAGTGAGCTGTTCCTTTCCCGCGGAGTACAACGATGATAAAAGTGGAAATGCTGTCTACCGGCGACGAAGTTCTGCATGGTCAAATTATTGACACCAATGCAGCCTGGCTTGCTGATTACTTTTTTAACCAGGGTTTACCGATGTCGCGCCGTAATACGGTGGGCGACAGTCTTGACGATTTAATCGCAGTGCTCAAAGAGCGTAGCGAGCATGCCGATATTCTGATTGTGAACGGCGGCCTTGGGCCAACCAGCGACGATCTCAGTGCGCTTGCAGCGGCTACCGCAGCAGGCGTTGAATTAGAGATGCATCAGGAATGGCTTGCGCACATGGAACGTTTCTTTGCAGAACGCGGGCGTGAAATGGCCCCCAGCAATCGCAAACAAGCGCTCATCCCTGCCACCAGCGAAATGGTTGATAATCCGGTTGGCACAGCATGTGGATTTGCTTTGCAACTTAACCGCTGCCTGATGTTCTTCACGCCCGGTGTCCCCTCCGAATTTAAAGTGATGGTTGATAGCCAAATCATGCCGCGCCTGCGTGAGCGTTTCGTGCTGCCAGAACCTCCCGTTTGCCTGCGCCTGACCACGTTCGGGCGCTCTGAAAGCGAGTTAGCTCAAAGCCTGGAACCGCTGCCGTTACCGGAAGGCGCGGTGATGGGCTACCGCTCATCAATGCCGATTATTGAACTGAAACTGACCGGGCCTGCCAGCCAACGCAAAGCCATGGAGGCCGTGTGGCCGCAAGTGCAGCGCGTGGCGGGTGAAAGCCTGATATTTGAAGGCACTGAAGGTTTGCCTGCGCAATTGGCTGAACGGCTGAGAGCTCAATCACTCAATATTGCGGTGAGTGAGCAATACACTGCCGGATTGCTGTGTTTGCAACTTTCAAGCGCACAAGCCCCGCTGGGCAATAGCGAAGTTCTCTCATCACGCCCTGAAACGCTGGCACAGTTAACCGCGCGGGCCAAAAGTTTCGCCCAGCTTGCGGGGAGTACGTTAGCGCTGGTAGTGGGGTGTCTGGATGATGAATATCTTAATTTCGCATTGCATACGCCAACGGGCACTTACGGACTGCAAGTCAAATTCAGCGTAACCCGACATGCTCTGCGTACACGCCAGGAAGTCTGCGCGATGATGGCATTAAACATGTTGCGCCGCTGGCTGAATGGCTGGGATATCGCAGCCGAACATGGTTGGATTAATGTTGTTGAATCCATAGAAATTTAATCATTATGCGAGTGCCCGAGCCAACAGCGCAATCGGGTGCTCGCAGCGTTTGCTGGTGGACATCTCAATCTGCCACTTACATGTTTCGCAATCCGTTACCACCAAGTCGACACCACTCTCTTCTATTTGCTGGAATAACGGCGCGCCGATGCTTTGCGATGTTTGATAGTTTTCCTTTTTGAATCCATACGTTCCGGCAATTCCGCAGCATTGAGACTCGAGCATCACGAGCTCGACGCCTGGCAGACGACGCAATAGATCAAGCGTATACAATGACCATCCCATTTTCTCCATATGGCACGGCGTGTGATAAGCAATTCGCAGCGGTAACGGGTTAAGTTTTAGTTCTCGGCCTTCTTCGAGTAACTTCCAGATAAACCGGGTTGCCAGTTCGATATGGTCACGCATCGGACGCGTGTCTATATCCAGCACTTGTGGGTATTCATCGCGCAGGGTAAATGTGCAGGTCGACGAGGTCGCGATAACCGGAAGATTGTGTTCCAGCACGGCTTTGCGCAGAGAATCCGCATTAATGTTCGCCTGTTTTTTGGCTTTATCAATAAAGCCATTAGCAATCAATGGCACGCCGCAGCATTTTTCGCGCTCGAGTAATTGCACCCCGATTCCCATGGCATTCATCACGCGCAGCAGATCTTTACCGAGTTGCGGATGGTTGTAGTTCACGTAACAACCGTGGAAAAACGCGACTTGCTGCGCAAAAGTGTGCTGCTGGCTTGCCTGTTTTCGATACCAACGGCGAAAAGTGCCGGCGGAATATTTGGGTAATTCACGATGGCTGTCGATGCCCAGGGTTTTATCGAGCAGGTTTCTCACCGGTTTTAGTGATGTTGCTGTATTCACCAGCGGGGCAAATGGCGTAGAAAGCGTTCCCATTAAATCGGTATGGCTAAGAATGGCATCTCTTAAGTTGAAGGGGGTTTTGCCGAAGCGGGCTTTAGCGCGTTGAATTATATCGCCAATCTTTACATCTGACGGGCAGGCGACTTCGCAGCGTTTGCAGTTGGTACAAAATTTAAGAGCATCATCATACAGAGCAGCATCTTTCAAACGCAGGCGTTCACCATCAGGGCCGGACTGCTTCGGGCCTGGATAATCGGGATTCACCCGGCTAACCGGGCAGACGGTGGTGCAAACAGTGCATTTAATGCAGTTTTCAAAACGAGTTTCATCGAGCAGATTCATGCGCCAGCCTCCTGAGAATCAAGAATTTGTTGCGCGACATGCAATGCGCCGGTCATTGAAACCCCCGCACCACAACCCTGCTGTAGCGGGTCAAATCCGGCGAGTACCGAGCCGATGGCATAAAGGTTTTCGATGCGCTGCCCGGCGAGTGTTGGGTGAAAATATTCATCAACCGCAACGCCTGCCTGGAGGTAGGGTTGAGGACTGAAAAAGTCTTCACTGCACCATTCTTCACGCAGCAGTGGGGCGTGAATATCGAGGCCGAAAATAGGTTCCCGAATCCCGCTAAACTTCGCTTCCAGACCGTTACTGAAAAAACTGCCGCTGGCGAGAACATAGTTCCTGGCCCGCAGCGGAATTTCTGCGTGATTGCGCGTGAAAATAGCGCTGACATTATCCTGGTTGATTTCCGTACCGAGAACCGCATCGCCAGGCATCACTATCCCGTTGAGTTGCTGGAAGCGGCGGCGTAATTGATGGTACATCCTCATACCCAGCACCGACGGTGGCAGAGTGGGTAATAGACGAAGCGGGCAGGGTAATTCGCGACAGATTGCCTGCCAGGTTTTCTCATCATGGCTTCCCAGGCACGCCGGAAGGAACAGGGCATCAGTTTCAGTCGCCAGCGCTTTAAGTTCTTCAATCAGCAGCAACTGTTGCTCGGGCATATCCAATAATCGGGCGATGTTAGCGGCGCGAAACTCGCTGGGGTTATTCCGCAGGGCGTCTAATGCGGGAAGCGTAAGCTCGGCGGTTTGTACCGCAATAGGGTTTTCTGCCAGCGAACCGGCAACCAGTTCGGGCTGAAAATCGAGAAATCCAGCAATACCGACCACCGTTATGCGTTTCCAGGGGAGTGGAGCGGTGGGGATTTCCTGCGGACTGAGCCACGTTGCACGTTGTGTACCCAGCGGCGTAATGCGCTGATGATTTTGCTGATAGCTGCCTTGTAGCGTGATATTGCAACGGGCAAGAAGCGCTTCGCTATCTGCTGCAAAACGGCACACATTATCAGCGCCCATCAAGCTGTAAGGGTGCTCGGGTGCTTGATGTTTCAGTGCTTCGAGTGCCAGCAAAGGGACATTCACCGGGGTGCCGTCAGGCAGCTCAGCCAACAAGTCCAGTGAGCCGGATGAGAAATGCAGCGCACTTTGTCCGCGGCTGATGATGGCACAACGTTGGCCTGCTTCCGCCAGACGGATGCCGCATATCAATCCGGCTAAGCCACCGCCAATAATCAGGGTGTCGAATTTCATTGTGGTATTCCTTTTTTTAATCCACACAATCCCTGATAAACCCAGGCGGTAAATTCGCTTTCCCGCAGAGCATCACCCCAGGCAATGGGACGTATTCCTTTCCAGCGTTCATTGAGGAAAATAGAAAGCTCGTCGAGCGATTGTGCTGACGACGCGGAGCCAAAGCGTTGCAATAACCCTGCCGCGCGACAAGCGCAAAGTTCGCCCTGACACGTGCCCATACCTACGCGCGTACGGCGGCGTAAATCGCCAAGATTGTTGACGGCAAGATTGTTGGCCGCATAGCGAACTTCACCTGCGGTAACGGCTTCACACTCGCAAACCAGGCTATTGCTCAGCCGGTCGCCAGCCAGAAGTTGCCCGGCGCGATCGCCATGCCGCCAGACCGCAGAACGCCTAATCGTGAGTGGCAGTGAGATGACTTTACTCAGTGTTTCTTCTTGCGAGCTACCGGAACCCGGGAGCGGGGTGGTTGCTGTGGTGCAGGGTTGGGCGTTTCCGAGCTTTTCGCACACGGCATTGGTCGCCCATTCAGCCATCAGACGATACGTCATCAGCTTGCCACCGGTGATGGTGATGAAACCGTCCATTCCGTCGCGCAGCGCATGGTCCAATAGCACTATCCCGCGGCTGGCATTTCTTCCTGTCGGGTCGTTGTCGCTTGCCACCAACGGGCGGACACCCGCGTACGCGCGCAGAATACGGGTTGCCGCCAGTTTTGGGGCAAGCTTCGCACCTTCGCGAATCAGAATATCAACCTCCTGAGAGGTGACGCGCATGTTGTCTATCTGGTCATACTCGATAGGTGTTGAGGTGGTGCCAATCAGCGAAATAGTATCGCCGGGCACTAAAATATCGGCATCAGCGGGTTTACGGCAGCGGTTGATCACCATGTTATTGATGCGATGCCCGAGTATCAGTAACGAGCCTTTGGCAGGCAACATTCGTACGCGCAAATCGGCATATTCTGCAATGCGTTGCCCCCAGATCCCGGCGGCATTCACCACTATGGTGGCGTACAAATTGTGATATTGCCGGGTTTTGTGGTTATAAACCCGAACACCAGTTACCCGCGAGCCGCTGCGGATAAGTCCGATGACTTCCTGGCCGGTGAGAATGTCTGCACCATGCTCTCTGGCATCCAGCATATTGGCGGCGGTAAGGCGAAAAGGATCGACAGTACCATCTGGTACTCGAACCGCGCCGATAAGCTCAGGGTTGGCAGCGGGTTCCAGACGTAAGGCTTCCTGGGGGGAGAGTATCTGCGCGTCAATTCCTGCGTTCTGGCAAGAGCTGATAAACGTGCTTTGTACGGTTAAATCATCTTCAGGAAGAGTGATAAACAAGCCATCTGTTCGTTCAATGCAATGGCGAGCAATACGTTTAAGAATACGGTTTTCTTCAATACATTCCCTGGCCGATTCACCATCTGTCATGGCGTATCGCGCACCGCTATGGAGTAACCCATGGTTACGTCCAGTCGCTCCGGTGGCGATATCATGCCTTTCCAGCAACAGTGTTTTTAACCCGCGCCGTGCGCAGTCTCTGGCAATACCTGCACCCGTGGCGCCGCCACCGATAATAATGACATCCGTTTCTGTGCTTCCCACTGTCATGCTCTTCTCCTGGAAAGATCCGCGTGTGCACCATTCAGCCACAGATATTTTTTAAAATGTTTGATATCGAGCAATTTCGAGCATAAATCGAAAGTAAAGTGTGATTCCATGCACTATTTCGATAATTTGTAATAAAAATGTAATATGTTGTGGAGTGTTTCACACTAAATCAGCACGATTATCCTTAACATGCGCTCGCAAAAGAACATTGCCTGATAAAACCCTGCCACGGAGGCATTTATGCTGAGCATTTTCAAACCCACCGCACACCAGCCACGGCTGAAGAGCGAGCACATCGACCCGACCTATCGGCGCCTGCGCTGGCAAATCTTTATGGGGATTTTCTTCGGTTACGCAGCCTATTACCTGGTGCGTAAAAACTTCACGCTGGCGATGCCATATCTGGTGGAACAAGGCTTTTCCCGCGGGGACTTAGGTTTTGCACTTTCAGGGATTTCCATCGCCTACGGTTTTTCGAAATTCATTATGGGGTCAGTTTCTGACCGCTCGAATCCACGTGTTTTCCTGCCTGCCGGTTTGATTCTGGCGGCGTTAGTCATGCTGTTTATGGGATTTGTTCCGTGGGCGACATCGAGCATTGCAGTGATGTTTGTGCTGTTGTTCTTATGCGGCTGGTTCCAGGGAATGGGGTGGCCACCGTGTGGACGCACCATGGTGCACTGGTGGTCGCAGAAAGAGCGTGGCGGAATTGTGTCTATCTGGAACTGCGCGCATAACGTGGGGGGTGGCCTTCCACCGTTGCTGTTCCTGTTGGGAATGGCGTGGTTCAATGACTGGCATGCCGCGCTGTATATGCCTGCGTTTGCGGCGATTTTTGTGGCGTTGATTGCTTTTGCGTTAATGCGCGATACACCGCAGTCTTGCGGGTTGCCGCCAATTGAAGAATACAAAAACGATTATCCTGACGACTACAGCGAAAGCGCAGAAGAAGAGCTGACAGCTAAACAGATCTTCATGCAGTACGTTTTCCCTAACCGCCTGCTGTGGTACATCGCCATTGCTAACGTTTTCGTTTATTTACTGCGTTACGGCATCCTCGACTGGTCACCGACATATCTGAAAGAAGTGAAACACTTCACCCTGGATAAGTCTTCCTGGGCCTACTTCTTCTATGAATATGCCGGTATCCCAGGAACGCTACTTTGCGGCTGGATGTCGGACAAAGTATTCAGAGGGAACCGGGGGGCAACCGGCGTGTTCTTTATGATTCTGGTGACGATTGCGACAGTGGTTTACTGGTTGAACCCACCGGGTAATCCAGGTGTTGATATGGCGTGCATGATTATTATCGGCTTCCTGATTTATGGGCCGGTAATGTTGATTGGCCTGCATGCGCTGGAACTGGCACCGAAAAAGGCGGCGGGAACCGCGGCAGGGTTCACCGGGCTGTTCGGTTACCTTGGCGGCTCGGTCGCCGCGAGCGCAATTGTCGGCTATACCGTTGACTTCTTTGGTTGGGACGGTGGCTTTATGGTGATGATTGGCGGCAGCGTGCTGGCGGTTGTTCTGTTGCTGGTGGTGATGGTGGGGGAAAACAAACATCATCAACAAATGAAAGCTAAAGAAGGTAAGAGCTAGAAACTAAAAAACCTCCCGCGGGAGGTTTTTGCTTTTTACATCTCTATTTCAATATCACCCTGAGCCTGGCAACAACAAGGCAATATTTCACCGGGTTGGATAAATGCCAGTGGCTCAGCGAGCCACTTAACCTGTCCGGAAATAAGACGGGTACGGCAGGAGCCGCAATAACCTTCCCGGCATTGGTATTCTACGGCGACCTGATGAGACTCAAGCGTTGCCAGCAGGGAAGGGTGTTCTTCTTCACACAGAAGCTGCGCCCCTGTGATTCGTAGCGTAATGCGGCTCATAAATTACAGCTGGAAGTCACTTAAATCATCGGTGTTAACTTCGGAGTCAATCTGACCCACCAGATAAGAACTCACTTCCACTTCTTGTGGTGCCACCTGTACGTTGTCAGACACCAGCCATGCGTTGATCCATGGGATTGGGTTTGAACGCGTTTTGAATGGCAAATCAAGGCCGACAGCCTGCATACGAATATTGGTGATGTAATCAACATACTGGCAAAGAATATCTTTGTTCAGGCCGATCATTGAACCGTCGCGGAACAGGTAGCTTGCCCACTCTTTTTCTTGCTCTGCAGCCAGCACGAACAGGTCGTAGCATTCCTGGCGGCATTCCAGTGCAATTTCAGCCATTTCAGGGTCGTCTTCACCAGAGCGCATCAGGTTCAACATATGCTGAGTACCTGTCAGGTGCAGCGCTTCGTCACGGGCAATCAACTTGATGATTTTCGCATTGCCTTCCATCAGTTCACGCTCAGCGAAGGCGAAGGAGCAGGCAAAGCTGACGTAGAAACGAATCGCTTCCAGTGCGTTAACACTCATCAGGCATAAATAGAGTTGGCGTTTCAGCGCGCGCAGATTCACGTTCACGGTTTTGCCGTTTACGGTGTGTGTGCCTTCACCCAGTAAATGCCAGTAGCTGGTCATTTCGATCAGCCTGTCGTAGTAACCCGAGATATCTTTCGCACGCTTCAAGATCTCCTGATTAGTCACGATATCGTCAAACACAATCGCCGGATCGTTAACGATATTACGAATGATATGGGTGTAAGAGCGTGAGTGAATGGTCTCGGAAAACGCCCATGTTTCAACCCAGGTTTCCAGCTCAGGGATGGAAATCAGCGGCAGCAATGCCACGTTCGGGCTACGGCCCTGAATGGAGTCCAGCAGCGTCTGGTATTTCAGGTTACTGATGAAGATGTGTTTTTCGTGATCGGGCAGCGCTTGATAGTCAATACGGTCACGGGAGACGTCCACTTCTTCCGGGCGCCAGAAGAAGGAAAGTTGCTTTTCGATCAGTCTTTCGAAGATGTCATATTTTTGCTGATCGTAGCGTGCCACGTTAACCGGCTGGCCAAAGAACATCGGCTCAGCAAGTTGATCGTTTTTCGTCTGTGAAAAAGTGGTGTAAGCCATGAGGTCAAATCCTGTAATACGTCGAAAAAATCCCCTCAGCTAAGTGAGGGGATTTTAAGTTAGATTTTACATGCGCCGCTTTCGCAGCCATCGTCCTGGATTGAAGGCGCCAGGTCGTCTTGCGCATCTTCCGCACCGTCGCGGGTATTCTGATAGTAAAGCGTTTTGACACCGAATTTATAGGCGGTGAGCAAATCTTTGAGCAACTGTTGCATCGGCACTTTTCCTGACGGGAAGCGCGATGGGTCGTAGTTGGTGTTTGCAGAGATCGACTGGTCGATAAATTTCTGCATCAGGCCGACTAATTGCAGGTAACCGTCATTGTTTGGCAGATCCCACAGCAGCTCGTAGTTATTCTTCAGCGTTTCGTAATCTGGCACAACCTGGCGCAGGATTCCGTCTTTCGACGCTTTAATGCTGATATGTCCACGCGGTGGCTCAATGCCGTTAGTCGCGTTGGAAATCTGCGATGAGGTTTCTGACGGCATCAAAGCAGAAAGCGTTGAGTTACGCAGGCCGTGAGTTTTAATGGATTCACGCAACGTTTCCCAGTCGAGATGCAATGGCTCGTTGCTGATGACATCCAGGTCTTTCTTGTAGGTGTCGATTGGCAGGATACCTTTAGCGTAAGTGGTTTCGTTGAACCACAGGCATGGGCCTTGCTCTTTCGCCAGCTCGTTTGACGCTTTCAACAGGTAGTATTGAATGGCTTCGAAGGTTTTGTGCGTCAGATTATTGGCGCTGCCATCGGAATAACGAACGCCATTTTTCGCCAGGTAGTATGCGAAGTTAATCACACCAACACCCAAGGTACGGCGGCCCATCGCACCGCGTTTTGCGGCAAGGATTGGGTAATCCTGGTAATCCAGCAACGCATCCAGAGCACGTACCGCCAGAATCGCCAGTTCTTCCAGCTCATCCAGGCTGTTGATTGCGCCAAGGTTGAATGCAGACAACGTACACAGTGCAATTTCACCGTCTTCGTCGTTGATGTCATTCATTGGTTTGGTCGGCAGCGCGATTTCCAGGCAGAGGTTAGACTGGCGAACTGGCGCGATAGCCGGGTCAAACGGGCTGTGGGTATTGCAGTGGTCAACGTTCTGAATGTAGATACGACCAGTTGAAGCACGTTCCTGCATCATCAACGAGAACAGCTCAACGGCTTTCACACGTTGCTTACGGATGCTGTCGTCTTTTTCGTATTTGGTGTACAGCTGCTCAAATTTTTCCTGGTCAGCAAAGAATGCATCGTACAGACCTGGAACGTCAGACGGGCTGAACAACGTGATGTCTTCGCCTTTCAACAAACGGGTGTACATCAGTTTGTTGATTTGCACGCCGTAATCCATATGACGTACGCGGTTGCCTTCAACACCACGGTTATTTTTCAGCACCAACAGGCTTTCAACTTCCAGATGCCACATTGGGTAGAACAACGTCGCTGCACCGCCGCGCACACCGCCCTGAGAGCAGGATTTCACTGCGGTCTGGAAGTGTTTGTAGAACGGAATACAACCGGTGTGGAATGCTTCGCCACCGCGAATTGGGCTACCCAGTGCACGGATACGACCGGCGTTGATACCGATACCGGCACGTTGGGAAACGTATTTCACAATCGCGCTGGAGGTGGCGTTGATGGAGTCCAGGCTGTCGCCACATTCGATCAGCACACAAGAGCTGAACTGGCGAGTTGGGGTGCGCACGCCAGACATAATCGGCGTAGGCAGGGAAATTTTGAACATCGAAACCGCATCATAAAAACGCTTTACGTAGCTCAGACGGGTTTCACGCGGGTAGCCGGAGAACAGGCAGGCAGCGACCAGAATATAGAGGAACTGTGCGCTTTCGTAGATTTCACCGGTAACGCGGTTTTGAACCAGGTACTTGCCTTCAAGCTGTTTTACAGCCGCGTATGAGAAGCTCATGTCACGGTCATGGTCGATGTAATCGTCCATCTGCTTGAACTCTTCTTCCGTGTAGTCTTCCAGCAGATGTTGATCGTATTTACCCATCTCAACCATTTTTACCACATGGTTGTAAAGTTTAGGGGGTTCGAACTCACCGTACGCTTTTTTACGCAGGTGGAAAACGGCCAGGCGCGCAGCCAGATACTGATAATCAGGCGCTTCGCGAGAGATTAAATCTGCCGCTGCTTTGATGATGGTTTCATGAATATCAGAAGTCTTGATGCCGTCGTAAAACTGGATGTGCGAGCGCAGTTCAACCTGTGATACGGATACGTTATTTAAGCCTTCGGCGGCCCAATCCAGAACTCGATGGATTTTATCCAGATCGATACGCTCAGTGCGACCGTCACGTTTTGTAACCAGCAGACTCTGATTCATGTGAGTTTGTACCTGTCCGTGAAATGAAAAAAGCCCCGTTTATCCACAGCGGGCCACTTGTGGCTAACTTTGTGGATAAATACTATATGTAGGGGGTTGTGGATTACTTAATCACTATATGGTGAGTATTCTAGTAACTAATCGCTTGAGAACAAGTATTGATTTCGTGACAAAATTGAGGTTGTGACAACACGGTTTTCGCTAAGTCCACGCCACGTAAGGCTTGTGACAATTGTCAATGGGATGCAAAAAAAATGATATTTTTGATCGAGTGCTGATTTCTTAAACTTCATTGATAAGTGCGCGGTTTGATACCGCGCATTTTTCATCAAATTCGCTTATGGCAAATTTTGATTCAACCTTGGGTGTGCAACATATAGTTAACATCAACGCCTGGCGCGAGTTTAAACTTGTTGGTCAATGGGTTGAAATGTAACCCGGTCATATGACGTTCGCGCAGTTGTGTTTCATCAACCCAGGTTAGCAACTCAGAGGGTTTGATAAATTTCTTCACGTCATGCGTGCCTTTTGGCACCATGCGCAGAATATATTCCGCACCAACTACCGCCATCAGCCATGATTTGCCGTTGCGGTTAAGCGTAGAGAAGAAGACATGACCGCCAGGTTTGACTAATTTCGCACAAGCGGCGACGACCGATTTAGGATCGGGCACATGCTCCAGCATTTCCATGCAGGTCACCACATCGTACTTTCCGGCAAATTTTTCCGCGTGCTGTTCAACGGTTTCCTGGACGTAATCTACCTGAATACCGCTTTCCAGTGCATGCAGTTTTGCCACCTGCAATGGCTCGAAACCCATATCCAGCCCGGTGACATTGGCGCCTTCACGGGCCATGCTTTCTGCCAAAATCCCGCCACCACAGCCGACATCAAGCACCGTTTTACCGAACAGACCATCGGCACGCTGGGTGATATAACCCAGACGCAGCGGGTTAATACGGTGCAGAGGTTTAAACTCGCCTTCTAAATCCCACCAGCGTGAAGCAACAGCTTCGAATTTAGCAATTTCATCATGGTCGACGTTGTGGATTACCGGTTGGTTTTCGGCATTCATGGGGCTACTCACTCCTTGCTCGTTTCGTGGCGGGAGTATATCAGCCAATGCCGACGAATAAAGCTATTCGCAAATGTGTTCTGGTTTCCCCACAGTAGGGCGATTGTGTTATAATTTGCGACCTTTGAATCCGGGACACAGTAGAGGGATAGCGGATACATGAGCGACCTTGCCAGAGAAATTACACCGGTCAACATTGAGGAAGAGCTTAAGAGCTCATATCTGGATTACGCGATGTCGGTTATTGTCGGCCGCGCACTGCCAGATGTCCGCGATGGACTCAAGCCGGTACACCGTCGCGTACTTTACGCCATGAACGTATTGGGCAATGACTGGAATAAAGCGTACAAAAAATCCGCCCGTGTTGTTGGTGACGTAATCGGTAAATATCACCCGCATGGTGATACCGCTGTTTATGACACTATCGTGCGTATGGCGCAGCCATTCTCATTGCGTTACATGTTGGTAGATGGCCAGGGTAACTTCGGCTCTGTAGACGGTGACTCCGCCGCTGCGATGCGTTATACGGAAATCCGTATGTCGAAAATCGCGCACGAGCTGATGGCCGATCTCGAAAAAGACACGGTAGACTTTGTCGATAACTACGACGGTACCGAGCGCATTCCTGATGTTATGCCAACCAAAATTCCTAACCTGCTGGTAAACGGTTCTTCCGGTATCGCAGTCGGTATGGCAACTAACATCCCGCCTCATAACATTACTGAAGTAATCAACGGCTGCCTCGCGTTTATTGAAGACGAAGAGATTACCGTTGAAGGGCTGATGGAACACATCCCAGGCCCGGACTTCCCAACTGCAGCAATCATCAATGGCCGTCGTGGCATTGAAGAAGCGTACCGCACGGGTCGTGGCAAGATTTACATCCGCGCGCGCGCAGAAGTAGAAGCTGATGCCAAAACCGGCCGCGAAACCATCATCGTTCATGAAATTCCATACCAGGTAAACAAAGCACGCCTGATTGAGAAAATCGCTGAACTGGTGAAAGACAAACGCGTTGAGGGCATTAGCGCTCTGCGTGATGAGTCTGATAAAGACGGGATGCGCATTGTCATCGAAATCAAACGCGATGCAGTGGGCGAAGTGGTCCTGAATAATCTTTATTCTCAGACTCAGCTCCAGACCTCCTTCGGCATCAACATGGTTGCGCTGCACCAGGGCCAACCGAAGATCATGAACCTGAAAGATATTCTTTCTGCGTTCGTGCGTCACCGCCGTGAAGTCGTTACGCGTCGTACCATTTTCGAACTGCGTAAAGCACGCGACCGTGCGCACATTCTTGAAGGTCTGGCGATCGCTCTGGCGAATATCGACCCTATCATCGAGCTGATTCGTCATTCTCCAAACGCTGCAGAAGCGAAAGCTGGCCTGATTGCTCGTTCATGGGATCTGGGCAACGTTTCCGCGATGCTGGAACGTGCAGGTGATGACGCAGCGCGTCCAGAATGGCTGGAGCCAGAGTTCGGTATTCGTGACGGTCAATACTTCCTTACCGAGCAGCAAGCACAGGCCATTCTGGATCTGCGTTTGCAGAAACTGACCGGCCTTGAGCACGAAAAACTGCTCGACGAATACAAAGAGTTGCTGGAGCAGATTGCTGAATTGCTGCACATTTTGGGCAGCGCTGAGCGTCTGATGGAAGTGATCCGCGAAGAGCTGGAAGCGATGCGTGATCAGTTTGGCGACAAACGCCGTACTGAAATTACCGCCAACACCGCTGACATCAATATCGAAGATCTGATCAACCAGGAAGATGTGGTTGTGACACTTTCTCACCAGGGTTATGTGAAGTATCAGCCATTGACTGATTACGAAGCACAACGCCGTGGCGGTAAAGGCAAATCGGCAGCACGTATTAAAGAAGAAGATTTCATCGACCGCCTGTTGGTTGCCAATACCCATGACACCATTCTGCTGTTCTCCAGCCGTGGCCGTCTGTATTGGATGAAGGTTTATCAGTTGCCGGAAGCGAGCCGTGGTGCGCGCGGCCGTCCAATTGTGAACCTGCTGCCACTGGAAGCGAACGAACGTATTACTGCGATTCTGCCAGTACGTGAGTATGCCGAAGGGGTTAACGTGTTCATGGCTACGGCTAGCGGTACCGTGAAGAAAACAGCGTTAACCGATTTCAGCCGTCCACGTTCTGCGGGCATCATTGCCGTTAACCTTAACGAAGGTGACGAACTGATTGGTGTTGATTTGACCGACGGTAGTAATGAAGCCATGTTGTTCTCGGCTGCGGGTAAAGTGGTGCGCTTCAAAGAAGACGCCGTTCGTACCATGGGCCGTACTGCAACAGGTGTTCGCGGTATCAAACTGGCGGGTGAAGACAAAGTTGTTTCCCTGATCATTCCACGCGGTGAAGGTTCTATCCTGACCGTCACGCAGAATGGTTATGGTAAACGTACTGCGGCTGAGGAATACCCGACTAAGTCGCGTGCAACTCAGGGCGTTATCTCCATCAAAGTCACCGAGCGTAACGGCAGTGTCGTTGGTGCGGTACAGGTGGAAGATACCGACCAGATTATGATGATTACCGATGCCGGTACTCTGGTTCGTACTCGCGTTTCCGAAGTGAGTGTCGTTGGCCGTAACACTCAGGGCGTTATCCTCATCCGTACTGCGGAAGATGAAAACGTCGTGGGCCTGCAACGTGTTGCAGAACCGGTTGATGAAGAAGAACTGGATGCTATCGACGGCACCGTTGCTGAGGGTGATGACGAAATCGCTCCTGAAGCAGACGTTGACGACAACGCAGACGACAACGCTGAAGACGAAGCAGACGAATAATCTGTTGAAATCGAATCAGTTTGCAATGAAGGGCCGCAATCGCGGCCCTTTTTATTGCTTCGTTTTAGTTGAGCCGTTCCACGACCATCGCAGTACCTTGCCCACCACCAATGCATAGCGTGGCAAGCCCGAGCGTTTTATCTCGAGCAACTAAAGCATGCAGAAGCGTGACCAGAATACGCGCACCGCTGGCGCCAATCGGGTGACCCAGAGCGATAGCACCACCATTCACATTGACTTTTTCCGCATCAAAACCAAGTGCTTGACCTACAGCGAGATACTGGGCAGCAAAGGCCTCGTTAGCTTCAATCAAATCAATATCACTGAGCGATAGCCCGGCGCGCTTCAGCACATTTCTGGTTGCCGGAACGGGCCCCATCCCCATGAAGGAAGGATCGACACCGCCATTTGCGTAAGCACGAATCCGTGCCAGCGGCACCAGATTTAACTCACGCGCCCGCTGTTCACTCATCACGAGCAGGGCTGCGGCACCATCGTTAATGCCAGAGGAATTCCCGGCAGTCACACTTCCATTTGGATCAAATGCCGGACGCAAGCGGGTCAGTCCTTCTGCGGTGCAGTCGGCTTTCGGGAACTCATCCTGAGAAAACAGGGTTTCGCCTTTGCGTAGTTTGACTGTCACCGGGACGATTTCCTGGCTAAAGACATTATGTTGTATGGCATGGATGGCTTTCTGCTGCGAGTGCAGGGCTAATGCATCCTGCATTTCACGGCTAATACCGTACTGGCGCGCCACATTTTCAGCTGTGATCCCCATATGGTAGCCATTGATTGCACACAGCAATCCGTCGCGCAGAATGCTATCGGTCAATGTGCCGTCACCTAAACGGTGGCCCCAACGCGTTTTGGCATCAAGTAAATAGGGAGCCTGACTCATATTTTCCATGCCACCGGCAACAATCGCTGTGGCGTTGCGCGCCTGAATGGCCTGAGCGGCCAGGGCGACACTTTTCAACCCGGAACCGCAGACTTTATTGATGGTAAAGCCACAGACCGTTTCTGAGAGACCGCTTTTGAGTAGCGCCTGACGCGCCGGGTTTTGCCCAAGTCCGGCTTGCAGGACATTCCCCATGATCACTTCATCTATTTCGCTTCCTGCACAGCCCGCTCGCTCAAGGGCCGCTTTGATAACAATAGCGCCCAGATCGACGGGATTGATGCTGGATAGTGCCCCATTAAAGTTACCGATAGCCGTCCGGGCAGCACTGACAATCACAACGTTATTCATAGTCGTATTCCTTCCTTAGTCGCGGTATCAAAATAGCGTCAGGCCAATAACAAATATCAAACCCGAGAACAGCAGGGCGGTGACGCAGTAGCCCATAATGTCCCGGACCCCTAAACCGGCAATAGCCAATGCAGGCAGTGCCCAGAAAGGTTGAGCCATGTTCATCCACTGCTCTCCATAAGCGATAGCCATCACTGACTTACCCAGATCTGCACCCAGCGCTTGCGCCGCAGGCATAACGAATGGCCCCTGAATGACCCAATGTCCGCCTCCTGATGGCACGGCAAAATTGATCAGAGCGGAGCTGAAAAATGTCATGAGAGGGAAGGTATCTTTGTTGGCCACATTGATGAAAAATTCGGTGATCATGCCTCCGAGGCCCGAGTGTTCCATCATGAGTTGAATACCGGCATAAAAAGGAAACTGCACGAGGATCCCAGCGGTACTACGGGCTGCAGCACTAATGGCACGCATATAAGCCATCGGGGTTTTGTGCAGCAGAAGCCCTGCTACCATAAACATCATGTTCACGGTGTTGATGGTGATGTTGAAACCTTTTTCATAAAACTGGAAGCCGAGGTAGGCAATCCCTAACGCGCTGACAATCAGTGTCAGCAGGCGGCTTTCTTCCATGCGTTCTGAAGGTGGCGCATCTTTTGCCAGTGTTTTCTGAAAATCAGCTTCTTCTTGTAATAATGCAGGATCAATTGAAATCACATCACCCGGTTTAGGCATCATCATGCGCGTGACGAAGGGCATCAACACAATAAGTCCGAGGGTGATGAACAGGTTGAAACCACGGAACATCGTTTCGCCTACAGGAATAAGCCCGACGATATGTTCAACCGGGTTGCCAGGGGTTGCGGCAAGCAGCGGCATTGAGCCTGAAAAACCACCTCCCCAGGTTAGAAACCCGATGTAGGCACACGCGATCAACAGAGGATAATCGGAACCCTTAACCCGGCGGGCAACTTCCCGGGCAAACATGGCACCGACTACCAGCCCAAATCCCCAGTTAATCACGCAGGCTACCGAGCCAAAGAATGTCACTAGCATGACGCCCTGCGTCGGCGTTTTGGCGGCCGAGGCGGTAAACTGAAGAATACGTTTTACGGGGCGAGAACTGGCAAGAGCATGCCCCGTGACGATGATCAGAGCCATCTGCATGCCGAAAGCGAGTAGATTCCAGAATCCATCGCCCCACATTTTGACAATACTGACCGAGGAATGCGGTGTTAGCCCAAGTGCAATGATGAACGTCAGCAGCGTTAGCAGCATGGCAAAAATCAGTGGGTCGGGAAGATAACGGCTCACAAAGCGCGTCATCAGGCGGGAGATTTTACCAATCATAGCGGGCCTCTCTCAGTACCTAATAACATGGCATGCAAATTTGGATCTACCTTGAATTTGGCTGTGGTTTTTTGTTGTATTTCCTCAACACCAACCCCTTCGGCATGTTCGGTAAGCCACATTATTCCGTCTTTGAAGCGGAACACGGCTAACTCAGTAACCAGCATATGAACGGCGTTTAGTGCGGTCAGTGGGAGGGTGCACAGAGGGAGTATTTTGGCTGAGCCGTCTTTTGCGCAGTGCTCCATCGCAATGATGACGTGACGGGCACCTGTCACCAGATCCATTGCGCCTCCCATACCTGGCACCATTTTTCCAGGGACTACCCAGTTTGCCAGGTTAGCGTGCTGATCGACCTGCAACCCACCCAGTACACAGGCATCAACATGCCCTCCGCGAATCAGCGCGAATGACATTGCGCTGTCGAACATCGCGGCACCTGGGAGTATTCCGCAAAGTTGACCACCTGCATTGACCAAATCCTGATGCGGTTCAGTAATGGGGCCGAGGCCGAGAAAACCATTTTCTGATTGCAGCGTGATGTGTATTCCCTCAGGAAGGTAATCGGCTACTTTGGTAGGCAGGCCAATCCCCAGATTGACGATTGCGCCATCGCGTAGTTCCAGTGCAACACGGCGGGCAATTTTTTCTTTTGCGTTCATGGGCTACTCCTGAGGATTAATAATGAAATCAATAACGGCGGCGGGGGTCATGACGCTATCTGGCGATATGTTGCCTACAGGCAGTAATTCATCTGGTTCGGCAAGTGTGATATCAGCGGCGAGGGCTATCAGTGGATTGAAATTGCGTGCGCTAAGTTGATAGGTCAAATTGCCAGACGTGTCAGCCTGGTGAGCACGTATTAACGCAATGTCTGCCCGTAAAGGACGTTCCAGCAGCCAGGTTTTTCCCTCCAGAGTAATTTTCTGTTTTCCTTCCTCCACCACCGTGCCAACGCCTGTGGCGGTCAATACGCCGCCAAGCCCGGCTCCCCCACAACGGATTTGCTCAATTAATGTCCCTTGTGGAACCAGTTCAACTTCAAGCTCGCCATCAATCATTTGCCGCCCGGTTTCAGGATTGGTGCCAATGTGCGAGGCAATAACTTTCCTGACGCGCCGGTGACCGATCAACGGGCCAATACCGGTATCAACAAAAGCTGTGTCGTTGGCAATTATCGTCAGGTTTTTCACACCGGAAGCCAGCAATGCCTCGATCAATCGGGGGGGAGAACCGACGCCCATAAAACCGCCGACCATAATGGTCATGCCATCACGGAAGTGTTCGGTGGCGTGCTCAATAGTGATTACTTTATTTTTCATGCTATTTCCCTTAGTCACTCTCCTCATGGAGATGACGTTGAGATAGCAAGGGCAGTGCCAGCTTAGGCAAAAGAGAGGGATTAATTTTAACTATATGAAATATAGTAATTATTATTTGTAGTGCAGTGAAAATGTTAAGGCGGGTAACGCGGGGTAAACCTGACAAAAGTTGCACAGCTGCGCAACTTTTGTCAGGAGATTAGCCTTCGGCTACTTGCTCAATATTATATTCTTGCAGTTTGTACATTAAGGCCCGACGGCTTATCCCTAATGACATAGCTGCACGGGTGCGGTTGCCGTGGTTATCGTTAAGTGCCGCGACAATCAGCGTTTTTTCATAACGCTTAACGTGTTCTTTCAGGGAGCCTGTCGTATCGGGTTCTCTGTCGTTAATGGGCTTCGAGGTTTTCAGTAACGCGGGCAGATCTTCCGGAAAAATAACGATACCCGTGCTCATTATGACGGCCCGTTCGATGGTATTGGAAAGCTCACGAATATTGCCCGGCCAGTTGTGTGATTCCAGCAACGCCATAGTGGAGGTATCGATTTCAATAATTTCTCTTTGATTCTCCAGGTTAAACTTTTGCAAGAAGTGGTTTGCCAACAACGAAATATCCTCCTGACGCTCTCTTAATGGCGGAAGCGCCAGATGGATAACATTCAGGCGATACCAAAGGTCATTGCGGAAAGTACCCAATTCAACCATGGCAGAGATATCCCTATTGGTGGCGGCAATAATACGGATATCAACCTGTACCGTCTGGCTGCCACCAATACGTTCAAACTCTCTTTCCTGGAGAACGCGTAACAGTTTTACCTGTAGATTAAGCGGCATCTCGCCGACTTCATCCAACAGTAAGGTTCCACCATGAGCGCGTTCAAATAAACCACGCCGTTGCAATTGAGCGCCGGTAAATGCTCCTTTTTCATGCCCAAAAAGTTCACTTTCCAGCAGTGATTCTGGCAAGGCCGCACAGTTAATCTTGATAAAAGGACCATTGCTGCGACCACTGTTGTAGTGAATGGCACGGGCGATCAGCTCCTTACCCGTTCCGCTCTCACCTGATACCAGCACGCTGGCATGGCTAAGCGCTATTTTGGCTGTATCACGGCAGATTTCCATCATCGCTGGGCTTTGAGTCAGAATATGGCCCCATTGATAGCTTTTCGACAGCTGCTGGTGAAGTTGATTAATTTGCAGCTTCATATCCTGCATCTGCATAGCCCGCTGGATGACTAGCTTAACTTCACTCAAATCGAACGGTTTGATAACGTAATCAAAGGCGCCGAAACGCAGCGCTTCAACTGCAGTCTCTACGGCGGCATAAGCCGTCATCAGAATGACAGGCGTGCCTGGTCGAATGGCGCGCATTTTTTCCAGCGCCTCAAGACCGTTTAGCAGCGGCATACGGATATCCATTAACACCACATCGGGTTGATGTGAATGGAATAGCTCAAGCGCTTCGTAGCCATTTGCTGCACACAGCGGACGGTGCCCGGCAAGGGTGAACGCGGTTGTGAGCATACGACGGACGTTTACTTCATCGTCAACAATCAGTATTTGCCAGCTGTGTTTCATTATCGTTCTCTTGAGTTTGATTCACGGGAAGTTTGAGAGTGAAAGTCGTTCCCTTGTGGGGATTGCTGGTGAAATGTATATCCCCTTGATGGGCATGAATTATACGTTGGCTGATAGCCAGGCCTAGCCCAGTTCCTGTGGCTTTGGTGGTATAAAAAGGATCGAATATTTTGTTTTTTATCTGCGCATCGATGCCGCTACCACTGTCATTGATGCACAGTATTTGGTGGGTGCTACCCAGCCAACGGGTGTGGATGATAATGCTGCCTCGCGCGGAAATCGCTTGTACGGCGTTAATCAGAATATTAAGAATGACCTGTTTCAACATTTCGCCATCGGCAGCAATATCCGTGAGCGATGTATCCGTTTTGGTCACGAAATCTATTCGCGCCTCAATACCCTTAGTTTTAATCAATACCAGGCAATCATTAAGTATCTGATTAAGGCTTACAGCCTGCCAGCGGCCCGACTGAGGGCGGGCAAAATCGAGTAGTTGTTGAATAACGGCATTAATAGACTGGATCTCTTTCAGAATGATGCGTAGATATTCCTGACGTTGTGGATTTGTCTCCAGATCTCTGAGAATTTGCGTATAACCTTTAATCGCCGTGAGCGGGTTTCTAATTTCGTGCGCGAGGCCTGCCATCAGTTCGCCTAATGCTGCCAACCGCTCCGCCTGCGCCATTCTGCGCTGGAGCTCTTTACGTGCGGTGAGATCTGAAAGGATTACCAGTGCGCCAATCAGGTCGTTATTCGCATTGAAAATTTGGCTGGTTGTGACGCTAAGTTCTATGGCGCGATGCCGGGCCGGAAAGGTGATTTCCCGCGCGACAAAACTGGTGCCCTTTTCCAGCGTTTCGAGAATGGGGCTACGAAAGGCCGCGGTGGAAAACATGGTGGCGTATGGTTTTCCGAGCAGTTCATCCTGTCTATAGCCTGTTATAGCCTCAGCGGTGGGGTTCATCAGAGTGACAAATCCCTGAGTGTCGACGGCAATCACGCCATCGGCCGCGTTCTCAATGATTAAATCATTAAGTGTTTTTGTCTCGCGCAGGGCTTTTGCCAGCGCATTAACGCTTGTGGTGATATCCCCCATTTCCCCTGTCAACGCGGGTAGATGGCAGTCCAGATTGTGCGGCAAAGTGGCAAGCCCGTGCTTAATGACCTCGATATCTGAACTCAGGCGGCGTGAGAAAACAATGATCAGACAGATGCTGATAACTAAACCGATGCCAAGTACTACGATTACCCTTAAATCCATTGCCAGCGCCTGTTGGCTAATATCTTCGGCCAGCTCATTTGCCCAGATATAGCCGATGGTTTCGCCCTGACGGATAATGGGAATCATCACATTCATGATGTTGCCGCGTACTTGTTTACCCCATACAACCTGATTTTGCTGACTCGCCATAACGAGCCTTCCAGGATGATCGGCGGAAATACTCAGGCCAACATTGCTCTGATAAGCGTTTTTAGGTGCGTAGGTAATAATTGCATCTAGCTGGCGATGGTAATAACCGGTGCCAACACCGGGAAATGACATCGCAATTTCTTCAGTGCGTGAAGAAAGATGCTGATTGAGAGCCCGGATTCGTGCTGCCCGCGGCATATGCTGATACAGAGAAAAATCATCGCCAAGCTGTCTGTCGAGAAAATGAGTAACGGCAAAAAGCTTATTTTGTTTTTCATGAATCAGCGCCGCCCGGCCTTCGGTTTCAACAAAGTAACCAATCGTCAGTGTTGGAATAGTCACCATCAATATTGCCATGACGATGAGTTTACTGCGAAGCCGTTTGGGAATGCAGTGAAGGTACAAAGAGCGGAGCATGAACGTTGCCTTCCGTTGGCTTGTCGTTCATGCATTATGAAGGTAGGTTTTGCGTAAGTCCGCATCAGAAGTCAAACTATCACACACTGATAAGTCGCGTTGCCTTGAACCGGAATGGATAGCGGTCTGTCGTAACGAGCAGTGCATGGTACTATTCTGCGTGATTTGTGACTCAATGAATAAGGCGAAACAATGGCAATTCCTGAGAAGTATGAAGATGTAGAACGCTGGGCGTTCGGTGATACCGCTAAACAGGCAGATGAACTGGTTAAATTGGTATTAGAGGGTGTGAAAACGGCGACCTGCTCCAATCTGGACGGTGAGGGTATTGCAAGGCCGGGTGATATTTTTGTGGTGGTAGATGGCAAAAATGAGCCAGTGTGCGCGATTGAACTGACTACCGTAGAGATGAGTACTTATGAACAGGTCGACGAAGCCCATGCTTTAGCAGAAGGTGAGGGTGACAAGACATTGGCTTACTGGCGTAAAGAGCATAAACGCTTTTTTGAAGAGTACGACCTGTTCTCACCGGATATGACATTGGTGCTGATGCACTTCAAGGTTATCGAAAAGTTCTGATTTTTTTGCCATCACTTCGGTTTCGTAAGTCGGATTAGCGCAGCGACATCCGACAATATCGCTTCAAAGTTGCTGGGTGTCGCGGTGCTAATCCGCCCTATACATCCTTTGCCGTTGCGGGTTGCCATTTTTGCGGCTACCTTAACGGCATCCCAAGTTTTGCAATTTCCACGACCAGGCTCAATTTGAAATATCTTGTCTCCTTTCGCACTACGCTAAAAGTCTCCCGTTACCTGTTCCGGGCTCTGGCTTTATTGCTTTGGCTGTTGATTGCACTCTTCTCGGTGTTCTATATCGTGAATGCCCTTCATGAGAAAGAGTCTGAAATTCGTCAGGAATTTAACATCAGCTTCGATCAGGCGCAGCGTTACATCCAACGAACGTCTGATGTGGTGAAAGAGCTAAAATATATCGCGGAAAATCGTCTTACAGCCACCAATGGCGTATTACCGACTATTGAAAATGATGATAACAAAGTCGACCCGCCGAGTTTCATGCCGCTATTCCCGGACTCTGATTGTTCAGCCGTCAGTTCGACATGGCGCACTTCTTTGCAATCACTGGCGTGGTTTCTACGCTACTGGCGTGACAATTTCTCTGCCGCCTATGATCTCAACCGCGTCTTTTTGATTGGTGGCGATAACCTCTGCATGGCTGACTTTGGGCTACGTGAAATGCCTCTTGAGCGTGAAAAAGCGCTGAAAGCATTACATGAACGCATTATGAAATATCGCAATTCACCACAAGATGAGCGCAGCAATAGTATTTACTGGATTGGCCAGGGTGCTCGTCCAGGTGTTGGGTATTTCTACACGCTTACCCCTGTGTACCTCGCGAACCGCTTGCAGGCGTTATTGGGTGTTGAACAAACCATTCGCATGGAAAACTTCATTTCGCCAGGTTCAATGCCAATTGGCGTAACGATTCTTGATGAAAACAGCCATCCGTTGATTTCACTTACCGGCCCGGAAGCGCGTATTGAGCCTGAAAGTAAATGGGTGCAAGAGCGTTCATGGTTTGGCTACACCGCCGGTTTTAAACAATTTATTCTCAAGAAGAACTTACCGCCATCATCCATGAGCGTGGTGTACTCCGTACCTGTGAATATGGTACTGGAAAGTATTCGCATGCTGATTCTCAATGCAGTGCTGCTGAATATTCTGGTTGGGATAGTGCTGTTCACCCTGGCGCGCATGTATGAAAAACGGATATTTATTCCCGCAGAAAATGATGCCCTGCGCCTGGAAGAACACGAACAATTCAACCGCAAAATAGTGGCTTCTGCTCCGGTCGGGATATGCATTCTGCGCACTCAGGATGGGACTAACATTCTGAGTAATGAACTGGCGCACAACTATCTCAACATGCTGACCCACGAAGACCGGCAGCGGTTAACGCAAATCATCTGCGGGCAGCAGGTTAACTTTGTCGATGTGCTCACCAGCAGCCACACAAACTTGCAGATTAGCTTTGTCCATTCTCGTTATCGCAATGAAAACGTGGCGATTTGCGTGCTGGTGGATGTTAGTGCGCGCGTGAAAATGGAAGAGTCGCTTCAGGAGATGGCGCAAGCCTCTGAGCAGGCAAGTCAGTCAAAATCCATGTTCCTTGCCACAGTGAGTCATGAGTTGCGCACCCCTCTGTATGGCATCATCGGCAACCTTGATTTGTTACAAACTAAGGAGCTACCCAAAGGGGTGGATCGCCTGGTCACGGCGATGAATAACTCTTCCAGTCTGTTGTTGAAAATCATCAGCGATATTCTCGACTTCTCGAAAATTGAATCAGAACAGTTAAAAATAGAACCACGCGAGTTCTCACCGCGCGAAGTAATGAGCCACATTACCGCGAACTATTTACCGTTGGTGGTGCGCAAACAACTTGGTCTGTACTGCTTTATTGAACCGGATGTGCCGCTGACTCTGCAAGGTGACCCGATGCGTTTGCAGCAGGTCATCTCCAACTTGCTCAGCAACGCCATCAAATTTACTGATATCGGCTGCATTATTCTGCATGTCAGCGTTGAAGGGGATTATCTTTCTTTGCGCGTTCGTGACACGGGCGTGGGCATTCCAGCCAAAGAAGTCACGCGCTTGTTCGATCCGTTCTTCCAGGTGGGTACGGGTGTGCAGCATAACTTCCAGGGCACCGGGCTCGGCCTTGCCATCTGCGAGAAGTTAATCAGCATGATGGATGGCGATATTTCCGTTGATACTGAAGTCGGTATGGGCAGCCAGTTCACCATCCGCATTCCTTTATACAGTGCGAATTATGCCGAGCAGGAGCCGGTGGAAGGGCTGGTGAATAAACGTTGCTGGTTGGCGGTGCGTAATGCTTCGCTTGGCGATTATCTGGAGTCTTTGCTGGCCAGAAATGGTATTGACGTTCATCAGTATGGCGGTGAAACCCCGGACAGCGATGATATTTTGATAACCGATGATGAACTGGAAAAAGCCTGGGAAGGGCGTGCCGCGATTATTTTCTGCCGTCGCCATATTGGTATTCCAATCGAAACATCACCGGGCTGCTGGTTGCATAGCCTTGCGGCACCTCATGACCTGATGCTGTTACTGGGCCGCATTTACAGCGTCACGGTTAATGTGCCGGGTATTGATTCTGCATCGCCAGCACCTACAGACAATAATGTACGAAACGACGATATGATGATCCTCGTTGTCGACGATCACCCAATTAACCGGCGTTTGCTTGCCGATCAATTGGGATCATTGGGTTATCAATGTAAAACGGCGAACGACGGTGTGGATGCACTCAATGTGTTGAGTAAAAATCATATTGATATTGTGCTCAGCGATGTGAACATGCCGAATATGGATGGTTATCGTCTGACACAACGCATTCGTCAGTTAGGTCTGACGTTACCCGTCGTGGGAGTTACAGCAAATGCGCTGGCAGAAGAGAAACAACGTTGTCTGGAGTCGGGAATGGATAGTTGTTTATCGAAACCGGTGACGCTGGATATTCTGAAAACGACGGTCGATCTTTATGCGGCAAGGGTGCGTAGCGGCAGATAAAAAAAAGGTGGATGTCGCTTACGCTAATCCACCCTACGATTGCTTTCTTGTAGGTCGGATAAGCGCAGCGTCATCCGACATTGATTTATTCTTTGTCGGCCGGGGACAGACTTACCGACGAAAGATAGTTCAGCAGGGCGATGTCATTTTCCACACCCAGCTTCATCATGGCTGATTTTTTCTGGCTACTGATAGTCTTGATGCTGCGGTTCAACTTGCGAGCAATTTCTGTGACCAGGAAACCTTCTGCAAACAGGCGCAATACTTCGCTCTCTTTTGGCGATAAACGCTTGTCGCCGTAACCGCCAGCGCTGATTTTTTCGAGCAGGCGAGCCACGCTTTCTGGCGTGAATTTTTTGCCTTTCTGTAGTGCTGCCAGCGCTTTTGGTAAGTCAGTTGGCGCACCTTGCTTCAATACAATCCCTTCGATATCAAGCTCTAATACCGCGCTCAAAATAGCGGGGTTATTGTTCATCGTCAGAACGATTATTGAAATGCTTGGGAAGTGACGCTTGATGTACTTGATAAGGGTAATGCCGTCGCCGTATTTGTCGCCAGGCATTGAGAGATCGGTTATCAAAACATGGGCATCAAGCTTTGGTAGATTATTGATAAGCGCTGTGGAATCTTCAAACTCGCCGACAACATTCACCCACTCGATCTGCTCGAGAGATTTACGAATGCCGAACAGGACAATCGGATGGTCGTCGGCAATAATTACGTTCATACTGTTCATGTAATAGGCTACCTTGCTACAGCAAACTCTTGACGTAAGCGTCAATATCGCTGGTATATTTTTGTATGTTGGTAGCATCACTTTCACGAATGTGATGCTCTAACGTTTCACATAACTGCTTGCCGGGTACCAGATTGAGCATTGCAAACACTCCCTTCAAGCGGTGAGCTGTCTGCGCTAATGCTGCGAAATCATGCGCCGCAGATTCAGTATACAATCTCCTAACATCTTCCGGTACTGTGTCGACAAACAGCGCGTAATAGCCACTGGCATGAAGTTGTGCATTTTCATCGCCACCCAACGGTGACTCCGAAATACCCTCTTGAGCCAGTTGCTCTTCTATCAGCTGTAACACCGCATCCTGCATGGCATTACTGATATTAAAATTAACCCGGAACTGGCCTGGGCCTAACTTCCGCATTCCGTTCTCATCATCGCTTAAAAGCAAACCAGAAGATGTAAGATTAGACGGATTATCTGTCAGGAAGATATCAAATTGTTGACTTGCCAGTCTTTCATCCGGCGTGATGCACTGCGCGCCCCAATTTTCCAGCAGGCGAGTGACAATATTGCGTACTTCATTTGAGGTGATATCAATCATCGCCACCACATCATCAAGCAGCTTTTCTTCTTGCTCAACATGTTGTGGTTCAGCGGTCATTTTGATGTGCAGATTATAGCGCGTACCAATCCCCTCGCGGGTTTTGATGTTCAGATGCCCGCCCAGCTTGCGTGACAATTGGTCACAGAGATAGAACGTTAACCCGTTAGCCTGCCCGTAACGATCTTCACTGGTTTCATTAAGGAACGGGAAATGGAGATTGTCGACTTCGCCGTTGCTGATCCCGTCGCCGGTATCCAGAATGCGGAACAGCAGGCGGTCAGGGCCGGACTCTTCTTCTGTGATATCCAGCGTGATTTTACCAATGTGAGTCGTCGTCACCGAATAATGAAGCAATAACTGCAAGACTTTACGCAGCGCCTCACGGTCGCCATGGCGCTCTTCATCTGCCGCCAGGTGGTTGTTGATAAGCAGTTGCAAGCCCTTGCGCTTGATAATTGGCAGCATCTCCAGTGCAACTTCATCAATTAATGCCTGGATGGCGAACTTGGTTGCATTGGTTTTCCATACGTCAGTTTCCAGCATATTCAGTAATTGAATTTCATCGACCAGACGTAAAATGTTTTGTGCTTCATTGGCGACAGACTGCGCTTGTGGCGAATTTAACGCGCAGGCGTGTTCAGCAATATTTCTCACCGGTTGCTGTAGCGCTTCACCAATGTGCTGCATGAATGTAATTCGCCCTTGCTGATTTTTTTCATATAAGCGCTGAGCTTGCTTGAGTTTTTTATTCACCAGAATCTCGCGATCTTGATCGCGAATCACGAAGATCTGCGTGCGTGGTGCAATCTGGCTGCGAAACTGGCGGATCTCATACAGTTCATTGTTAATCGTCGCCTGAATGACGCCCTGGTGCTGGTCAGCCATGGCAATAATATTTTGCAGATTCAGATGCGGTAGCAGATGGTCGGCAATTTTATTGCTGATAACCGTGCGATTTGAATCGAGGTTATGCACCAACAGGCCAAGTGGCAATTGCGCGACAATCTCTTCATTTAATGCACGTAAGATTTGTAATTCACCGTTGTCGTTTTGCAACTCGGCAGGGCGCGCTGCATGTTGACGGAAAGTCGTGAATCCAAATAGCGCCAGTGCCAGCAGGCCTATATTGATCAACAGCGGCAGTAAAATATTCTGCAAGGTGTCCATCAACAAAGTACCAAGTGGAACCTGCCACACCAGACGCAGTTGAGTTGTGGCAAGCGGGGAGGCTATTTCAATTTTCGCACCATTAAAGTTAATGGTGACGCTATCGGGCCCTTCTTTATCTGAGCTATTGACCGGAAGCTGGGCGTCATTGTTTTCCAGACGGAAACTGTCCAGCGGCATCGTCGGCGGAATCAAATCGTTGATGGGTAAATCAAACGCCACAACCGTTGCCAGGTGGCCCGGCTGGTTAAAGGTGGTACGCAGAGTAAAGTAGTGGCCGTTTTGCCATGCCAGGTGGCGCAATGGGGAAAAGCTTTCACGTTCATCCAGTGCGTTTGCCTGTTGAAGCATTTCAGCACGACGGGAATCGACTATCGAACCTACACCGCTTTCTTTAAGGCCGGATGAGAGATCTTTGAGCGGCAACGTAGAGACCAGGATCATGCTGTTATCCTGGCCGTTTAAATAATACATCGACCACGGGCTATTTTCGGCGCCCCATAGCGTATCAAGATACGTGGAGATGCGTTGAGTCATATCCAGCGTCGAACTGTCGTGGGAACCAAAAATCAGGGCTTCGGTTTTGCGGCGCGGTTTTTCTAAATAATAAACATCCTGGCGCAGGCGCGTTTCCTGCAAGCCGTCACTTGCCGGTGCCGTTGACACGGCGATGTTGTCATAAATTTGCCAGGTGGCGTAACGATAGGTATCAACCCGCTTATGCAGCGCATGGGTGATATCAACAATCTGGTAGCTCTTATCTTTCAGCCAGGTGTTGACGGCGCTTTGCACCATAACGCCCATAGCCACCAGTAGCACCACGATCAATAAAAGGAAGAAGCGCGTGATATTACCGGGGATAAGCGAAAATTTATTAGGGATCATACTGTCTGACTGACTCATTGTTAGCGCGCAACCCGGCGAACATTCGCCACATAAAAAATCGACTGTTCCGCCAGTAGGCAGACATTGTACAGGCTGGAGCTATAAACAAGAAAACCCGCACGCCTGCTGATAAGAATACCTGTATCAGGCTCTGGCGTCATCGATTGTGTTGAAATCCCAACGAGTATAATTCTAAATTCATACTTTTCCAGGTTATTGATAATTCGCCAAAATAACACGCATAAATGGGATGTATTTTCACCAATCTGCTGCGGTGTTTTTGTACAAATTGATTTCGCCTGTACAACTATTTTATTTGAAATGATTTTTTATTTGACGTTATAAACGCTAAGAAAATTCGCGCATTGAGAAACTGATTTTACGGGGTGTGCTGGGGTGATTTCTTAATAGTCGTTACTTTTTGGGAGAAGTAGCACAAAATGATTAAAGTTACGTAAAGAAGCGTAAAAAAAACCGGATGCAAGCATCCGGTCCAAAATAGGGGTAAACAGACATTCAAAGCTGAATGACGGTAATAAATAAAGTTAATGATGATAGCGGGATGTATTTTATATATAAATGAAGGGGTTGTTTTATCATTCAGTGCTACGAACAATGATTTCATGTATCTATATGTTTTATATGCAGGTTTTATTTTTTTTGACGATTAGTGCTTGTATTATTGTCTTTTCGTGCTGAAAAAAGTTCCCTCAAATTTACATCTTGAAACACCTATATAGATAAATGAAACATCTCTGTGGTTTTAGTATCATATTCGGATTGGATTAATCTGTATTTGTTTTAGACAATGGGTTTGCCGACTGGTTGTGTAAACAATCAGTAAGCAGTGGCATATAAAAAGGCATATAACAGAGGGTTAATAACATGAAAGTTAAAGCACTGTCCCTCCTGATTCCAGCATTGCTGGTAGCAGGCACCGCTCATGCGGCAGAAATTTATAACAAAGACGGCAACAAATTAGATCTGTACGGTAAAGTAGATGGCTTACATTACTTTTCTGACGACAAAGGTTCTGACGGCGATCAGTCCTATATCCGTCTTGGCTTCAAAGGCGAAACTCAGATTAATGACCAACTGACTGGTTACGGTCAGTGGGAATACAACGTTCAGGCGAACAACACTGAAGGTAGTTCTGATCAAGCATGGACTCGTTTAGGCTTCGCAGGTGTGCGTTTTGCTGACTACGGTTCATTCGA
>DASXXQ010000256.1:0-3526 GCA_036502985.1 Buttiauxella sp.
TTGACGAGCCAGGCCGATTTTCTTACCCTTTTAGCCGCAGTCACGCCCGTGACTTCGTTCTCAAAGCCGATATAGCTCAGTAGGTAGAGCAGCGCACTCGTAACGCGAAGGTCGTAGGTTCGATTCCTATTATCGGCACCAACACAACAAATACCTTTGAAAACAAACTCTTACAGAGAGGGTTTGGCTCTCAAGCTACGATCTTTTTTAAGGGATTTTATGACCAACAGTTGCCGCTGTGGTTAACAGTGGCTATTCAGGGATGTTAGCATGTAGCGGCCTGTAGTTCTAAAGCTCGAACAGGTACAAAGCGTGAACGGTCCCCACGAACCGCTATCAACTCGAAGCTGATGACGCTGCCAATGTCTTTAAACTCTCCTGAAACAGATTGAACACACGCATTTAAGCCCGATGTGCAGCCTTGTTGCTGCGTAAACAGGTGAATAGTGGTAATGCCCCGGTAGCGGTAGATCTGGTTCTGCCAGCGCTTCGCTCACGATCTGAAAGGTACACGAGCTCCCTGATAAGGTGTGATCCTTCTGACAATATGATTTGGTCACTGGTGACTTTCGCGAAGCGAAACCAACTAAGTTGGCCTGATGAAGTCGCTACGCTGCTTGTGTAAGCACACCCGTATTCAGGTCCAGGGGCAGGATAATATTCGCACCCGGCTGGGTATAAAGGCCTATGCCCGCAGCGAGGAGCCGGCCACCGACGGCAATCGCCTGAATTTCGGCCTTATATCCAGACCAGTTGGATCCACGACAGCCAACGTTTTGGCGTCAAAATGGACGGCACGGACAGCATTGTGGCCGGTACGCGCAACGTGGCCGAGCTGAAAGTGGGCCTTGAAAGTCGCCTGAGTCGCGATCTGAATGTCTGGGGAAATTTTGGCTATCAGGCAGGCAATAACGGCTTCAGCGACGGCCTGGCGGGGGGGGGGATTCAGCTATAAATTCTGAGGTTGCGGCCCTTCCGCTGCGTCGGGAGGGCCGGCCTGTGTCTGACGGGTAAGGCCGAATTTTACAGTCAGGGATATATCCCTTCACCATGAGGGCAAACACAATAACCGGCCTACGGATACCGCAGGCCGGTTAAGCTTTAACGGCCCACGCGGGCCTGCATGGCCGCAGGGTAGCGTTCGCCGACAATTTTCACCTTATCCAGCGCCCGGCTGATTTTGCCTAAATCAGCTTCGGAAAGCATAACGTCGGCGGCGGCCAGGTTTTCCTCAAGCCGGTGCAGCTTTGTTGTGCCGGGGATAGGGGCAATCCACGGTTTTTGTGCCAGCAGCCACGCCAGCGCAATCTGCGCGGAGGTCAGGCCTTTTTCTGTGGCAAGCTCGCTCAGCAGGGCGATCAGTTTCTCATTGGCCTCAAGCGCCTGCGCCGCAAAACGCGGCACCTTGCTTCGGAAATCATCGTCGCCGAAGGTGGTATTGGCTTTAATCGCCCCGGTCAGGAAGCCTTTTCCCAGCGGGCTGAAGGGCACAAAGCCAATGCCCAGCTCTTCGAGGAGCGGCAGAACCTCCCGTTCGGGCTCGCGCCACCACATTGAGTATTCACTTTGCAGGGCGGCAACCGGCTGGACGGCGTGCGCCCGACGAATGGTTTGCGCGCCCGCTTCTGACAGGCCGAAGTGTTTAACCTTGCCTTCTGCAATCAAGTCCTTCACCGTGCCCGCAACGTCTTCAATGGGCACGTCGGGGTCAACGCGGTGCTGATACAACAGATCGATAACGTCGATTTTGAGACGGCGCAGTGACCCTTCTACCGCTTCGCGGATATGCTCCGGCTGGCTGTTTAAGATCTGCTGCCTGTTGTCATGCCCGAAGGTGAAGCCAAATTTCGTGGCGATCGTCACGCGGTCGCGGAACGGTTTTAAGGCCTCGCCAACGACCTCTTCATTCAGATAAGGGCCATACACTTCGGCAGTGTCGAAGAAGGTCACGCCACGCTCAACCGCCGCGCGAATAAGTTCGATGGCCTGACGGGGATCCGTCGCCGGGCCGTAGCCGTAGCTGAGTCCCATACAGCCCAGACCCAGCGCCGATACTTCGAGCCCGGATTGACCGAGATAACGTTTTTTCATTAATAAATACCTCTTTTACGTGGCTTAATCGTCAAGTTTACGTCCGGCCAGCCATTCCACTCGGGCTGGGTCGCGATGTGAAAAGAATGCGCTCGTTGCGGTATCAATGGCGGTAATCTGCTGCATATCCTGCGGGCTGAGTTCAAAGTCGAAGAGGCTGATGTTTTCCTCCATCCTTTCTTTTCGCACTGATTTTGCCAGCGAGACAATGCCGCGCTGGAAGATCCAGCGCAGAACGACCTGGCCCACGCTTTTGCCATATTTTTTGCCGATCGCAGCTAGTTCAGAATGTTCGAAAGGACCGTTTTTCCCCTCGGCAAACGGGGCCCAGGCCTCCGGCTGAATGCCGCGGCTTTTCATCCACGGCACCGCGTGCAGCTGCTGGTTGAACGGATTCACTTCAAGCTGGTTTACGCGGGAGTGATTTTGTTGAAGGCGATAAGGTCGGCAAGCCTGTCCGGGTGGAAATTGCTGACGCCAATCGCGCGGGTTTTCCTGGATTGCAGCAGTTCTTCCAATGCGCGCCATGCGCCGTGAACATCGCCGTAGGGCTGGTGAATTAAATACAGGTCAACGTAGTCGAGCTGCAGGCGATTCAATGAGCGCTCAAACTGCGCTTTAGCGCCTTCGTAGCTGGTATCATGAAGCCACAGTTTGGTGGTGACAAAAAGCTCGTCGCGTTTGATTCCGCTCTGTTTCAGCGCGTTCCCGACCTGAGTTTCATTCTGGTAGGAAGCCGCGGTGTCGATCAGGCGATAGCCCGTTTCGATGGCGTCAAGCACGGCGCGCTCGCATTCGGCGGCATCCGTCATCTGAAATACGCCAAAGCCCAGCAGGGGCATTTCAATCCCGTTATTCAGCGTTACTTTTTGCATGTCGTTATCCTTCAGCCGTGGTGGACCAAAAGCATAACGTGAAACAACTTATCTGATTAGATGGCGTAATTCGCTAGAGTTTATGAGTAGAGTTCATTAATCGCTTAGAAATGCCTTCCCCTAACTTTGCCTGGTCATCGCAAAACCACTAAGGGCCATATTCTTGTTTCCCAGGCGCTGGCCCGCGTCTGCGCGAGGTTTTATTGAGTGGCCGCGCATTCGCTCAGCCTGCCGATTGCGGAGAGGTAACTAAGAATTTTCTCGCTAACACCCTGTTAAATAAGAATAATTATCGACAACCTGGGCTGCAAGATTATGTCAATCACTATCCGCATAAGGCCGACATAAAATCTGTAAAACTAGATAATCGTCGAATTTTTATCTTAAAGTCCCCGCTCTGGCACTAGACAAATCCAGCGGCCAGTTATCAAATGGTTAATTAACATCTAGCTGAATGTAAAAAGAGCGGCCGGGTTAAGAAAGGGCTGCCGTGCATTTCGCTGCTTTGAAGCATCACAACACGCTTTATTCGGGAGAATTTACTCTTTATGCATTCCTCT
>DASXXQ010000257.1:0-4131 GCA_036502985.1 Buttiauxella sp.
CTTCGCGTGACGTTTCACAGCAGAAGCTTTAGCGCGTTTACGTTCGGTAGTCGGTTTTTCATAGAACTCACGACGACGAACTTCCGCCAGAACACCTGCTTTCTCACAAGAACGCTTGAAGCGACGCAGTGCTACGTCGAAAGGCTCGTTTTCACGTACTTTAATTACCGGCATTAACTCTCACCTTTGATAAATTCGGTTTGCCGCTGACTTAGGCGTCAGCTATTTCAAAATGGTGCGGAATTTTACTGCAACTACTGCTGCTTTGTAAAGCACCGGACAACCAGAAACCTGGCTTTTGGGCCGGAATCTTCCAGGGGCGTGGATTATACACCACCCGAGCACAGTATGTGAGCAAAGTTTTACAATAAGCGCCCTGGGGCTTAAACTTCGCGCCAAGACACAGAGGTAGAGAAAACCATGCGCGTACTGGGTATAGAAACATCCTGCGATGAAACCGGCATCGCCATTTATGACGATGAAAAAGGTTTGTTAGCCAATCAATTGTATAGTCAGGTGAAATTGCACGCTGACTATGGCGGCGTGGTGCCGGAGCTTGCTTCCCGTGACCATGTGCGCAAAACCGTGCCGTTGATTCAGGCTGCGCTTAAAGAAGCAGGATTAACCGCCGAAGACATTGATGGCGTCGCTTATACCGCAGGTCCTGGCCTTGTTGGCGCGCTCCTCGTCGGGGCAACCATTGGTCGTTCGCTGGCATTTGCCTGGGATGTGCCTGCTGTGCCAGTTCACCATATGGAAGGGCATTTATTAGCCCCGATGCTGGAAGATAATCCGCCAGCATTTCCTTTTGTTGCGCTGCTGGTATCTGGTGGCCATACACAATTAATTAGCGTTACGGGTATTGGCCAGTACGAACTGCTCGGCGAGTCTATTGATGATGCCGCTGGCGAAGCCTTTGATAAAACGGCCAAACTGCTGGGGCTAGATTATCCTGGCGGCCCAATGCTTTCAAAAATGGCATCACAAGGTACGGAAGGGCGCTTTACTTTCCCACGCCCAATGACGGACAGACCAGGCCTCGACTTCAGTTTTTCTGGCCTGAAAACCTTCGCAGCCAATACCATTCGTGGTAATGACGCAGATCCACAAACGCGTGCCGATATCGCTCGAGCGTTTGAAGATGCTGTAGTTGATACGCTGGCTATTAAATGTAAGCGCGCGTTGGATCAAACTGGCTTTAAGCGGCTGGTGATGGCTGGTGGTGTGAGCGCAAACCGCACACTGCGTACGCGTATGGCAGAGATGATGGCTAAGCGCCGTGGCGAGGTGTTCTACGCACGCCCTGAATTTTGTACTGATAACGGGGCGATGATTGCTTACGCAGGTATGATTCGTATGAAAGCGGGCACCGCAGGCGAATTGAGCGTGACCGTCCGCCCACGCTGGCCGCTGGCAGAGTTACCGGCGGCGTAAAGCTAAACCAAATCAGCAAATGAGGAGTGAGAAATCACTCCTTTTTTTTATCTTTATTTCTGCGCAGTTTCTTCCAGATTTTGGTTTCCTGGCCACGCCACAAACGCTGAATGTTGTCGTGGTGACGCATTAAAATAAGACAGGAAAGCATCGCGACCGGGAAGGTGAACTGAGGTTTGAACCACCAGACATAGAATGGGGCTATCAGCGCACTAATAATTGCGCCAAGCGAGGAGTAACCACTGAGTAATACACTCAGAAGCCAGGTACCTGCCATCACACCGGTTAAATCCCAGCCGATGGGTGCTATGGCACCAAATGCGGTTGCGACACCTTTGCCGCCGTGGAATTTAAAGAAGACCGGCCAAATATGACCAAGGCAAGCGGCGATAGCGATAAGCCCCAGCCAGAACGGGGTTATGCCTAGCGCGTATGCCGCCCAGACTGGTAACATTCCTTTGAGAACATCAAAAATCAGTACCGCTACGGCTGCGCCTTTACCGCCAATACGTAAGACATTGGTTGCACCTGGATTGCCGGAACCGTTCTCTCGCGGGTCAGGAAGCCCCGCTATTCGGCAGACCAGAATGGCGCTTGAAATTGAGCCGCAAAGATACGCGAGCAGGATCATGCCAGGCGCGATTGCACTCATAACGCTGTTCCATTTTGAAAGTGTCGTTGTATTCTCTGCATCTGTGGATAATACGCATATTTCGCCAGAAGTGGTATCTGGCGTGACTAAAAACCGGGCAGGGCGTGATGGACATTGTATTTATAGAGCAACTCACTGTAATCACCACAATTGGTGTTTACGACTGGGAACAAACTATCTCCCAGAAATTGGTATTCGATATCGAAATGGCATGGGATAACCGACAGGCCGCCAGCAGCGACGATGTAAGCGATTGTTTAAGCTATGCTGATGTCAGCGAAGCGGTAATAAACCATGTCTCCGGAGGACGTTTTGCCTTGGTTGAACGTGTCGCTGAAGAGGTCGCGCAATTATTGCTGACTCGCTTTAATTCACCGTGGATACGTTTAAAAGTGAGCAAACCCGGTGCCGTTGCGCAGGCAGCTAATGTTGGGGTTGTTATTGAACGTGGCAGTAATCTGAAAGCTAATCATTAAATTCATATTTGTTAAACCAAGCATGTGTAACCTGGTCATAACTGTCATCTGTTCGCGGCAGTAGCCGCTTTTTTTATGCTTTTTTAGGGGTTAGAGGGTTTATTAATGGGCGATCTGCACTCGTTAGTTATTGCTGCAATTCTTGGTGTCGTTGAAGGTCTCACAGAGTTCCTCCCTGTTTCGTCCACGGGCCATATGATTATTGTCGGTCATTTGCTCGGTTTTGAGGGTGATACGGCGAAAACGTTTGAAGTGGTTATCCAACTGGGTTCTATCCTTGCGGTTGTGGTGATGTTCTGGCGTCGCTTGTTTGGGCTTATAGGCATTCACTTTGGCCGCCAGCCGCATGAAGGAACGGGAACAGGGCGTCTGACGCTTATCCATATCCTGCTGGGTATGGTGCCCGCGGTGATTCTGGGACTGGTTTTCCATGACATGATTAAGTCGCTATTTAATCCGGTAAATGTCATGTATGCGCTGGTGGTGGGCGGTGTGCTGCTGATAGCGGCAGAGCTGTTAAAACCAAAAGTTGCGCGTGCAGAAGGTGTGGATGACATCACTTATCGCCAGGCATTTGCTATTGGTTGCTTCCAGTGTTTAGCTCTGTGGCCAGGTTTTTCACGCTCCGGTGCAACAATTTCAGGCGGAATGTTAATGGGTGTTAGCCGATACGCGGCATCTGAGTTTTCGTTCCTGCTGGCCGTGCCAATGATGATGGGTGCCACGGTGTTGGATGTTTATAAGAGCATCGGTTTTTTAACCATGGCCGATCTTCCAATGTTTGCCGTTGGTTTTATTACTGCATTTATTGTGGCGTTGATTGCGATTAAAACCTTCTTACAAATTATCAAGCGAATCTCTTTTATCCCGTTCGCAATTTATCGTTTTGTAGTTGCCGCAGTGGTTTATTTCGTATTCTTGTAATTTTTCTAATTATTAATAAAGGCCACTCATATAGAGTGGCTTTTTTATTTCCTGCGGTGCTAAATTGTAATGTAAGAAACTGTGCGAACAATCACATTACATTATCAAGTTACTGACTATTATCACACGCTCTATTCTGGAGGAAATATGTCAGCCATTGTCCGCCGATTTATCAGTTATTGCTTCATCTGCCTGCTGGGGAAATTCAGCAGCGTGAAGACATTGCTGAGCGGACTGTGCTGTTTCAACTCCGTACAATCATTAAGTGTTGCTGACGAAGCTGTTCAGGAAAATATCGAAGATGAGCTTTCTGGTGGCTGGTCACGTTTGTGGGACTGTGCGAGTGAAAGTCTGTTTGCCGCAACCAAACGTCTACCTATTCCACAAACATCGGGCACCGTGAAAACCTCCATTCAGGCACGCCTGGTTGCACAACTTCGCCATGAATTAGCGTTTAGCTTCACGACTCGCAGTGTCCATCAGTTGCTGGTTTGCCACCGTTTAAGCGGTGAGTCAGACGCCAACTCAGATTCACATAATATGCTGTTTTATCGCTTAAAAAGCACAATGCGCCTCATCGCCATTGTGCTTTTTTTATTGTCTAAATCCGACCCGAGAGAGAAACCATTATGTATATCGTTTGTG
>DASXXQ010000258.1:0-5853 GCA_036502985.1 Buttiauxella sp.
ATTGCCCCGAGGTAAGCGCCAACACCGTTAACCATCGTCATAAACAACCCCTGCGCACTGGCACGAATCCGCGAGTCGACTTCTTGCTCCACAAACACTGAGCCGGAAATATTGAAGAAATCGAAGGCACAGCCGTACACCACCATAGACAGCAGCAATAACACGAAGCCAAACGCAGAAGGGTCGCCCCAGGCAAAGAGTGCAAAACGCAACACCCAGGCCACCATACTCATCAGCATCACTTGCTTAATACCATAGCGACGCAGGAAGAATGGGATGGTGAGAATAAACGCCACTTCCGACATTTGAGAAACCGAAAGCAAGATAGACGGATACTGCACCACAAAGCTATTTGCAAACTCAGGCTGGCGAGCAAAATCATGCAGGAATGGGTTACCGAAAGTATTGGTAATCTGTAACACCGCGCCTAACAACATGGCAAACAGGAAGAAAACAGCCATGCGTGGATTTTTGAACAAAACGAAAGCATCTAACCCCAGGCGGCTAACCCAGCTACGGGATACCCCACCCTTTATGACGGGAATGGTTGGCAATGTCAGTGAATACAACGCCAACACCAGTGAGGCTCCGGCCGCAATATACAGCTGAAGATTACTTAGCTCGAAGCGCATCAGACTCACGGTCCACATTGCGGCAATGAAACCTATGGTGCCAAAGACGCGGATCGGCGGGAAATGGCTGACCGTATCCAGACCGGCTTTTTCAAGACTGGCATAAGAGATGGTATTCGATAGCGCAATCGTCGGCATAAATGCCATCGCGTTACCCAGCATTATCCAAAACATCAACCCAGGCTGGTTAATGCTGGCCGCCCAGGCCAACATTACCGCACACACCAGGTGGCAGAGCGCATACACACGATTTGCAGGCAGCCATTTGTCGGCAATAATGCCGACAATCGCCGGCATTATTAATGCGGCAATACCTTTGGTGCTGTACACCATGCCCACATCAGCCCCTCGAAATCCGAGAGTATTAATCATGTACGAGCCTAGCGTGACCAGCCAGGCGCCCCAAATGAAGTACTGCAAAAACAACATGATTTTCAAGCGCGGTTGAATCGCCATACAATTAATCGCCATGTGTTTTACCCGGTGTGTTGGAAGTGCCTCAGGCGAGTTTGCTGAGGAAGCCGCAGATCAGATTGATAAAGTTCTGGCGCGAAAGTGCCGCAGCGGCAAGGGTTTGCGCATGAGAAAGTTGTACGCTGCCCAAACCTTCTGCCAGATTAGTAATCGCTGAAACAGCAACGACTTTCAGGCCGCAATGGCGAGCACTGATAACCTCAGGCACCACAGACATACCGACCACATCACCGCCGATGATTTGCATCATGCGAATTTCTGCTGCCGTTTCAAAGTTCGGGCCAGGATAGGAAACAAACACGCCTTCAGTCAATGGGAAGCCCTGCTCTGTAGCCACCTGCTGCAATACGCCACGGTAGTCGGCGTCATACGCATTTGCCAAAGAGAAGAAACGCTCGCCGAAACGGTCGTCGTTAGGGCCAACCATCGGCGTACCAGGCATGGTATTAATATGGTCGTTCAGCGCAACCAGGCTGCCAGGGCCCACTTCAGGGCGCAATGAACCGGCGGCGTTAGTTGAGAACAGGATTTCACAACCGAGCAATTTGAAGGTACGAATTGCGTTGGTCATGACTGACATACCGCGCCCTTCATAGAAGTGACCGCGCCCTTTCATACAAGCGACCGGCACACCTGCAAGGGTTCCTACAACTAACTCACCTGCGTGACCGTGTACGGTGCTGACCGGGAAACCAGGCAACTCGTCATACGGGAAAACAACAGGTTGTTCGATTTTTTCAGCCAGCTCGCCAAGGCCTGAACCCAAAATGAAAGCCACGCGTGGCACAAGCCCATTAATGCGGGAACGAATAATGTCTGCGGCGTAAAACGGAGAGTTATCAAGTGTGGTCATCGGCATTGGGTGCTCCTTGTCTGTATGTCGAATTAATCAGATTAAGCGTTACTTATCCTGTTATACCGACTGACAACTGTGCTCCACCAATACCGTTTGACCGGATGATTGATAGTAAAAATGTATTGATCACATTGATAGCGGTCGCCACCGCCATGCTTTAGCGGGTTGCCCAACCTTGCTTGTGCAGATAATCCAGAATGAAAGGTCGGTTTTCTTTGATGATAGTGCGACGAATATGGTCACTCCATGTATCGCGACGAGTATTGCTGCCGCGCGAAAGATAGTATTGCGCCATCTCTTCGTCGTACTCCTCAAGCTCTTTGGCATCAACCGGCTGATAGCTGTTTTCATGCATTAGCATGGCCGCGGGCATTCGCGGTTTAATGCCGTGATCTTCATCAGGCCAACCCAGACACAGGCCAAAGAGTGGCAGAACATATTTTGGCAACGCCAATAATTCGGTGACGGCTTCAATACTGTTGCGAATGCCCCCAATGTACACACCACCTAAGCCTAACGATTCCGCGGCCGTAAATGCATTTTGCGCCAGCATCGCTGTATCAACCACGCCAAGCAGCAGTTGCTCCGCCAGCCCCAGTTGCGCTTGCGGGCAGATTTGCAGATGGCGATTAAAATCGGCGCAGAAGACCCAAAATTCAGCCGCCTGTGCCACATGCTGCTGGCCGCCTGTCAGCGGAACAAGCTGTTCACGCAAAGATTTATCAGTAATGCGAATAATTGAACTGCATTGCAAAAAGCTGGAACTGGAGGCCGCCTGGGCACTGGCAACAATCGCTGCGCGCTGTTCGTCGGTGATTGGTGCGTCGGTATAACGGCGAACAGAACGGTGCGAACGCAGCAGATCAATGGTCGGTGTCATCGCGTTTATCCTTTGGTTTGTCTGAAAGAGATTTATCGAGTGGGGGATGGCCTTTAGTGAGCAACGGTGCAACGTTTTGAGCCATCGCCCATACCATAAATGCGGCGGCTGGCAGCATGAGCGCAATACCCAAAAACACCATGACAATCGCAGCGGTAGCGCTCCCTACTGGTGCGGGTAAGGCCACGTAACCGTTCAGCGACAGATATGAAAGTAGTAAAAAAGCGATACCAATAACTTCGAGGATTAGTACCGGTTTCGGGAGTGCACCGAGTGAACGCATCCGCTTGTCTCCAGAGGCAATAATCGGCCCAGTATAACCTGATTCCTCTCATTTTTACGCTGATGTCATAGGTGGTGAATATCAAACTAACAGGCAAGACCTTCTTTTCATTCCTGACAGTTAGCGGCATTATAGTTGCCATTCGCCGGTTCGCTCGGCCTCAAAAAATAAAGGAGTTTCCATGTTTGCAGTAATCTTTGGCCGCCCTGGCTGCCCATATTGCGTTCGTGCTAAAGAGTTGGCTGAGAAATTGACCGCTGAGCGTGATGACTTCAACTTCCGCTATGTTGATATCCATGCTGAAGGGATCAGCAAAGCCGATCTGGAAAAAACGGTTGGTAAGCCGGTTGAAACCGTACCGCAGATTTTCCTCGATCAGAAACACATCGGCGGTTGTACTGATTTTGAAGCTTACGCTAAAGAACACCTGAGTTTGTTCCAGAACGCGCAATAAGCGATAGATCAAAAAAAACCGGCTCACTGAGCCGGTTTTTTTATCGCCGCTGACGACGGAGCACACTACGCACAAACAAGTAGAACAATGCTCCCAGAGCGCACCAAAACACAGCGCTAAACATCCAGGCCATTTCTTGCCAAAACGCTCGCGTTGGCGATAGCCAAAAGTGAATGATTAACAGACAAAGCGGTGAAGCCAGTACTGCACCTATCAGCGGTTTGATCACTCGGCCATGGCGTGAAAACACGCTAGCAATGACACCCGGCAGGATAAAAAACAATAACCCCCACTCTGAATGCCGATCACCCGCGAAGTTGTTAGCAGCAGTCAGTTTCTGAGAAAGAAACACGCCAACAAACAACACGAAGCAACAAATAACCCCAAACCAACGTTGTCCACGCATGAACACGCATCCTCCTGACGATCGCTTATACCCTAAATAATTCGAGCAGCAGGTAGGCGATATGGGAGCAAATCCCAGGCGCTTACGTGAGTAAGTGACCGGAGATCACGAGTAAAGCCAATACCTCTGCAGCTTGAAATATAACGGGTATATCGAACTTAAATTTACGGTTCCACCAGCAGAACCCTGCCCCAGTCAGATAAAGTTTTAGCAATCCTTGCTAAAAATACGTAGCGCAATAAGTACAATATTCTTACTAGCCGTTAAACTTCATTAAGATTAAACTAACGGCTATTATCAGGTCTGCTCAGTGGATATTTTAATGCTGAGAAAACACATTAAATTGCGTCGTGATTAGTAGAAACCCTAACGCAAAAAACCATCTCTTTCAACAAGTTACTAGTAAACAAGAAGTTATCCTTCGTGAATATAAACGTCGCAGATTTGTTAAGCGGGAATTACATCCTGTTATTATTTGTTGTTCTGACCTTAGGATTATGCCTGGGTAAATTACGCCTTGGTTCAGTCCAACTGGGTAATTCCATTGGTGTTTTAGTGGTCTCTTTATTACTCGGCCAACAACATTTCTCCATTAACACAGAGGCTCTAAATCTGGGTTTCATGTTGTTCATTTTTTGTGTTGGCGTGGAAGCTGGGCCAAACTTTTTTTCAATTTTCTTCCGCGATGGCAAAAATTATTTAATGCTGGCCCTGGTGATGGTCGGTACAGCTATGCTGCTGGCTTTAGGATTGGGGAAGTTCTTTGGTTGGGATATTGGCCTCACCGCCGGTATGCTCGCAGGCTCGATGACCTCCACACCGGTGCTGGTCGGTGCGGGTGACACTTTACGCCATTCAGGGGTCGCCGGGACTCAGCTAGCCACTTCATTAGATAACCTGAGCCTGGGTTATGCACTGACCTATCTTATCGGCCTGGTCAGCTTGATTGTCGGCGCACGTTACCTGCCTAAACTCCAACACCAGGATTTGCAAACCAGCGCGCAACAAATTGCCCGTGAGCGAGGTCTTGATACCGACGCCGCACGCAAAGTTTACTTGCCTGTGATTCGTGCTTACCGAGTGGGTTCTGAACTGGTTGCATGGGCAGATGGTAAAAACCTGCGTGAGCTCGGCATTTATCGCCAGACCGGTTGCTACATCGAACGTATTCGTCGTAATGGCATTCTGGCAAACCCGGATGGCGACGCGGTGCTGCAAAAAGGCGACGAAATCGCACTGGTGGGTTATCCCGATGCGCATTCACGTCTTGACCCAAGCTTCCGTAACGGTAAAGAAGTTTTCGACCGTGACCTGCTGGATATGCGCATCGTTACTGAAGAAATCGTGGTGAAAAACCACAATGCAGTCGGCCGCCGCCTTGGGCAATTAAAGCTGACAGACCACGGTTGTTTCTTGAATCGTGTTATCCGCAGCCAGATTGAGATGCCTATTGATGACAGTATTGTGCTCAACAAAGGTGACGTATTGCAGGTGAGTGGCGATGCCCGCCGCGTGAAAACGGTGGCCGAACGCATCGGCTTTATCTCGATTCACAGCCAAATTACCGACCTGCTCGCATTCTGTGCCTTCTTCATTATTGGCTTAATGATCGGCATGATTACCTTCCAGTTTAGCTCCTTCAGTTTTGGTGTCGGCAACGCAGCAGGCTTGCTGTTTGCGGGGATTATGCTGGGCTTCCTGCGAGCCAACCACCCTACTTTCGGCTACATCCCGCAAGGCGCGCTGAATATGGTGAAAGAGTTTGGCCTGATGGTATTTATGGCGGGTGTAGGGTTAAGTGCGGGTAGCGGCATTGGTAACGGTTTAGGAGCAGTTGGCGGGCAAATGCTGGTCGCCGGGCTTATCGT
>DASXXQ010000259.1:0-5855 GCA_036502985.1 Buttiauxella sp.
CTGGTGCCACTTGCGTAGAAGGGCGGTCTTCCGGAGGCGTTGAGCTACAGGCAGACAAAGCCACAGCAAAAGCGAGCACGGCTGCCCGACGAGAAAGCGAAAATGTGTTCAAGGCTTGCTCCTTGCAATGCAAATAAAAAAATGGGGATCTGAAAGCCTGCTTTTTTATACTAAGTTGAGCGAAACGGGAAGCCGATTGTGTAAATCGGCTTCATAAAAAGAGGATTAACTGAACATCGCGGTAATAGAAGCACTTCCTAACGAGTGGAAATGGACGTTAAAGCCAACCATGGCACCTGATGCATGCTCATCAACATCGAGGTGTTCAACGTCGATGGCATGGACGGTGAAGATATAGCGATGGGTTTCGCCTTTTGGCGGTGCCGCGCCACCGTATCCGGTTTGACCGAAATCGGTACGCGTCTGGATTGCCGGTTCTGGCAAAGCAGCTAAACCCGAACCGGAACCTTGAGGTAACACGCGAGTATCCGCAGGGAGATTTGCCACAACCCAATGCCACCATCCAGAACCTGTTGGTGCATCTGGGTCATAACATGTGACGACAAAACTTTTGGTTCCCGCAGGAACCTCATCCCACGCCAGATGCGGGGAAATATTGTCACCTTCGTAGCCCATGCCATTAAAAACGTGGCGCAGAGGCAGTTTTTCACCTTCTTTAATATCCTGACTAATAAGTTTCATCACAGCTCCTGCTCATCAGAGCTTCAGTAATTTCAGTAGTTCTTCGGCAGCAATGGCTGAAGACGCCGGGTTTTGCCCGGTAACCAAATGCCCATCAACGACGGCGAATTCGCTCCAGTCATCGGTACGCTCGAACAAACCACCGGCTTTTTTCAGTTCATCTTCCACCAAAAAAGGGACGACAGCGGTTAAGCCCACGCCTTCTTCTTCACTATTGGTAAAACCGGTCACCCGTTTGCCTTTAACCAATGGCGTACCGTCCGGTTTTGCTACTTTGCGCAAAACACCAGGTGCATGGCAGACAGCGCCAACGGGTTTACCTGCCGCCCAAAAGTGTTCAATCAATTTGATTGAATGTGGGTCTTCGGCAAGGTCCCACAATGGCCCATGTCCGCCGGGATAAAAAACGGCATCAAAATTATCAGCATGGATATCTTCAAGTTTTTCGGTATTGGCTAATAATTTCTGTGCGGCCGCGTCACTTCGGAAGCGGCGTGTATCATCTGTTTGCGCGTCTGGTTCGTCACTTTTAGGGTCAAGCGGCGGCTGCCCGCCTTTTGGCGAGGCAAGCGTCACGTTCAGCCCCGCATCATGAAAGACATAATACGGTGCGGCAAACTCCTCAAGCCAAAAGCCTGTGGGTTTGCCAGTATTGCCGAGTTGGTTGTGTGAGGTTAAAACCATGAGGATTTTCATCTAAATCTCCCTGTTGGGCACATGAAAAGATCCTCGAAGTGTAGTGCATCAACGCACGTACTGCTGGTTCTCAGCCTTTGAAAAATGCAGGATTCTCCACAGCTTTTGCTACGGCGCTAATCAGTTTGGCCAGTTGCGCATGTTCAATGACATAAGGTGGCATCAAATAAATCAGACGCCCAAAAGGACGGATCCAGACACCTTGCTCAACAAAAAATGCCTGAAGTGCTGCCATATCTACCGGATGATGGGTTTCTACCACACCAATTGCTCCAAGCACGCGCACATCCGCGACTTGCTCGCATTCCTGTAAAGGTTTTAGTCCCGCCAACAACTGCTGCTCCAGCGCATTCACTTGTTGTTGCCAGTTCCCTTCTTCCAGCAAGGCGAGGCTTTCTGCAGCAACCGCACAGGCCAGAGGATTACCCATAAACGTTGGGCCATGCATAAAGCAGCCGGCTTCGCCGTCACTGATCGTTTCTGCGACAAGACGAGTGGTCAGCGTGGCGGAAAGCGTCATTGTGCCGCCGGTAAGCGCTTTGCCAAGGCACAGAATATCCGGTGCAATCCCCGCGTGTTCACAAGCAAATAGTTTGCCGGTACGGCCAAAACCCGTCGCAATCTCATCGGCAATCAGCAAAATGCCTTCACGGTCGCACATGCGCCGAATACGGCGTAACCACTCAGGATGATAAAAACGCATTCCACCTGCACCCTGAACAATTGGCTCAAGGATTACGGCGGCAATGTCGTGGCGATGTGCGGCCATCAAACGTGCAAAGGGCACGATGTCCATTTCGTCCCACTCATCGTCAAAGCGGCAATTTGGCGCGGGGGCAAACAGATGCTCCGGCAGATAACCCTGCCACAAACTGTGCATCGAGTTATCCGGGTCACAAACCGACATCGCACCAAAGGTATCGCCGTGATAACCGTGACGGAAGGTAAGAAATCGTTGGCGTGGCTCGCCTTTTGCGTGCCAGTACTGCAATGCCATTTTCATCGCGACTTCGACCGCAACAGAACCGGAGTCAGCAAGAAATACGCATTCCAGATTTTCTGGCGTCATGGCGACCATTTTACGGCACAGCGCGACAGCGGCAGGGTGTGTGATACCGCCAAACATCACATGCGACATCTGGTCAATCTGGTCTTTCATCGCTTGATTTAAGCGCGGGTGATTGTAGCCATGAATCGCGGCCCACCAGGACGACATCCCATCAACAAGGGCTTTACCATCAGCAAGTTGCAGCTCGCAGCCTGTCGCCGCCACCACGGGATAAACCGGTAACGGTTGGGTCATGGAAGTGTACGGGTGCCAGATATGTTGTTGGTCGAACACTAAATCAGCAGGGGTCATAGGGTGACTTGTAAACCATTTGAAAAAGATTTAGGTTTACAAGTATAACGTCAATCAACGGCTAACAACACCCTTTTTGGAGACGCCAATGGCTCACCACGCACGCTGGTCAATGTCGCAGGTCACTGCTTTATTTGAAAAACCTTTTCTCGAACTGATGTTTGAAGCGCAACAGATTCACCGTCAGCACTTCGATCCTCGCCATGTTCAGGTCAGCACGCTGTTATCGATTAAAACCGGCGCATGTCCGGAAGATTGCAAATATTGTCCTCAAAGCGCGCGCTATAAAACCGGGCTTGCCTCGGAGCGCCTGATGGAAGTCGAACAAGTTCTGGATTCGGCGCGTAAGGCGCTGAATGCAGGTTCTACCCGTTTCTGCATGGGGGCGGCCTGGAAAAACCCTCATGACCGGGACATGCCGTACCTTGAACAAATGGTGCAGGGCGTGCGCGAAATGGGGCTGGAAACCTGTATGACGCTCGGCACGTTAACCGACACGCAAGCGCAGCGCCTGGCGCAAGCAGGGCTTGATTACTACAACCATAACCTTGATACCTCACCTGAATTCTACGGCAATATTATAACTACTCGTACTTATCAGGAGCGTCTCGATACGCTGGAGAAAGTGCGTGGTGCGGGAATTAAAGTTTGCTCCGGCGGCATTGTGGGCTTGGGGGAAACGGTAACGGATCGTGCCGGTTTGCTGCTGCAATTAGCCAATTTACCGACGCCACCGGAAAGCGTGCCTATCAACATGCTGGTGAAAGTGAAAGGCACGCCGATGGCAGATAACGAAGATGTCGATGCGTTTGATTTCATCCGCACTATCGCTGTGGCGCGCATCATGATGCCAACCTCTTTCGTGCGTCTGTCTGCCGGGCGTGAGCAGATGAGCGAACAAACTCAGGCCATGTGTTTTATGGCTGGGGCAAACTCGATTTTCTACGGCTGCAAACTGCTTACCACAGCAAACCCTGAAGAAGACAAAGATCTGCAATTGTTCCGCAAACTTGGACTGAACCCGCAGCAAACCACTACCGATGCTGGCGATAACGAACAGCAGCAGCAACTGACCGATCAATTGCTTTCAGCGGATACGGAGAAATACTACAACGCGGCGGCTGTATGACCTGGCAGCACAGAATCGACAGCGCGATACAACAGCGACGCACAACGGGCAGCTTCCGTACTCGCCAGGCCAATCAACAAGGGAGTGCACGTTACCTTGTAAAAGACGGTATTCGATACCTGAACTTTTCCAGCAACGATTATCTGGGGATCAGCCAGCACGCCGAGGTTATTAGCACCTGGCAGCAGGGTGCGGAGATTTACGGTGTCGGAAGCGGAGGTTCCGGGCATGTCACCGGCTATAACGAAGCGCATCAGCAGCTGGAGCAGCAGTTGGCGGCCTGGCTTGGGTTTCCTCGGGCGTTGCTGTTTATTTCAGGTTTTGCCGCCAACCAGGCGGTGATTACTGCTTTGGCTGAAAAGAATGATCGCATCATCGCCGATAAACTTAGTCATGCTTCGCTTCTGGAGGCGGCAATGCACAGTCCGGCGCAGTTGCGGCGTTTTGCCCATAACGATGTGGCATCACTGCAAACACTGTTAGCGCAGCAAACCGATGGCGAACAACTGGTGATCACCGAAGGTGTGTTCAGCATGGACGGTGACGCCGCGCCCCTGGCTGAAATTGCCCATGCAACCCGTCATGCCGGCGGGTTGCTGATGGTTGATGATGCTCATGGTATCGGCGTGATAGGTGAGGAAGGGCGCGGGAGCTGCTATCAACAACAGATTCAGCCAGATTTATTGGTGGTGACATTTGGTAAAGCCTTTGGTCTGAGCGGTGCCGCTGTGTTGTGCAGCGAATCGATGGCGGATTATTTACTGCAATTTGCCCGACATCTTATCTATAGCACCGCCATGCCGCCCGCGCAGGCATATGCACTATCGGCCGCGTTAGGTGTGATTCGTCGTAATGAATCAAGGCGTACGCAACTGCATGCCAATATTGCTCGTTTCCGCAAAGGAGCCGGGCAATTGCCGCTGAAACTCATGGCTTCGCAAACGGCCATTCAACCCCTGATTGTCGGTGAGAACCAGGTGGCGGTGAATTTGTCGGCCACCTTGCGTGAACGCGGATTCTGGCTGACGGCGATTCGCCCACCAACCGTGCCAGCAGGTACCGCAAGGCTGCGTGTGACATTAACGGCAAGCCACACCGCTGAGGATATCGACGGTCTCCTGGAGGCGCTGTATGACACGACACGTTAACAAAGCCGCCGTCGCCGCCGCATTTGGACGTGCGGCAACCACCTATGACAAACATGCGCAACTGCAACGTGCCAGCGGCGCACTGCTTGCCGATATGCTCGAAGGCCGGGATGTATCGACCGTGCTGGATGCAGGATGCGGCACCGGTTGGTATAGCCGTGCCTGGCGTGAACAAGGCTGCCATGTGACGGCGTTGGATCTCTCTGCCGCCATGCTCAACCATGCTGAACAACTGGGTTGCGCGGACCATTACCTTGAAGGTGACATCGAAGCCATCAATCTTCCCGACCAGCATGTTGATCTGGCATGGAGCAATCTGGCAGTGCAGTGGTGCAACGATTTGCACAGCGGTTTGAGCGAGCTTTATCGGGTCACTCGCTCAGGCGGTTGTGTGGCATTTAGCACGCTTGCAGCAGACTCAATGTGCGAGCTGCATACGGCGTGGCAAGCCGTCGATGAACGGCCTCACGCCAACCAGTTTCTTCCTTTTGCAAGCATTCAGGATATTTGCGAGGGGTGGCGATGTTCCCTGCAAATTCATGAGATTAGCCAATCGTATGACAGCGTATTGAGTGCTATGCATTCGCTAAAAGGCATTGGGGCGACGCACCTTCATGATGGGCGTAAACCTTCATTGATGTCTCGCCAGCAACTGCAAAAACTCAGCCTGGCCTGGCCACAAAAAGAGGGGCAATTCCCCTTAACCTGGCAGCTCGTTTGTGGAGTCATTGAACGTGATTAAAAAATGGTTTGTTACTGGAACCGATACAGAAGTCGGTAAAACCGTCGCCAGTTGTGCTTTGCTTCAGGCCGCAACTCA
>DASXXQ010000260.1:0-14610 GCA_036502985.1 Buttiauxella sp.
ATGAAGCGACCGTTACGTGCATTACGGCTGTCAGTAACAACAACCTGGTAGAACGGACGCTTTTTAGCGCCGTGACGTGCTAAACGAATAGTTACCATAACATCCTCTTTAGTGAATAAAACACCGGGCCCCATCGAGGGAGGGAGCCCGGTGTCATATTAAAAGCCCGAAAATTTTACTCATTTCGGCGCAAAATGCAATCTAAATGAGCTTAACGACCTGGGAAACCTGGCGGCATCATACCTTTCATGCCGCGCATCATTTTCGCCATTCCGCCTTTCTTCATCTTCTTCATCATGCGTTGCATGTCGTCGAACTGCTTGAGCAGACGGTTGACATCTTGCACCTGCATACCCGCCCCCGTCGCGATACGACGTTTGCGTGAACCTTTGATAATCTCTGGCTGCGCACGCTCTTTGAGCGTCATGGAATTGATAATGGCTTCCATGCGCACCAGAACTTTGTCATCCATTTGCGACTTAACGTTATCCGGCAATTGCCCCATTCCAGGCAATTTACTCATCATACTCGCCATGCCGCCCATGTTTTTCATTTGCTTAAGCTGGTCAAGGAAGTCGTTGAGGTCAAACCCATCGCCTTTCTTCAGCTTGCTGGCCAGTTTTTCAGCCTGGGCACGGTCAACTTTGCTTTCAATATCTTCGATAAGCGAAAGAACATCGCCCATCCCCAGAATACGGGAAGCAATACGATCCGGGTGGAAAGGCTCCAGCGCTTCCGTTTTCTCACCAACACCGAGGAATTTAATCGGCTTGCCGGTAATATGACGGATAGACAGCGCGGCACCACCACGCGCATCACCGTCGACTTTCGTCAGTACGACGCCCGTCAGTGGTAATGCTTCGTTAAAAGCTTTTGCAGTATTTGCCGCATCCTGACCGGTCATGGCGTCGACAACAAACAGGGTTTCAACTGGGTTAATCGCAGCATGAACCTGTTTGATTTCATCCATCATCGCTTCATCGACGTGCAAGCGACCGGCGGTATCCACCAGCAGCACATCAAAGAACTTCAGCTTCGCTTCTTTCAGCGCCGCATTAACGATATCGACAGGCTTTTGCCCGGTATCGGACGGGAAGAAATCGACACCGACTTGTTCAGCCAGCGTTTCCAACTGTTTGATCGCCGCAGGGCGATAAACGTCGGCAGAAACCACCAGCACTTTCTTCTTGTGCTTTTCGCGTAGGAATTTACCTAATTTAGCTACGCTAGTGGTTTTACCCGCACCTTGCAGACCCGCCATCAGCACAACAGCTGGCGGTTGAGCTGCAAGATTAAGGCTCGCGTTTTCTTCGCCCATCGCTGCAACCAATTCGGTGCGAACGATTTTGACGAATTCCTGACCAGGGGTCAGGCTTTTGTTAACTTCATGACCAACCGCTTTTTCTTTCACGCGGCTGATAAAGTCACGCACGACAGGCAGCGCAACGTCCGCTTCCAGCAGCGCCATGCGCACTTCGCGCAAAGTTTCTTTTACGTTTTCTTCAGTCAGCCGCCCGCGGCCGCTGATATTGCGCAGCGTGCGCGATAGACGGTCAGTTAAATTATCAAACATTATCTTTTGCCTAACGTGGTAACTTGGGGCCGCAGCTTGCGACACAAAACAGAATTTGGCGGATTATAACATGAAGCCGCCTTCGGTGTGATGCAACGGTTAGAGTTGGAGCAGGCGGCAGGTAACGTTATACTGCTTTTTTTCATCTCTGGCTAATTGACCGACACTTTATATGCCTGTTTTCGCAATCCTTGCGCTTGTAGCCTATTCCTGCAGCCTTGCGCTGATCATCCCCAGTCTGCTGACAAAGAACAGCGGATGGCGCCGCTTTGCCATTATATCGGCCATTGTGGCACTTGTAAGCCATGGTCTGGCACTTGAAGCGCGTATATTTTCCGCCGACGGGGGTCAAAACCTCAGCTTACTCAATGTAGGTTCGTTAGTAAGCCTGATGATATGCACCGTAATGACGATAGTTGCGTCGCGCAATCGCGGCTGGCTGCTATTGCCAATTGTGTATGCCTTCGCCTTAATCAATCTGGCGCTGGCGACCTTCATGCCTAACGAATTCATCACCCATCTTGAAGGTACTCCAGGGATGATGGTGCATATCGGTTTGTCACTTTTTGCCTACGCAACTCTGATAATTGCGGCACTCTATGCGCTGCAACTGGCCTGGATTGACTACCAGCTCAAGAACAAAAAACTCGCCTTCCGCGCTGAAATGCCACCATTGATGAGTATTGAGCGTAAAATGTTTCACATCACCCAGGTCGGCGTTGTGTTGTTGACGTTAACGCTTTGCACCGGTCTGTTTTATCTAAAAAATCTTTTCAGTCTGGAGAATGTCGACAAAGCGGTATTGTCGATTCTCGCATGGTTTGTCTACATCGTTTTGCTGTGGGGACACTATCATGAGGGTTGGCGAGGTCGCCGTGTGGTGTGGTTTAACGTCGCGGGTGCCGCGATTCTGACACTCGCCTATTTTGGTAGCCGCATCCTGCAACAATTTGTTGGCTAATATCGTTTTTATAAAGGAAAACCCTTTTGGAACAGATCTCAACTACTACTCTGATCGTCACGCTGATCATCATGGTAGTAGTTTCAGCGTACTTCTCCGGCTCTGAAACCGGCATGATGACGCTAAACCGTTATCGATTACGTCACCTTGCAAAACAAGGTAACCGCGCCGCTAAACGGGTCGAAAAACTGCTTCGTAAACCAGACCGCCTCATTAGCCTTGTGCTAATCGGCAATAACCTGGTCAATATTCTGGCCTCGGCCATCGGTACTATCGTCGGTATGCGTTTATATGGCGACGCGGGTGTCGCCATTGCCACCGGTATCCTCACTTTTGTTGTGCTGGTTTTCGCCGAAGTTCTACCCAAAACCATTGCCGCGCTGTACCCGGAAAAAGTCGCCTTCCCAAGCAGTTTCCTGCTTGGCCCGCTGCAAATTCTGATGATGCCGCTGGTATGGTTGTTGAATATCATCACACGTATGTTGATGCGCCTTATTGGGATTAAAACCGATACCGTCATCAGTAGTGCACTCAACAAAGACGAGCTGCGCACCCTGGTGAATGAATCACATACAAAAATTTCCCGTCGCAACCAGGACATGCTGCTTTCAGTGTTAGATCTGGAAAAAATCAGCGTTGACGACATCATGGTGCCGCGAAATGAAATTGTCGGCATTAACATTAACGACGACTGGAAATCGATTGTTCGCCAGCTTACACATTCCCCACACGGGCGCATTGTGCTGTACCGCGATACGCTGGACGATGCCATGAGTATGCTGCGCGTCCGTGAAGCCTATCGTCTAATGACCGAAAAGCAGGAGTTCACCAAAGAAACATTGCTACGTGCCGCTGATGAAATCTACTTCGTGCCGGAAGGAACCCCTCTCAGCATTCAGCTAGTAAAATTCCAGCGCAATAAAAAGAAAGTTGGCCTGGTGGTCGACGAATATGGCGATATTCAGGGGCTCATCACCGTTGAAGATATTCTGGAGGAGATTGTCGGTGATTTTACTACCTCAATGTCACCAACACTTGCTGAAGAAGTCATGCCGCAAAACGATGGTTCAGTCATTATCGAAGGCAGCGCAAACGTTCGTGAAATCAACAAAGCCTTTAACTGGACACTTCCAGAAGACGAAGCTCGGACAGTAAACGGCATGCTGCTGGAAGAACTGCAAGAGATCCCTGCGGTTGACACGCGGGTACGTTTAAGCCATTACGATATCGATATTCTTGATGTACAAGACAACATGATTAAGCAAGTGCGCGTCTCACCAGTGACACCGCTACGCCAAAGCGTTGAAGAATAAATCGTAGAAGAAAGGCAGAGACAAAAAAAGCCAGCCGCGAAGGCTGGCTTTTTACTTAAAGCAATTACGTCTCAGACAAATTAAGCTTTTGCTTTAGCAACAGAAACCATGGCTGCACGCAGTGTGCGGCCATTCAGGGTGTAACCCTTCTGCATCACCATCAACACATGGTTTGGTGCCACGTCTTCAGATTCAACCATCGCAATCGCCTGATGCACATCTGGATTAAATGGCACATTGGTATCGCCAACAACTTCAACACCGAATTTACGCACCACATCCAGCATTGATTTCTGCGTTAACTCAATGCCTTCAATCATGGCGGCTAAATCCGTGTTGGACTTGTCTGCCACTTCCAGAGCGCGGTCCAGGCTATCGATAACCGGCAGCAGTTCGTTGACAAATTTGTCCAGAGCGAACTTGTGCGCTTTCTCAATATCGAGTTCGGTACGGCGACGAAGGTTTTCCATCTCCGCTTTGTTGCGTAACACGCTGTCACGCTCGCGCTGCTGAACTTCTTCCAGTTGCGCTGTTAAATCGGCAATTTTTTCATCGCGCGGATCAACCACTTCGGCACCCTCTACGGCCTCGACTTCTTCGTGGCTTTCCATTGCAATTTCGTCCGAGACTTGCTCGTCTGGTGTTTTCTGATCTTTACTACTCATGAATTTCTCCGCGTTTTTAGCATTCATCTCGCTGGTTCGCTTATTATGGGGATCAGTTTCCGGGATTCAAGGGAACGTGACATATTGTCATAATACGACTGCATTTCTGCGCATAAGGACCATCAGCATAATGAACAAACATTTCAACTGCATTGGTATTGTCGGGCACCCTCGTCACCCCACAGCCCTGACCACGCATGAAATGCTGTATCGCTGGCTATGCACCAAAGGCTACGATGTCATTGTCGAGCAGCAAATTGCCCAGGAACTTAACCTCAAAAATGTAAAAACCGGCACGCTAGCGGAAATCGGGCAGCAGGCTGATCTTGCCGTTGTTGTAGGCGGTGATGGCAATATGCTTGGTGCAGCACGCGTGCTGGCTCGCTACGATATAAAAGTTATCGGCATCAACCGTGGTAACCTGGGCTTTCTGACAGACCTTGATCCGGATAACGCACAACAGCAACTTGCCGATGTACTCGAAGGGCATTACATCGCCGAGCGCCGTTTTTTACTGGAAGCCCAGGTTTGCCAGCAAGATACGCCAACGCGCCTGAGTACCGCCATCAATGAGGTAGTACTTCACCCCGGAAAAGTTGCCCATATGATTGAATTCGAAGTCTATATTGATGAAATCTTCGCTTTCTCGCAACGTTCTGACGGGCTGATTATTTCCACACCAACAGGCTCAACGGCCTATTCGCTTTCAGCTGGCGGGCCAATCCTCACACCGTCTCTGGATGCCATCACTTTAGTTCCTATGTTCCCGCACACGCTCTCTGCCCGCCCCTTAGTGATTAACAGCAGTAGCACTATCCGCCTGCGCTTTTCGCACATGCGCAGCGATCTTGAAATCAGTTGTGATAGCCAGATTGCCCTGCCTATACAGGAAGGGGAAGATGTGTTGATTCGCCGTTGCGATTACCATCTCAATCTTATTCACCCTAAAGATTACAGCTATTTCAATACATTGAGCTCAAAACTCGGCTGGTCGAAAAAATTGTTCTAAAAAGTCGCCCAAGCTCTTTACTGTATATAAAACCAGTTTATACTGTATGAAAACACAGTCATGTCTTTTCATACAGGAAAGCAATTATGCTGGCACAACTCACCATCAGTAACTTCGCAATCGTTCGTGAACTGGAAATTGATTTTCACCATGGCATGACCGCCATTACCGGTGAAACCGGTGCCGGTAAATCTATTGCAATTGATGCCCTCGGGTTGTGTCTGGGTGGCCGTGCAGAAGCCGATATGGTTCGCCAGGGTGCGACCCGCGCCGATCTCTGCGCCCGCTTTTCCCTGAAAGATACGCCAGCAGCCCTGCGTTGGCTGGAAGAAAACCAACTTGATGATGGGCGTGAATGTTTACTGCGCCGGGTCATTAGCAGCGATGGGCGCTCACGCGGTTTTATCAATGGGACTGCCGTTCCGCTCTCACAGCTTCGTGACCTCGGCCAAATGTTGATTCAAATTCACGGCCAGCATGCGCACCAGCTTTTATTGAAACCGGAACATCAAAAGAATCTGCTGGATGGCTATGCGGGTGAGTCTGTGCTGCTACAAAAAATGGCGGAAAGCTATCGCCAGTGGCACCAAAGCTGTCGTTCTCTGGCACAGCATCAACAGCTCGCCCAGGAACGTGCTGCACGTACCGAACTGCTGAATTATCAACTAAAAGAACTCAATGAATTCTCCCCAATCGCGGGCGAATTTGAACAAATTGATGAAGAGTACAAGCGCCTGGCAAATAGCGGGCAACTGATCTCCACCAGCCAGCAAGCACTCGCCATTCTCGCTGACGGCGAAGACAACAACCTGCAAAGCCAACTGTATACCGTGCGCCATCTTATGGAAGAACTGGTAGGAATGGACGCGAAGCTATCTGGCGTATTGAATATGCTGGAAGAAGCCAACATTCAACTCTCTGAAGCCAGCGACGAGCTACGCCACTATTGTGACCGACTGGATCTCGACCCAAATCGTCTCTACGAGCTGGAACAGCGAATCTCCCGGCAAATTACCCTGGCACGTAAGCACCAAATTTCCCCGGAAGAATTACCACTCTTCCATCAGCGACTACTCGAAGAGTTGCAACAACTCGACGACCAGGCCAGTTCGCAGGACGAGCTGATGCAAACTGTGGAGCTTCATCACCAGCAAGCGCTCAACATTGCGCACGAATTGCATCAGCGCCGCGCACACTACGCAGCAGAACTGTGTGAGTTGATAACCGAAAGCATGCACTCATTGTCCATGCCACACGGAAAGCTGGCCATAGACGTAGAATTTAATGAAAGTCACCTGACTGCTGAAGGTGCCGACCGCATCGATTTCCGTGTCAGCACTAACCCAGGCCAACCTTTGCAGCCGCTGGCAAAAGTGGCCTCCGGTGGTGAACTTTCACGTATCGCACTTGCCATTCAGGTGATCACGGCCCGTAAGATGGAAACACCCGCATTGATTTTCGATGAAGTCGACGTCGGGATAAGCGGCCCAACAGCAGCAGTAGTCGGTAAATTACTGCGCCAGTTAGGCGAGTCCACGCAGGTCATGTGCGTCACACATCTGCCACAGGTGGCAGGTTGTGGTCATCACCATTTCTATGTCAGTAAAGAAACTGACGGTGAAATGACGGAAACCCATATGCAACCACTGGATAAACGCTCGCGCTTGCAAGAGCTGGCTCGCTTACTCGGTGGTAGCGAGGTCACACGCAATACACTTGCCAACGCAAAAGAGTTACTGGCGGCTTAATTGAATCGTTCAAAAAACAACCACCAAGCTAGCTTATTGTTAATTGAGTCGATTTTTAGCCAACTTTTTTGCTGTACCAGGGTCAGAGTTAAGCGCCTTAATGTTTTAAACTGCGTAAAGGTTTATTATCATCGGCATATTATGAATGAGCCATGTGCTGCTCGGGCCCGAAAAGGAATCAAATCACTATGCGCTGTAAAACGCTGACTGCTGCCGCAGCGGTTCTTCTTATGCTGACCGCAGGCTGTTCCACTCTGGAGCGAGTGGTTTACCGCCCCGACATTAACCAGGGTAACTACCTGACACAGAATGATGTGTCGAAGATCCGTACTGGCATGACTCAACAGCAAGTTGCGTATGCTCTGGGTACGCCAATGATGACCGATCCATTCGGTACAAGTACCTGGTTCTATGTTTTCCGCCAGCAGCCAGGGCATGAAGGAGTGACCCAGCAAACGCTGACGCTGACCTTCAACAGCAGCGGTGTGTTGACCAACATCGACAACAAGCCGAAGCTGGAAAAATAATAGCCGACAAAAAAGGTGCCAATGGCACCTTTTTTTGGTTACTTCTGAGCGGCTTTTTCAGCTCGCTGCCGTCTGAGCTCTTTCGGGTCAGCAATCAGCGGCCGGTAAATTTCCACACGGTCACCTTCGTTAACCACATCGGTCAATTTTACTGGCCGACTAAAAATCCCAACCTTATTTTTCGACAGATCGATATCCGTACGCAGTTCAAGAATGCCTGACGCGAGAATCGCCTGTTCAACAGTACTTCCCTGCTCCAGTCGAACATTGAGCAAATACTGCTTTTCCGGCAGCGCGTAAACAACTTCGACTTTGATATCAGGCGACACTGTAGACCTCTTTGGCGCGGACAGTAAACGCCTGAACCATGTTGCCCGCCAGCTCTTTGAAGATACGGCCAAACGCCAATTCGATCAGTTTGTTCGTAAACTCAAAATCAAGCTGGAACTCGATACGGCATGCTTCGGCACTCAGTGGCGTAAACTTCCAGCCGCCCATCAACGACTTAAATGGCCCATCCACCAGATGCATCAAAATACTTTGATTACTGGTAAGCATATTGCGCGTAGTGAAGGTTTTACTGATACCCGCTTTAGAAACGTCAACCGCTGCTGTCATCTGATCTGGCGACGCATTAAGCACCCGGCTGCCCGTGCAACCCGGTAAAAAGTCTGGGTAGGATTTCACATCATTCACTAACTGATACATCTGCTCCGCGCTGTAAGGCACTAGCGCAGTACGGGTAATCTGAGGCATAGCATTTCCTGGAAGTCACAAAACGGACAAATAATAACATTCCAGGATGATTCAGACACCCGAAAAACGTGGTTTCAGGTGTCTGGTGTAAAGCTCAACACCTTTTATTGCGTTTTACAGGCAACCCAGAGATGCTTCTCTAAGCACAAAAAACTTATTAACAACCTCATTTTCAAGCAAAGAAAAACTCTTCGCCCACAGCCGTGTTAAGATGTGTATTCATCCTCGCAGCGAAGCGGGGTGTATTTGAACTCCTGGATTACTTATACTGAGCAGCACTATGACAAAGAAAAAAGCAAACAAACCAGGTTCAGCCACCATTGCGCAAAACAAACGCGCCCGCCATGAATACTTTATCGAAGATGAGTTTGAAGCGGGGCTCGTGCTACAAGGCTGGGAAGTAAAATCTCTTCGTGCCGGGAAAGCCAACATTGGTGATAGTTACGTCATTCTGATAGATGGCGAAGCATTCCTGTTCGGCGCCAACTTTATCCCATTAAACGTAGCGTCAAGCCATGTAGTCTGCGACCCAACGCGTACTCGTAAACTTCTGCTTAACCAACGTGAGCTGGAGAACCTTTACGGCCGTATTAACCGCGAAGGTTACACCGTTGTTGCCCTGTCTCTGTACTGGAAAAATGCCTGGTGCAAAGTAAAAATTGGCGTCGCAAAAGGCAAGAAGCAACACGACAAGCGTTCCGATCTGAAAGACAAAGAGTGGGCAGTGGATAAAGCGCGCATTATGAAACACGCTGGTCGCTAAGCCTCTATACCGTCCAGATCTCTTATGGGTCCTTGGTTTGTATCAGGGACCCGTAATGATTAAGTATTCGAATGTTTTATTAATGACCTAACCCTCAGGTTGCTTTTTGGAAAAAATTAATTTCGGTATGTTATCATTTTAAAAAATAAATCCCCCCCATCTTTTAAATGTGTGCCACTACGAAAACATACATGAAAAATGCATTATACCCCTCGCTTAAATATTGTAGATATATTCGGTAGCACCTCATATTTCACAATTCTATTTTCTTATCCGCAGGAAAAACTTAATTACACCAAAGCCAATAACCACAATAAATGAATGGCAAAAAAACCAATAGAAATAGAAGTACCCCCTGCCTTAATTACGCATGTGAACATAAGTTAAATCAAATTAAAAACAATAGGTTAAAACAAACAATTAATATTAAACGGCATAACAAAAATTTATACATCCATAACAACCCGATCAAACCAGAAGTTATTATTCAACACTTATATTTTTGTTTATTGGCGCTTAGTTTGCGCTTTCATGTATTCCTGTCTATATCTTCAATATCCCCGAATGGAAATGATACAAAAGTATGAATTTTACATTCTTATAAACTGATACACCGGTAGCAAGCCAACATTTAACAATAATGTTAGTCGTCAATATTCTGACGCCCGGATTCGTTCGCGTTAAATTTTATAAATAGATGGGATCGCTATCACACTTTGTTCCGGGGAAAAATTTTGCATGCATAAGCAGTCCTAACGACTACCCCAGTTCACACCGTAGGGAGTGATAACAATGCGTTCAATATCAATCATCTCAAAACTAACCGGCGTAACAAATAATACTGAAGCTTCCGAATTTACGCTGACAGCTCCTTCTATTGTAGAACTAAAAGCCGAGCGCTCTGATATCGCCAGTATCGTCAGATCAAACCAGGATATGGTTATCACTCTACGAGATGGCGAAGTCATTACCGTTAAAAACTTCTACGCTTTCGCCGATCAGGGTGGCAACCAGCTGGTGCTCGAAGACAACAAAGGCACATTGTGGTGGGTACAAGATACAGATTCAGCATTCCACTTCGAGCACATCAACAACATTGATGAACTGATGACTGCCACAGGAGCCGAATCCCATGGCGGCGCAGCCATTTGGCCATGGGTTTTAGGCGGCGTAGCCGTTGCTGGGGGGATTGCTCTGGCCGCAGGTGGAGGCGGCGGAGGGGGTGGAGGCAGTGACCACTCGAACAATGGTGGTAACCCAGATCCTGCACCTCCGACGGCGGATACCACACCACCTGCAGCACCAACAAATCTGAGTGTTTCGGCAGACGGTAAGATGCTTACCGGCAGCGCAGAGCCAGGTAGCACGGTAACCATTACTGATAGCAACGGCCAGGTTATTGGACAAGGCACTGCGGGCAGTGACGGCAATTTCTCAATTCCGCTGACAACCCCACAAATTAACGGCGAAGATCTGACCGCTCACGCCACCGATCCATCAGGAAACACCGGCCCCGATGCCACCGTCGTCGCGCCTGATATTCCGTTACCCGACGCGCCAGCGCTCACCAGCGTGGTTGACGACGTTTCGCCAGTCACAGGCACCGTCCCGAATACTCAATCCACCAACGACAATACTCCTACACTGCAGGGTACCGGCCAGGCAGGGACTACCGTACATATTTATGATAACGGAGTAGAAATCGGCAGTGTGGTAGTCGGTGCCAGCAGCAGCTGGAGCTACACACCAGCAACGGCATTACCTGATGGCTCGCACACATTTACCGTCACGGCAACCAATGAAAAAGGTGAAAGTGGCCCTTCTGCAAGCTATGCGATAATTATCGACACGGTGGCGCCCGATGCCCCAGAGTTGAATCAGCTACGGGATAATACCGGGCTACTTACCGGCGCAATCGGCAACGGGGACAGAACTGATGAAACCAGGCCTGGGCTAAATGGCACGGGTGAGCCTGGCAATAATGTCACCATTTTCGATAACGGTATTCAGGTTGGGCAAGCCACTGTAGGTGATGACGGAAAATGGAACTTCACACCGTCCCAACCGCTGGCCGATGGCACCCACACTATCACCCTCGTACAAACCGATGCCGCAGGAAACGTCAGTAAAGAAACGACCAGCCCTACATTTGTCGTTGACCACACGCCACCTGCCGCAGCGGTTATCGATAGTGTTAATCCAACCGGAACAATGGTCACAGGGCATGCAGAATCGGGCAATACCATCACCATTTTTGATGCCAATAACGTTCTGCTCGGAACCGTGCAGGTCGGCTCCGATGGCAACTTCACTGTCAACATAACCCCTGCGCAAACGCATGGTGAATCACTAACAGCGCATATTCAGGACGCAGCCGGTAACGTTGGCCCTGATACGCCGTTTAATGCTTCGAATTCTCAATTCCCGACCGTACCGGAGCTCGACACCGTCACAGATGATGCAGGAGTAACAGTCGGCCCATTAAATAATGGCCAGTCGACCGACGATACCACTCCGACGCTCAGCGGTACTGCCGAAGCGGGAAATACAGTCGCTATCTATGACAATGGCTTATTGATAGGAAGTGTGGTTGCCGACGGAACAGGTAACTGGAGCTTCACTCCAACAGCGCTTCCCGATGGCCCGCACGTATTCACGCTTACAGCGACCAATGCCTTTGGCACCAGCGGAACCTCGGCCGGATTTACCGTCACGGTTGATACTATGGCGCCATCTGCACCATCCAATATGCTCGTTTCAGATGATGGTTTGCATGTCACAGGAAGTGCTGAGCCGAACGGCAAAATTACCATTACCGATGGTAGCGGCAATGTCCTCGGCACCGGTGTTACAGGCAGTGATGGTAGATTTGATGTCACCCCTTTATCGCCCGCACAAATCAACGGCCAAACATTGCTGGTCACCGCGACAGATGCTGCTGATAACAAAAGTGATACCGCCGCCGCTTTCGCACCAGACCACATCGCGCCGGACGCACCGACAAATGTACATATAAACGATGAAGGCACCGTCGTCACCGGTAATGCTGAGGCTGGTAGCACCGTAACGGTTAGCGACAGCAACGGTAACCCACTTGGCAGCAGCCAGGCAGGATCTGACGGTTCCTTTAGCGTCACGATTGCACCCGCGCAAACCAACGGCGAAACACTGGAAGTTTCCGCAAAAGATAACGCCGGGAATGTGGGTCCGAACACACCGGTCGATGCGCCAGATACCACCGCGCCAGGGGTGCCTGTTATCACACACGTCATTGATGATGTTGCAAATCATACTGGCGATTTGACCAACGGCCAGACCACCAATGACGATAAGCCCACGCTGCAAGGCACCGCTGAAGCTGGCTCAACAATCAATATCTATGATAACGGTGGGACGACGCTAATAGGCACAGTTACCGCCGACGCGGGCGGTAACTGGAGTTTCACGCCTGCGACTTCCTTGGGGCAAGGGCTGCACAACCTGACGGTGACCGCAACTGACGCTCACAATAATACGAGCCCAGCAACCTCGTTCAGCGTGGTCGTTGACACCATTGCGCCGCAGGCGCCAACCATCACGCTGGTCAACGACGATGCCAGTCCGATTACCGGCCCGGTCCAGAACAACGGTTCGACAAACGATCAAACCCCAACCATCCACGGCACAGGCGAACCGGGTTCAACCATCACGCTCTTGGATGGTACAACGGTACTCACCACGCTAACGGTAGACTCGTCCGGCACCTGGACATATACCCCGACAAATCCGCTGCCTGTAGGAGATCATACATTTACCGTTACTGCTGAAGATGCGGCGGGGAATGTCACCGCACCTTCCTCCGAATTTACTATTAATGTGGATATCGCTGCGCCAACCACGCCAGTGATTACTACCGTTCAGGACGACGTCGGCACAATCGAAGGCTCACTGGCACCGAATGCTGCCACCGATGACACTCAACCACAGGTTAACGGCACCGGAGACCCTGGCTCGACCATCACGTTGTACGACGGCACAACTGCGGTAGGCAGCGCCCAGGTCGGGCTTGACGGCAAATGGAGCATCACCCCATCACAGCCGTTGAGTGAAGGGCCGCATACGCTAAATGCCATTGCCACTGATGCCGCGGGCAACGCAAGTACTGCTGCTACCTATAACCTGACGGTTGATACAACTCCACCAGCCGCGCCATTTATCCTTACCGCTGAGGGCAACGTTAGCGGTAACCCCGCGACATTAACCAGCGGCGGTAGCACGCAAAGCAGCGCTCCAACACTCACCGGTTCTGGGGAACCCGGGGCAACCATCAATATTTACGATAACGCTGGCACCACACCGATTGGTACGGTAATCGTTCCTGTTGGTGGTACGTGGACATTTACCCCAACGCTTGCCGAAGGGTCCCATACGCTAACCGCTGTCGCGACTGACCCTGCGGGTAACGTCGGCCTGCCTTCCGCTGGATTTGCCCTGACGGTGGACTCAACGGCACCGACGGCACCAGGCATACCAACAGTCACCGATGACCAGGCTCCGGGGTTAGGCGCAATCAGCAACGGTAGCAGCACCAACGACACCACGCCAACCATCTCAGGAACAGGCGGCACAGCTGGTGATACCATCACGATTCTTGATAACGGCACATCTATCGGCACCACAACGGTAAGAGCTGACGGGAGCTGGAGCTTTACACCTCAAACGCCTATCACTGGAGCCGATCATGCGATTAGCGTGACCGAAAGTGACCAGGCCGGAAACAAAAGCCCGGCATCCGGCACCGTAGCTTTCACTCTGGATACCACGCCGCCCGATGCCCCAACCATTATCACAGCTGATGACAACGTTGGCGCGGTACAGGCACCGCTTGGAACCGGAAGCGTCACCGACGACAACACGCCAACCTTCCACGGCACTGGACAGAATGGCGATACCATTACGCTGTATAGCGGCAATACTGTGATAGGGACTGCAACGGTAGCTGGCGGAGTATGGGAAATCACTTCAACGCCACTGTCAGACGGAATGCAGAATATTACTGCCACCGCGACCGATGCTGCAGGCAACATCAGCGCCCCTTCAGCCGACTTTGCGTTGACCGTCTACACCACACCGCTCACCGCGCCTGCAGTAACGGACATTGTTGATAACGTCGGTGTGATTCAAACGCCACTGGTCAATGGCAGCTACACCGATGATACAACGCCAACAATCAACGGTACGGGCACAGCTGGCAGCACCATTTCGATTTACGACAACGGCGGAACCACGCCGATTGGCACCGCTGTTGTTCAGGCT
>DASXXQ010000261.1:0-2640 GCA_036502985.1 Buttiauxella sp.
GTTTGCAGGGTGTGTATTAACTTTCATCTGCTGACATAGTCCGCATCCTTTGAGATAGTTCTTTATGTATTGACGTATACCGGGCCACCAGTAGTCTTTGGTGACTAATTCGGTAGTCTTCATGATTCCAGGGTGTCCCGTAATAGGGGTATCGTGGTACAATTTAAGAATTGCACGGCGTGTTTCTCCTGGTGGAACATAAACGCAGTGTAGATATAGTATCAGGTCGTCTTTTATTTCCCAATCTTTAAGTGACGACTTGAAAGGCGTTGTTTTGTCCTTTATGTGTTTTCGAATATCCAAGGCAAATTTATCAAATTTTGTAGACGAGGTTATTTCGTCTTTTAGGTTGGGTAATGTTACAGTTGCCGCGGGTACGCCTTCTTATTTGTCCTTGTTTACCTCTCTTGTTACATATTATGGACTACCTTTTCTTTTGGGCCATACAGCCCCGAGGCACAGCCTCTTCTAGTTATCCCCATTCCTGTCAGATCATATCTATTCCCTTCTAACTCTATCCCCTCTCGTCCGCTACCCCATTAGATAGGACCCTTAGATCCTTAGAGTATATAAAGCATCTTGTACATCGCTACTTTCCCTCAGCTTGACCTCAGCTGAGCAATATACACTTGTATTATTGGCTCTTCAGACTGGTGCGCCATTGCCATTGTCATAAGACCTCTCGTCGCTGCTCGCGTCCTCGAACTTGATTATCTTTGTTGAGCCTTGTTATACGTTGTATATACGTCGGCTGTAACAAAAGGTCAAGCTGATCTAAACCGGCTGGTGTACCATCACCTTAGCCACCATTGATCCAAATCTAGCGCCCACAAACGCTAGTCAGATCTTCGATAACAGATCTGGGAGACACGTTTATACCTTATACGGTCAACGTATCTATCAGGACCCCTCCAACCGCCTCTGGTACTACCTAACCAGCAACCACCAAGTACCCCGCTCCGAGTTCTTTGTCCCTCAGACAGCTGGAAGACTCCCCTCCGGCTCTGTCATCTACGAAGGTCAATTATACTTTGAACAAGAAGTAATCTACTTTGACCACGATACACGCCGTTGGAGAACAGAAGAAGGAAACAACCCCTTACCAGACGAAACTTTCCAAGGACCTAGTTACGTCCCAGGAAACCTAGAAGAAGCACTACCAGAACACCTCAGAACCCAATCTACAGCTGTAGTTGGACCGGTAACCCCCCAAGGATTTCGAATCAGCGCAAACGTTGAATCATCAGACGAAGAAGGAACTTCAGGGACAGATAACGCCCTCGAATACATTAGTGCAGATCAAGAAGATCAAGGAGAAAGCGCTGAATTAGAACAGCCAGAAGAAGGGAATCAATCAGAAGAAGAAACCCACCTAGAAACGGTTGTACCACCTACACCACTGAACTTGGAACTACTCCAAATAGAACCCCCAACCACCACAGAAACCCCAGACATAGCTATGGCCGCACCACCGCCCCAGAACAACTACCAAGGAGGAGGAGGAGCAAAGCTCCCTCCACCTGAAGACTTCACCGGAACGAGAAGCAAATGCAATGGGTTCCTTGCATCCTGCAGAGCCTTCTTCAACTTCTACCCCACCCAATTCACTGCAAACGATGATGACAAGAAAATAACATTCGCTCTCATGGCCTGCAAAGGAGCAGCAGCAACCTGGAGAGACAGCGAATTCGCGAAATTCGACACTGATCCACCAACTCAAGGAACGTGGGCCCAGTTCCGATTACGATTCATCGAACAATGGGGAGAAGTCAGCAGCATAGCAACAGCTATGATAAAGATTCAAAGACTTCACCTAGGAGGAAAGATGAACATGACCCACCTCATCTCCAGATTCGATGAGCTCATCCCCTACTGCAACCTCCAAGACAACGAACCAATGAAGATCCATTTCTTCGTCAATTGTTTCCCGGATAACATCAAGACTCATATCTTCCTTAAAAGTCCTACGACTTACGCCGAAGCTCGAAGATATGCTACTGAATTCGGTTTGGCCCACGATAGAATCGACGCCGATAATGGGAAACGACCCAGATATGGAACAGCAGGAAATGACAACTATGGTCGTCAGCAAAGAGATCCTAACGCTATGGATGTCGACGCCATGAACTTCGAAGAAGAAGCTACCATTCGATTCACGAAGCTTTCCCCAGCTCAGCTAGATGAATACAAGAAGCAAGGGAAATGCTTCAATTGCGGACAGAAGGGACATATGTCCCGGATGTGTCCCACCAAGAAAAAGGGAAATGGAGGACGCTTCCAGAAAGGAGGATGGAAAGGCAAAGGGAAACCTTCGTCAAGCATTCGCTCGGCGGAGACCGAAGAGGAACCTATAGAAGAGGACCGAGGAGAAGGATCCTCCACTGGCGACAACATTGCACGCATTAGAGCAATGATTAGCGCCCTAGATGAAGAAGACAGGATTGAAGTCCTAGGAAAGGATTTTTAAAGTGGAAGGACAGGTCAGCGTCTGGCCCTTCCAAGAAGTTAGATTTAACCATTAGAGAGATTGTTGTGCGGTCCAAGTCTCAGAATAAATTATCTGTTACCACCAACATCTCTCATGGTATGAAAATCGCTGAAACAAACGCCCTTATCGACTGTGGAGCCGAAGGAAGATTC
>DASXXQ010000262.1:0-4346 GCA_036502985.1 Buttiauxella sp.
TATATTTGAAAAAGAACTCTCAGGGAAAGTGGTTGCGGGGGCCGGATTTGAACCGACGACCTTCGGGTTATGAGCCCGACGAGCTACCAGGCTGCTCCACCCCGCGTCCGAAAACGTGGCAAATACTACGCCAGAATTGCATTAAATGCAAGAATTGCAGGAATTTTGGTACCGAGGACGGGACTTGAACCCGTAAGCCCAATCGGGCACTACCACCTCAAGGTAGCGTGTCTACCAATTCCACCACCTCGGCACTTTGCGCACGACAATCACATCTTGCCGTACAGAAGCTTACTGCTTATTACTGCGGGATATCGCTGCTCGGCTTGGTAGGTGCCGCTGGCTGTGACTCAGTTTTTGTTGGCTGAGTTAAATTATCCCACACACTTCCTTTATCGGTTTTGTTGGTATTGAGGTTACCCAGTACCAGGCTGATGATAAAGAACAGCGTTGCTAACACAGCGGTCATACGGGTCATGAAATTACCTGAACCATTTGAACCAAACAGCGTAGCGGAAGCGCCTGCTCCGAAGGAGGCTCCCATATCAGCGCCTTTACCTTGTTGCAGCATGATAAGACCTACAAGTCCCAAGGCTACAATAAGGAAAACAACTAAAAGAGCTTCGTACATAATCAACCTGTTCCTTGCGGTATTACCGCATACCAAAGCTTCAAACCAGTCAAGCGGATACGTTTAAGTTTACCCACTGAAGCGGGTGAGAATACTAACCAAACCCAGGCAGAGGCGCAAGGGCAATTTATTCACATTTCACTGACTGCGGAAAAAAACAGCAACACATTGGCTTTTGCTTATAAAAAAGGCGACAAATGCCGCCTTTTTAGACTATCACCGCAATGAAAGTTTTAAACTGCCTTTACCGCATCAGCGATACGATTAGCATATTCAATGACCAGTGCTTCATCTTCACCTTCAACCATCACACGGATTAAAGGTTCTGTCCCTGATTTACGCAGCAGCACACGCCCACGGTTACCCAGAGCGTCTTCCACTTCTTCGGTCACTTTTTTCACAGTATCGTGTTCAAGTGGGTCGCCGCTACCTGCGGTAAAGCGCACATTAACCAGAATCTGCGGGAATAATTTCATTCCACTACATAAATCATGCAGGCTCATGTGGTTACGCACCATTGCAGTAAGTACTTGCAAACCTGCAACAATACCGTCGCCTGTGGTGGTTTTATCCAACAGAATCACATGGCCTGAGTTTTCAGCGCCAATTCTCCAACCCTTTTCCTGAAGTTTTTCCAGCACATAACGGTCACCCACTTTTGCACGAGCAAAAGGAATGCCCAACTGTTTCAATGCCAGTTCCAGCCCCATGTTGCTCATCAGAGTGCCCACAGCACCACCACGCAATTGGCCCTGGCGAAGACCTTCGCGAGCGATGATGTAAAGAATTTGGTCGCCATCAACTTTATGACCCAAATTGTCCACCATGATTACGCGGTCACCGTCACCATCAAGAGCGATACCGATGTCAGCTTTTTCAGCCAGCACGCGCTCCTGGAGCATTCGTACGTCGGTCGCACCACATTTTTCATTGATGTTGACGCCGTTTGGCTCACAACCTACCGGGATAACCGTGGCACCCAGTTCACGCAGTACATTTGGTGCAATGTGATAAGTCGCACCGTTGGCACAATCAACGACAATTTTAAGGCCATTGAGGCTTAATTCGTTCGGGAATGTACCTTTGCAAAACTCAATATAGCGACCAGCAGCATCAACAATACGGCTCGCTTTGCCCAACTCAGCAGAATCTACACAGGTAATTTCTTTTTCCATTTCCGCTTCAATAGCTTCTTCAACGTCATCTGGCAATTTAGTACCGTCAATGGAGAAGAACTTAATCCCGTTATCATAGAATGGGTTATGTGATGCGGAGATAACGATCCCGGCTTCAGCTCGGAAAGCACGAGTTAAATAAGCAACCGCTGGCGTTGGCATCGGGCCGGTGAAAGATGCAGACAATCCTGCCGCAGCAAGACCTGCTTCCAGCGCTGACTCCAGCATATAACCCGAGATACGCGTATCTTTACCGATAATAATTTTACGCGAGCCATGACGCGCCAATACTTTTCCCGCAGCCCAGCCAAGCTTAAGCACGAAATCAGGTGTAATTGGGGAATCGCCTACACGACCGCGAATGCCGTCTGTGCCAAAATATTTACGGTTACTCATAGCGTTTTTTTTCCTTCGCTGAAAGTGTGGCTTCCACCACGCGCATCGCTTCGACTGACTCTTTCACATCGTGAACTCTAATGATATTAGCCCCCTGCATCGCAGAAATTACTGCACATGCAAGACTGCCGCTCAGGCGTTGATCCGGCCCGACGTTAAGCAGTTGGCCAACCATTGATTTACGCGACATTCCCACCAGGAGCGGTAAACCAAAGTGGTGGAATTCGGAAAGTCGGGCTAGAAGTTGGTAATTATGGGTGAGATTTTTACCGAAACCGAAGCCTGGGTCGAGCAACAATTTATCTTTTGCGATACCAGCCGCTTCACAGCGTGCTATTTGGTCGATAAAAAAGCGATTCACATCTGCAAACACATCGTCGTAGTGCGGAGCTTGCTGCATATTCTTCGGCTCGCCCTGCATGTGCATCAAGCAAACGGGTAAACCTGTTAGCGCGGCAGCCTCAAGAGCACCAGGTTCTTGTAACGAACGAATATCGTTGATGATATGAGCACCTACACGCGCCGATTCGCGGATAACTTCAGGTTTCGACGTATCCACAGATATCCATACTTCAAAGCGCTGTGCGATAGCTTCCACGACGGGTATCACGCGTGATAATTCGTCCTCAACACTTACATCAGCCGCCCCAGGGCGTGTTGACTCACCACCGATGTCAATAATCGTCGCCCCAGCGTTGATCATCGCGTTAGCGTGTTTAACGGCTTCAACTAACGAGTTGTGCTGTCCGCCATCGGAAAAAGAGTCTGGCGTGACATTCAAAATCCCCATGATATGAGGATGTGAAAGATCAAGCGTGCTGCCCTGGGCTGTGAGTTTCATCGAGATTCCCTTGAATTAACTTCGGTTAAAACAAAAAACAAAAACCCCGGGACAAGCCCAGGGTTTATAGATTACTGCAATAACATCTGGCAGATACGACTTATTTGTCGCCCAACTGCTCTGACATAGTGTTACCAGGATTCGGCGTATTCGGTTCATCAACCGGACGCGGTGCACGAGGTGTACCATTGTTGTCAGAATTGTTGTTGCCGTTATTTGATTCTTCCCAACCTGCAGGCGGACGCACGTCGCGGCGATTCATCAGGTCATCAATCTGCGGCGCATCGATAGTTTCATACTTCATCAACGCGTCTTTCATGGTGTGGAGAATATCCATATTTTCATTCAGCAGCTGGCGTGCTCGAGCATAGTTGCGCTCAATCAACAGCTTCACTTCCTGATCGATGATACGCGCTGTTTCATCGGACATATGTTTTGCTTTCGCCACAGAACGCCCCAAGAATACTTCGCCTTCCTCTTCCGCGTATAGCAACGGACCGAGTTTTTCAGAGAAGCCCCATTGGGTGACCATGTTACGGGCAATAGATGTCGCTACTTTGATGTCGTTAGACGCACCAGTAGATACATGCTCAGCACCGTAGATAATCTCTTCCGCCAAACGACCACCGTACAGCGTAGAAATCTGGCTTTCCAGTTTCTGACGGCTTGCACTGATTGCATCACCTTCCGGTAGAAAGAACGTCACACCCAGCGCACGACCGCGCGGGATAATCGTTACTTTATGTACCGGATCGTGCTCAGGCACCAGACGACCAATAATCGCGTGTCCTGCTTCGTGGTATGCGGTAGATTCTTTTTGCGCTTCTGTCATCACCATGGAGCGACGTTCCGCACCCATCATGATTTTGTCTTTCGCTTTTTCAAATTCAACCATCGAAACCACGCGCTTGTTGCCGCGGGCAGCAAACAGTGCAGCTTCGTTGACCAGGTTTGCAAGATCTGCACCGGAGAAGCCTGGAGTACCACGAGCAATGATTGCTGCATCGATATCTGGAGACAACGGCACACGGCGCATATGCACCTTCAGGATTTGTTCACGGCCACGAACATCTGGCAGACCAACAACAACCTGACGGTCAAAACGACCTGGACGCAGCAATGCTGGGTCAAGAACATCTGGACGGTTTGTTGCGGCAATAACGATGATACCTTCGTTACCTTCGAAACCATCCATTTCAACCAGCATCTGGTTCAGAGTCTGTTCACGTTCATCGTGACCACCACCCAAACCTGCACCACGTTGACGGCCTACGGCGTCAATTTCATCAATGAAGATGATACA
>DASXXQ010000263.1:0-1945 GCA_036502985.1 Buttiauxella sp.
TGTCCAGCAACTGGCGGCCACGCTGAATGACGCGAAAAGCCAGTACCATCAGTACACGACCAGTGCCACGCAGAGTGATGAATACAGCAAAATGGCATCACTGGCGCAGAACCAGAGTGCCAGTCTGGATACCAACTACAATCAGGAGTTTGTGAACTGGGCGTCCGAGAAATACGGTGATAAGGCCCCGGCCATGCTGACCAGTGCACCGGAAGCGCGTGAAGCGGCGATGGAATTTGTGAATGAACGCCTGAAACCGGAAATCATGGCGGATTACCAGCAGGGACGGACGGATCTCAGCAGTGGCGGTCAGCATGAGGCGTTTACCTCAGCTTCTGCGCCAGAAGGTGCGCCATCACCTACATCCAGTGGCACCGTCGCATCCTCACCCGTTGCATCAGGCTCTCAGGTCGTACACCGGAACCCTGCCGTATCATCAGGCGGAGTTATTCACCCGGCGTCAGGGCATAGCAGAGAACACCCGGTCAGTGATGAGCATGGGGTGAAAAATGACATGGGCGATGACTTCCGGCGTCATCAGTCTCAGCTTGGTGCGCAGGCAGAGCAGGCGTTCCCGGCCAATAACGACATTGCGCACAGGGTCGCAGAACAAAGATCTGAAAATGCGCAAAATATCCATAATTCTGCTGGGGAAATAGCCCAAAAACAATCCACTGTTCAGGCATCCAGTGATAATATCAAAGGTGAATATAAAGATTCGCAGCGGGATTTTGTGACGGGTCATGAAGCGGAAAAAGCAAAGCAAGACTTAATTCCACATAATGCGGATGATCAGGATATAAAAGACAGGCTTGCAGAGCTAAGAAAACGGACGGGTTAAACTGGAGAAATATATGGATATCACCCGGAACGACATTAATAATGATATTAAAATGCTGTCAGACAGTGTGGCTGATATGGACCGACCTCTGGTTTCACCCCGCAAGGCATTAAAGCTGGCGTTATTCTGGCCCGGTATTTGTGTGCTGGGTTATACCGTGGCGGTGGTGTGGATGATTGTGACATTTGTTCCTTCACATAACTTTGGTATGCTTTCGATAAGTGGGCTTGTTGGGAATTTTTTCGTTGCGGCAATAGGAGCTCTATTTGCTTTGGGCTTCGGGCTAGGTTTTTACGGACCGGCACTGATGTACCTGACCATTCCGGAAGATATCAGAAACAAATCCATTATCATTACCCGGCTGAAAAGGCTCGCGAAAAAAGTGTGGACGTTCTTTCTGGTGTGCCATTTTGCATTAGCGCTGTTCTCATGTTTCTACCGGGATGCGATTTACGGAATGATACCTTTAGTCTTCCTTTCCTTTTTTATTACACAGAGCATTATCAGTGCTGAAATCGGCCGTTACGGTATTGCCCCTGCGATGGAGAAAATGGTATCACTGGCCCGGAAGGTCTGAGTCCGACAGCCTCGCTATATTCTGAATAGTTTATTTTTATTATTGTTCATTAATACACATTATTCGACATAACCTTTCAGTTATTACGTTAGAAACTCAATCGTTTCTGATGAATAATTGCGGGTCGAGTTTTTTCTGTAATTAACATATCGCGCAGCATCGACTTTCTATCATTATGACCATTATCAGGTGTGCTTGTATTTTTGATGTAAATCAAATTTGATTATTTTAAATAAAGGACAGGATGAGAGATGAAGCTGAATAATATTATTCTTGCGGGTGTTTGTGTGTCTGTCTTCACCCTTACAGGGTGTGGCGCAATGTCTACCGCAGTGAAAAAAAGAAACCTCGAGGTGAAAACGGAAATGAGCCAGACCGTCTGGCTTGAGCCTTCTTCGGAGAAGACTGTTTATATCCAGGTGCGTAACACGTCCGATAAAGATATGTCCGGTCTGGAGTCCAAAATAACACACGATTTAACGTCAAAAGGCTATACCGTCAGTCATTCCCCCGACTCGGCCTATTAC
>DASXXQ010000264.1:0-25884 GCA_036502985.1 Buttiauxella sp.
ACACCGGATTGGCATGAAAGCGTGGCACCGTTGGCATCGCGACTTAAATCACCCTTCTTTGGGCAAGCTGTACCAACAGCATTGACCTGGTCAAGTTCGATTACGCCACCTACAGAAATATTTGCGTCTGAACGAACGGAGCCCCCCCTGACCTGGCCACCAGTATAAATATTTTTATCATTAATAGAACGAACCCAGTCATCATCCGTCATGGTGAAACCACCACCGTGTGTTTCATTCACCCAGCCGTTACTTCCTCGGGTTATCAGCCACCCGTTGTTACTGCGAATATCACCGCCAGCGGTAATGGCGTTGCCGGCGGATACGTTTGATGTTGCATTCACATTCGCCCCCTGAACCGTTCCCACGGTGGTCACATTGCCACTAAAGTTCCCTGTCTGTGCATTCACCGTATTGGTATTGTTAATATTATTACTGCCCATATCGATGCCAGTGTGCATGCGGTTCAGGTCTGGCTTGCCGGTGACCGCAAAACGGTACAGTCGGTCACTTTCTTCCCGGGCGACACCCAGCTCATCAGAAGGGATAAGCGCCCCTACGTGCCCACTTGACGTGCTGACCCCAAAGCTGGCTAAAGGCACTTTCCAGCTCTCCATAGCACCCGTCACATCCGTGCTTTTCCAGACGTACGCCCCTAGGCCATCAATATCCACAGAGATCTCTCGCAGCGCTGCATACGGTAGACTCTCTCCGCCCTGGGTTATCACCAGCGCCTGCAGCTGGTCGATATTTGTCGCATTGCGCGTCACCGCAGCACTGATTTGCTGCCCATCAGCAGTCGTATCACTAAACCCCGGCTCCAGAATACCGGTATTTTTAAGCATGGCCGGTGTAACAATCAGCGGTGTATTGGTTCCAGCCGCGGCAAGCAGGGTGTCATAGTAACGACCCACGTAGGTTTTCACCGATGACCGAAAACGGGACAGCTGTGATGCCGTGACCTGCCATCCACGTTGCTGGATATAATCGTTGTAATACCCCATGGACCACACCGCAACAACCAAAAGGATAAGCAACCCGATACCGGTACTCATCACCGTCCAGCCGCGGTCAGCTCTTTTATAATTTGTCGACATACGTCACCACATGAATAAAGGATCTGAAACATTGAACGCCATACACAGCAACGCGCCGTAACCCAGCCACGGCCCCATAGGGCCACCGCGGGAAACCTCCCGCGAGCCGGTGTGCCAGAAAATAAAACCAACCAGCCCCACCATGAGAGAAAACAGTGTGAGTGGTGAACCAAACCAGGCACCCAGGCCAGCAGCCAGCCAGACGTCACCCAGGCCAAGGACTTCCAGCTTAGCGAAACGCTCTCCCAGCACACGGATGATCCACCCGAGGCTGAACAGGATGAGAAACGTGAACGCATGGGCAGGCAGACAGTGATTCCCCCAGGCAACGCATAAACCTGCAGCGGTAAACGGCCATGTAAAATCCCGAGGCAACCATCCCGTCAGGGCGTCGATGAGGCTCATCCGGAAGATAAACAGCACAAAAAGAACCGACGTCATCAGCTCAAACGGTTTGCTGAGTGAAGACAACATGACTATTCCGCACAGGGCGACCGCGTGAAGCCAGATATGTTGCTTGATAGCACGGACGTCAATTTCAGGTGATCCCTGATGCCCATATTCCGTCATCACGTCCGTCACCAGAGCTGCCTCATAACGCAAACACATTAAAGCAAGGCAAAATATCGGGAGCGACAACGGCCAGGGGCCCACTATTGTCAATACCGTGACAGGTTCGGTCATATCACGATCCCCCGTTCCTGTTTCAGGAGCCGTTTGTAGATGGCATAAATACGGTTGGCATAGGACTCACGCGTTTCATGCCGGTCTTTACGAAAACCAGCATTGTAGGAACCCAGACAGTTCCAACTGATGCCGCAGACCTGAAAATGCGACGCCAAAATCCGCGTGCCGATTTGCACATTCAGACAGGGCTGCGTCAGGAGATCGCTTTTTTGGGTGATGACACCGTCCCGAATCAGCCCGGATATATGCGTTGAATTGACCTGCATCAGTCCGTAATCCTCACTCACTGCCTGACCGGTGCGTTTGTCACGGTTAATGTTAATGGCAATGGCATTGAGGCTGCTTTCTCCCTGGGCAATAGCTTTTAACAGCAGCGGATCGATGTGGTATTTGGCTCCGGCCGCATCAAAACAGAATGCGGCCGCCGGCTGGCACACGACCAGAAGTAAGAAGAACAGAACGCGCGCCACGCACTTTTACCCGTTTACCGTAAAGGTGAGCGTGTTCTGCCCTGTGCCGCCGCTGTCTTTGACACATTCTTTGGCAGACGTTTCAGCAGACACGTTGCCATCGGTGTGTGCCGAACTGTTGATGCTGACGCTGGCATAGGCACCATTCCCCATCTGCTGTGCTATTGAAATACACGCATCCTGCGGGATTTTTGCTGAAGACAGGGAGAATCCATTGTTGAAGCCGCTTGCCGCAACAGGAGTCAGTACCACTTGCCCACCAAAAGTATTGGTCATGGTGGCTGCCCCTGAGGTCTCGTCTCCCTGAATGGTCATGCCCTTCGCTCCACCGGCGGCAATGACGGTGCCGGTCATCGTACTGGCACTGGTAAAATTATATCCACTGCTGCCCTTAAAATTGCCACGGACGTAAGTAATGATGCTTTGGTAATTCGTGGTTTCCATGGCTACGTCTTTCTGGGTCCACAATCCCCACAGCTTACTGACGACATACACAATGACGATGATTGCCAGAATGGCGATAGTTCCATTCTCGATAATACCCCACCCGCGATGAGGCTGGGGGTGGGCAAACGGATTAGCTGACATAAGAGATCCTTTAATGAGGAGAAGTATGGGTCATATCCTGAATTTGCATCACCATGCCCAACATGAGTAAGAAGAAAGTGATTATCAGAAACAGAGAGAAAAGTTTTGCCACGTTGGCGCGCCGGCCAACCAAAGCCAGTACTTGCTCAAGCCAGCGGTCTGCATAGTTGCTGATGAGCGTGGACACGCCGTCACCCTGCCCCAAAATCGACAGGTAGTTGGCCGCTTCTTGGCTGGGGAACTGGTATCCGCAATCGCGTAGCGACCTGCCAAGTCCGCTGCCCATGCTGATCCCGTCCATCACAGCACTGAGCCGCTCACGTAGCCAGGGGGAGCCAAAATCATGCAATATTCTGACGGCATCGAGATGCGGCACACCCGCCTCAAGCAGCGCAGAGACATTCATGAGAAAAACAGCGCCCTGCAGATCCTTGTAAATTGACCATGGCATCAGTCGGTCGGCAAAGCGACGCAACCGGCCTCTCCAGCGCGGCAGTGACCAGAACACCAGGCCGATAAACGCCACGACGCCCAGTGCGGTGACACCGCCGTAAGCAGTAGTGAACGTCGATACCTCGTTCATAAATCCGAGTGAACCCGTCCATGACTCCGGGGGAGAAAGTTTGCTGAGAGTGGGGATCAACAGCCTGTTGTTAACGGTCAGCAGGCCTGCCCCCAGTGACAACAGCAGAATGGGATAGACAGAGGCCTGCACTACCTGGCCCAGAATTCGCCGTCGTGCCACGATAAGCTTGTCAGCTTGTTCCAGGGAACGCGGCACGCTGCCACTTCGGATTCCAGCGCTGATGAGCGCAGCCTCCTCCCGGGGAACCCAGGTGGCCAGTACGTCCGGCAGAGAATGGCCTGCACTGTTATCTGCAAGTGCTTCAAGGCAATCCTCCACCAGTTCGATATAAGGATGCCAGCGGCGGCCAAAATCGGTATGCACCTCACCGATCAACGTCAGCGCTTCTTTGAATGATTTCTTGTTTTCCAGCAGAAAACGCAGCGTCTCGTAAAAGGGTTGACGGTATCTCCCGGTGAAGGTCCTGCGCACGAGTTCGTAACGTACGCGTTCTAACAGGCTCATCTCCTGTGCGCGGTAGGTAACCTCAGACATGGGGTACCTCACAAGCGAGCAGCTCATCTTCATCAAGAGGACACACCAGATCGCCGTCAAGTGGATCCACAAGCCCTTCGGCCAGGCGTCTCAGAAGATGTATGCGCCGGCTGATCCCCCCCAGATTTTGCAACCAGTATTGCCGCGCGACCGAGGTCCCGTGTGACAGTAACAGACTCATAAAACGGGCGTCCGGGCGGATCACCTCGGCCAACACGGTACGGCCGGTCACGCCGCAGCTGACGATACGTCCGGTAAGCTCGACCTTTCTCTGGCAATGCACGCAGCCGTCGGGGTGACGAAACCAAAGTTGCGCCGGTGTGCAAAAATCCGGTTCATTGCAGTATGTCTCCAGTCTTTCCCTGACATGCGCGGGAAGCGTGGGGGCCTTCTCAGACCAGGGAGTGCGACAGTGGGTACACAGAGTCTGAACCAGTCGCTGACTGAGCAGCCCAACCATGATTTGCGGATCCGCAATGAGCTGAAGATTGACGCCCATCGACCCTATACGTGGAATGGCACCGGCCGCGCTGGGCGCATGTAACGTATCGAAAACGAAATGGCCAGACTCGACGGCGTGGATAGCCGCCATGACGGAATTACGCTCCTGCATTTCCCCGATCACTATGCCGTCAGGATCGGAGCGGAGTGCGGCGGCGTTGGAGTCTTCCCAGGCCTCCACCACGTCTTCACGGGCACTACTTTTGGGTGTCACAGAGGTTTGAACAGCCCCCGCAATGCGCCCCTCAACGGGAGATTCGATGGTCAACAGGCGTTTTTTCCCCCCTGTACGATCGAGCCAGAGCCGGCTAAAGGTACGCAGCGTCGTACTCTTCCCGGAGCCCGTTGGCCCCGTCAGCGTCGCCATGCCCTCCGGTATTCTCAGGATTTTTTCAATCAGTGCCCGTTGCTCAGGCAAAAAGCCAAGCTGTTCCAGGGTAGGCACTTTATCGCTGTCGTCCGGAATAATACGCAGTACGACGTATAAGCCGTCCGGCGTCGGCATATGCTGATAACGTGCCCCAAACACCCCGGCACGGCGGGCATACTCCGAGCCTATCCTACCTTTTTGCGCGATCTGCTCGAGGAAATCAGTAGAAAGCAAATCGCACATGGAGCGGTAAATCGTCGACACTAGCGACAGGCCTTCGTCATAGGTCAGCTCATCGATGACTTCAAGCTCACCGTGTATGCGCATTTGAATGACGGTGATTTTTTCATTCTTGCTCAAAATCAGATGAATATCCGAGAATGCCAGCTGCCCAGCGGCCGCCATATAGGTCAGCACCTTTTGTTGGGTTGCACTGAGATCCTGCACCTGGGGACGGGTAAAGAGCACGCAGGTGCCGGTATTTGATTGCTTGTCCCGCCGGGCGTTGAGCTCACTGAGTGACACAAACTCTTTATTGGTCAATGGGTAAGCCTTGACCATATCCATGACCCACCGCTGCACCCGCGGATCGGTACGGCGGTTAGTGTCAATCACCAGCCTGACTGCCCCATGGCTATCGGGAACCTCCTCAGCCAGCACAAAATCCATAATTTCACTGTCCGGTTGCATCGTGTTTCCTTATTTAAAATGACAGTTCTGTCCCGTCGCTGAGTTTGACCGCGTTGAGTGTTACCGATTTCACGGTCAGCTTGCCGCCAGGCAGTGGGTCCCCAGCAGAAACCTCCATGATCCCCCCCTGAGGGAGTAAGAGCCGTGCATGCAGCTGCGTACCGCGTCCGTAAATTTCTTGCAAACGTACAGGAACAAGGTCTCTTTTCATTATCGGAATGCCAGGAGCCTGATGCGCTTCCCCGGTTGACAGTGTTCCTGAGGGAATGAAAGGCAACGGTGCAGGGGCGCTTGCCACCTCACTCTCTTGAGTTTCATTTTCACGCAACTGCCGCGTTAGCCTGGCAGTTTGCACCTGTTGTTCCAGGAGGAAGTTGCGGGACTGAATGGCCTCGAGCTGACCGATGGTGACATTGTCAGCATCCGCAGTGACCGGGCTTTCTGTCGCCAGGCTTTGCTGGCTGAATGCCGCGAGAATGCCCAACAGCCAGAGTCGGCAGGCAGGGTTAACGTTGTGCATACAGACTCCCCTTAACGGTGTAGTCAAACTGCCCTTGCGGGCTTAGCGTAAAAGCAATACTCGATAGACGAAGCCCGGTATCATCGCAGCCGGCCAACATCCACTCCGGGGCCAGGCGAGCATTCACCGCAAAGGTAAACTCACGCCAGTCCTGAGGTGGTGGTGGATTTGCTGCACCAGGTATGATCTCTGGGGGTTTGATCTCATTAAACTGGACGTGTATATCGCGTCGCTGAAGATGGGAAACAAACCTCATCAATTGCGTGTTCCAGTCAGGCAGTTCTTCATCTCTTGCAGACAATGCGCTACCCGCATACGGCACGTTCACGTCGCCGTTCTGTCCCCCGTCTTTCAGATTAAATTGGGCATTTTGGCCAAAAATCTGTTTAGACCTGCGGGCAAAGTCTTCAACGGTAGTGCCCGCGGTAGCGACATACCGCAAACGCAGTCCCGTCTGCGTACATTCGCCGGCGGTAAGACGCCACCCCACCACAGAAACTGGCAGGGGTTCACGAGTAAACCAGCATTGACTCAGGAATACAGAGGACGGCAATAAAGAAGCCCAGGGATGCGCAACCATCACCGCAGCAACGGGTTGATTTGCGGACAGGACCTGACGCGCCTTGTATTCGGCAAGCGCTGCAGCCTGCCTGGCTTGCTGACCAGCATCGTCCCGCCAGTAAAATAGAGCGGCAGATACCCCAACTACCACAAACGTCAGGGCACCCAGCTTAAGTAAGGAAGGGATCTGCCGCAGCTGAACACGCCGACGCTGCAAGCGGGTTAATGAGTCGGTCAGACTTTTCCAGGATTTAGGTTCTTCAGGCGTGGCACTACAATGCCAACCGCGTTGTATATCGCCCGGGTCATTGAACTCCATGAAACGATCGCGAGCAGCATTCACCTCCTGCAACGTCCCCACGACGTCTCCCATGATGGAGAGACGTCCCTTGACCGTAGCGAAAAACACCCAGATGTCCGCTTCCTCATCAAGACGATAGACTCCGTAGCTGTTACCCTCTTCAAGCTCAAGAAACGCTGCTGCCAGTGAAAACAGACCAACGCCACGCCTGACATGCGCAGGTCGTGCAAATCCGAGCATCCTGTTGGGTTTTCTGTCCGTATTGATCCGATAGGTATCGCCATGGGTATTACGCCAGCGTCCTGGTCTGGCCCCTTTTTCATCGACCCAGCGTAATCCCGCCAGCCATCCTGAACGCCCCTGGACAAGCACGGTCTGGGTAATGGATGCCTGATGATGCCCCTTCTCTTTTTTCATCATTACCTCAGCAATACCGGTGTCACTAAAATGACCAGGGTGGTCCGCGTCGTGCTGCCATTCTGACCGCCACCTAAAATAAAGTTGCCTGGGGTAAACGTCCCCTGCTTATCCGCAGAGGTCATTACCTGGTCAGAGCCCGTCAATACCAGCGTCTCACCGGCACGCATATTGACTTTTTGGGTCAAAGCTTCTTGTTGGAACGTCGGGACGTCATTTCGGGTGTTACCGTCTTTGCTGACAAAGGATTCAACTTTTGGGGGGCTGGAATAGCTGAAGGCAAACTGCAGTTGCACATCACCGTTTTCCTGGATATACGGCAGCATGGTCATGAACAGACCCGTCGTCAGAATGCTGGTCTGCATCGAAGACGTTACGCCTACGTTCGCCGTCGCCGTAGAGCTTGAGCTGGTCAGAATACCTTTTTGACTGGAGAGCTGATAAGGAACGGGCGTGAGGTTGGTCGTTGCACGATTGAGCTGGGTGACAACGCTGACATTACCCTGCTCTGACAACGCCTTAATGAACAGCTTTGAGCCAGAAAAACGCGCCGCGCTGCCGCTTGCCGTATCCAGAATGGAGATCCCTGCTGAACCAACATTGTCCGCTGCATCGGTGAAATTACCCGATAATGTCGCACCGGCTGCATGCAGGGACTTGTAAATCAACTCCCAGTCGAGACCCATTTGTTCGTTACGGGTCTGAGTCACACTCAGTACCCGAACACTCAGTTGAACCTGTCGGTTAAGCACCTTATTCTGGTACTCGATGTAACGACCTATCCTGTCGAGTACCACCGGCGAATCGGTCACCGTGAGAGTGCCGCTGGCAGAGGATAACCAGTAACGACCTTTCGACGGAGTTATCATGTTGTCTATCGTACTGCGGATATCGTCATACAGATTACTACTGAGGTCATATGCCGTCTTTTGAGCGGAATTAATATCACCGGAAGTGCCTGAACTTGCTCCGCCACTGCTTCCCAGTTGGTTACCAGAGCCTGAGTTCACTGAAGCTGTACTGTCAATTTTGGTATTAAGGATCACCAACTGATAAGTTCGGGTATCAAGCAGATAAAAAACAATATTGCCTTGATCATTACGGACAGACAGGCCAAGACGGCTGGAGATGATATCAAGCAAGCCACGAAGATTACCGTTCCATTTAAGACCACTGAGCACCGGGTCTTCCAAAGAAACAGCGCTCGTTTGCTGGCCCTGACCACCAATTTGAGACAGAGGAACCCTTCCGCTGTCATCAGGCGCAGGTAATCTACCTGTCATTTGTTGCGTAGTGACATTACCCCCGCCAGAGGCTACCAGCGTCTGCAGAGCATCAGGCGTAATTGTCACCCTTAGCCCACACACTGCAGTAATACGCTGCCCAATTTCGGGCAAGGTCATTCCGTCAGGTCGATTAATCGTTATTTGGCAATCCGGGATGGAATCACCCTCCGGCGAAGACACGACAGGGATAACGGGTCTGAGGTTGACCCAGGGCTTATCCGTCCAGGTAACCGGGTCCTGGGATAACCTCGTTCGGCTCTGGTTTATTCGTTGCGCAGTGTCCGCGTTTCCGCTCGCCTGGCGGTCCATTCGGCTAATTTCTTTAAGAGAACATCCGGCCAGCATCACCAGCGCGGCAGTGATAGCGGCGTGGAGAATGGGTCGGGAAAGGCAATACTTCAGCATTCTCGATTCCTTCAGTTGAGATAAACGACGTTGCCTTCCACCACGCCGGCAGGAAGGGATAAATTCATATCGGTACCATCAGACATTTTGAGGAGCCCGCCCAATATCGTGCAGACCAGCGCGGAGCCCACTAACTGATGATTAAGAGAATCGACCAGGCCCGGGCGATCCACAGACCAGACCCAGAGTCTCCCTCCCTGAATTGCTGCCTGAACGTGACTGTCAGGGGCCGGAACCAGGCCGAACTGCCCGATGGCAAGAGGCCCCTCGCCCAACTGGCGGGTGTATCGCCAGTCATTCACGGCGCTGGCCAGGCGGAGCATGTCCGAGGCGAGACGGTCGGCATTCACCTGGATCCCCTGGCGCTCAAGGCGGGAGGCTTCCCGGGTCTGAACGTTGCCGACAATCAGCAAAAAAATCATGGACAACGCGGCGATGGCGTACCCCATCAGTTACGACCAGGCTGGTCACTGACGGATACCAGGCACTGCATGCGGCTGGCGGCGGCGTATAGCGGTTTGTCAGCCTGGCGATACAGGTCAAAAACCTGAACCAGTGCCGACTCAAAGTTACCGTGGAACGTCAGAGGCGCATCGATACGGTAGTCGAGCGATACCGGCCAGATAACGACCCAGCTCCCGCCGTTGTTGCACTCCGCCGAACCCGCCCAGCGGGTGAGCGTCTCTTTTAGCGTTGAACCCACCTCGGCACGCCACAACTGCCCGGACGGGGCCACGGTCACCGGCGTACCCGGGGTAAACAACGCGTCTGAGGAAGAGGTAGATGGATTTTGCACAGGAGGTGCCTTAAGCACCGGGGAGGTCCTGGATGTCAATAAAGACGTCGTGCCCACAGCCGCGACAGAAGGTGTTGACGTTTTTGCAGAGGGTTGCACCGTCAGCCCTGGTTGAGAAGCGGATGACACAGCAGGCGCGGAGTTCGTGGCAACAGGGGTTGAGTTACTTGTCTGGGTGCCCTTACTCACTGTCGTCAACTCCGGAGAAGGGACCGGTACACTTTCAGGTTTCAACACAGGTTTAGGCTGTCCAGCAGCGGGCACAGGAAGAAGTGATGCGGCCGGATCATTGCCTGGGGCTCCAAATGACGGCGCGGTGAACGGGTTACCCGACATTCGCGGCGAAGTAATCGCAGTAGTCGGCAAACGGGAGGGAACGGGCGTGGTGACTGCGCGCGGTGCGAAATCACGGTAGGCATCGCGAAGCGTAAAACATACCTCACGGTTGACATCATCAACGCGTAAACGCCAGGCAGGGCCGGCCAGAACCTGCAACGCCTCGCTCAGACGAACGGGACCGATCGTGCGCTGTACGGCCGGCAACGGCCGACTCAGTAACTCGGTAAATACGGAAGAAGATGCCGGGCAAAGAGAGTAACCGGACTCCAGCAGCAGATAGCGAAACCCATCTCCGACAGAGCGAACTAACTGCGCCGGCATTGAAATATCGACCATCTGATTTAACGGGTCGCGCTGAGCATCCGCTGGCCGTGTACTGACCAGGGTATATTTATCATAGCGAACCACCTCGGGCGACTGGCTCTGATAGATATCGCTGACGCGGGGATTGGCTGAAATATGCGGAAGCCGGTCTGAGGACGTGCTGTTATTGGTGCATCCGGCGGTTAGCAATGACAGCGTAAGCCATGCCAGTTTGTGCCCGGGATGCTGGGTCAATTGTGCCATCAATGTTCACCGTAAGAGTCATCCTGATAAGAGACGGATATTCTGACGGCGGCACAAAGTGGGACAATGTTAAACTCATTATGGGAATTGTAGAAAAACCGAGTAACGCCGATAATGATGAGAGGTGTGGGAGAAATGAAGATGAATGCATGAATTGGTTTCTAATATCTGAGAACGTTCTAAGGGGAATATACGTCATTTCGCCTTTAATGAGCCCTCTGTTTCTATGCTGGCTTTGCGTCAGCTATGTCAGGTACCGGCATATGAGGCGATCTCCTGTAAAAGCCGCATTTCATTTCACATATCCAGACTCGCTGGATAAAATTCGTGGTGATGGAGTGATTCGGGCAGGGAGAAACGGTACCATCTACTGTACTCTCAACCCAAGACTATCGAGGGTAGGAACGGGGAAAACTAAAAGAAAAAGTAAAACGCCACCGGTCGTGGTTTTCAGAAAGAATGCCCTCAGGCAGTTTCGCAAGAATGATAGTTTTTTGGCCGCACTCATCAGTGGGCACCGATTTTATGGGATAATTTTCTGCGAATATCTTCCCAAAGAAAAAGGTGACATTGTCATATTAAAAAGTCGTTCATATCTGAACGTACTGATTGTTGAAGATGCTGAAATCATCCTCCCTGAAGGAAAAAGAGGTTTCGCCATTCGCTATCTGTCTTTTATTACCGGCTGGCATAAATGGCCACTTCCCGTTCTTCCTCTTACATTCATACTGCTAGCATGGCTCGTCATCGGGCAGAAAGACATACCCATCACTTACTGTATTTTCATGGTAAAATTCACACTGATATTCATCACAACATGCTTACTTTCTAATTATTTTGTGATGAAATTAATTAGAAAATACTAACTCCCAGGCCAGTAAAGAATAAACCGAAGCAATAAACAGACCCAGTTCAGGATCCAGACCAAGTCTGACGCATATCCTGTTGGAAAGGAAAAAGAGAGCATTAACGACAAAACCTGCGAGAGAAGGTGCAGTTAATACCAGGGAGGACAGAGAAGTTATTAACAGTAAAAAGGTAAACATCAGAGCCGTTTCGTTGTATCCACTCAGAAACTCGAAGACCAGCCATTCCCCTACCGAAACAATTTTTTTGCCTAAAACTCGCACCATGATATTTTCCTCTCACACCGCTACGTTGTTTGCCTGGAGAACTGATTTTGCCTGGTGAACCTTACGTAAGAAAGGTGTTATACGGTTCCCAACTTTAAGAAAAACAGGCCTCTGAGAAATCAGTCAGACATTTAAAGAAGTGATAATTTGAGATTGTGATGCGATAAGCTCAGGTATCAGGGGAATACTCAATTTTCTGGAGGGACGTGTTTGAAAGGTTTTTGGCAGCAGAAGGCTAACAAAATACGCCGGACATGCCGGCGTTGCGTACAAATATATTGACTGAATTAATCAGGGTAAAAATCCGGATTCATAAACTGCTCGAATGACCACGGGCAGACAGTGGGAAACACGGAACGCTTGATGTTTGTCTCACGCTCGGCGCTGATCACCGCATCACCGTAGGCGTCTCCTATAATCTCAGGCAGTTTATACTTGAGGCTCGGACTTTTCTTGAGGCGGCGCTCAATCTTGCGGCGTTGCTCCTCGATGGTAAGTTGCCAGCTGCGCCCCTGTCGGTCGGACTGGAACTGCCATTTCAGCAGGTGGACAAACAAAATTTCGAGGCGAGATTCCAGCTCGTTTTCCGCGCTTGTCCCCATTGCCTCAATCTCCTCAAGAAGGTTCTGTGTATCCAGTTCACTGAGGCTGCCAGAACGCAGCAAATCAGCCTGCTCCTTAGTCCAGCCATAAAAATCAGTATTATAACGGTTAGTCATAGTGTCCTCCGCTAACAGCGCACTCTACCTTCAATAAGGTGAGTCTGTCAGAGAATCGAACGCCAGTCAAAACTGGCGAAGAGTAATCTTCATACAGCGTAATCGGCTAAAACTTTCGGATCCTCAACATCAAAAAGTTCAGGCTCTATTAGCGCTAACACTTCCGGATGCTGACGCCAGAAAGCGGCAACATCGGCAAGAAGAAGCTGTCTGGCCTCACGCCTAAACGTTTTAGCCGTGGAAAAATCATCCCAACTCCAATAACAAAAGGAGAATCTCCTGTGGGGAGAGTTCTGCCCACAGGGTGGATGTTTAGAAACGATCAGAAATAGTGTTCAGTGGTCATTTGAGTCCAGTTTCCTTTGAGTAAAGCATCTTCCGCTTCACTCTGGGTACGCCAGTATTCGACTGATTCACGGGAAAAAGGTGCCGTGTGTTCAGATGTGCCGAGATAATATCCGGCACGACTTTTCATCACTTCAATCGGCATCTTTTTTCCACAACACGCTAAAGCAAGCTCACCATATTGCACGTTGAGTTCCTCAGGAAATAGCGTAAATAGCACCGCGACACACGCCGTACCCATAGCCAAGGAACGGAATGTCATCGTCAAAATCCATCGGCGGTTCATTGCCCATAGACTGCGGAGTTGTCTGAGGTGATCCGCTTTGAGCAGGAGCTGCTGCGGATTGCTGTTTGCCTGTAGGCTGAGCACTGGTGTTGGTGCGATTACTGCTGCCCAGCATCTGCATAGTGCCTTGCTGTTTGACCACGATTTCCGTCGTCCAACGTTCGACACCCGCATTATCAGACCACTTACGGGTCTGCAACTGACCTTCAATGTAAACCTGAGAACCTTTATGCAGGTATTCTCCGGCGATTTCAGCAAGCTTGCCAAACAACACCACGCGGTGCCATTCAGTACGCTCTTTCTCTTCGCCCGATTGTTTATCACGCCAGGATTCGGAGGTGGCCAATGAAATATTCGTCACTGCCGTACCGTTGGGAAGATAACGAACTTCGGGTTCCTGGCCTAAAAAACCGATCAGGGTAACTTTGTTTACGCCGCGACTGGACATAATGAATTCCTCTTAAAGTCGTTGAGAGGAACACACCCACTGGTGTGTTCCAGCTGGGTGCGTATCCATGTCGGGTTAAAATGAATTGTCAGCGTAACTTTTCAGTTGTTCTGCATTCTGTCCCGGCGGGGTAGAGGTCGGTTTTTCGGATTTGAAGACGATCTCGCCACCAATCTTTATCCACTCGACCGCAATCAGTCGGGCTTTTAAACTTGGACGACTTTCACCGGCGTGATCCCCTTTAGACAAGGTGAAGACGTCAGCAGTAAGACCGCCCAGAACGAAGCCAATCAGCACCTGTTTCTCTTCATCTACTGATTTTTGGCAGCGATTGATGAGTGAAACACTTTCCTTCCCTGCAACAGTCACGTCAAAACGAGTGTAAGACGCATTGTCTGTTGGGCCGGTAAGAGCATTAATGACGGCACAGGTGAATTCACCGGTAGTGCCAGCCACTTTACGGATGTTTTTTAGGTATCCGATGCCGGTAACGTTCAGATTGAAATATTCAGCCTTAGGCTGAGAGGAAGAATATGAAGCGTTGTTTGAAGCAGGGGTATTTGCAGTAGCAGTCATGATGTTCTCTCCGGAGTGAAAATAAACAGGTAGCGGAGAAACAATCATCCCGTGCGGGAGAATGTTTCCCGCAGGGAAGTCAGTAACGAGGTCACTGACTGGCTGAATTTGTGAAGGTGGCCTTAACCCGAAGGTCTCTGTTTGCAAAGGTTAAACAGATTTAATGTAACCGCCCGAAAGCGCCATCTTTCAGGTTGTGATGGCATTGGCAGGTGATTACCCGAAGGCGTTCCTCTCAAATCACCGGAACATTGGCAGTTGTCAGAGACAACGATTGGCCTGTTCAGTTTTAAACTGCGTCGAGAAGAAGTCAATATAGAGGGTCTAAAAAATTGAAAATGGGGAGGCATAAATAAACAGCGGCACCCTAAGGTACCGCCATTGCGATCTGCACCATCGATCTGAGGTTAAGCTGTTTAAGCAGCTCCGGGGCATGTTCAGGACCCGGCACGGTTTTCACGGAGGTTATGTGCCTTACAGACTCTTCTCTCAGGTGTGGGAGTGGTCTGTCAGACTGTTCGGCCAGAACGCAATGCATGTAGCATCCTGGCAGACCGCAGTCACGGGGTGCGGCTTCAGAGCCACGAGAAACATAGCAAAATACATGCCCCGCCTGCAATCGGTTAATTCTGCTTTGGTTTACGGGACTTAGGCCTGGACGGCTTTTTCTTCGCCTGTTCAGGGGCGTTGACCACGCCTTTGCAGGCCGGATATTTCTCACAGCTGTAGAAAGCCCCTTTCTCACCGCGCCGCAACCGGGTTTTACTGCCACAAAGAGGGCATAGTGGTGTCGGGGGCACGCGGATAGTCACATTTTGAACCAACCCCTGAGCCACGAGCTGTCGTGTCCAGCCTGTCTGTCGGGCCATAAAGTCTTCCAGTCGCATCCTCCCCGCGGCAACCTCATCAAGCGCCTGCTCCCACAGCGCCGTCATGCCGGGCTCTTTCAAAGGCGCGGGCAAAACATCAATCAGATCCATCGCCACATCGGTCGCCCGCAGATAGCGGCCCTTAATAACGATATATCCCCGCTTGAGGAGCGTGTCGATGATACCGGCGCGGGTCGCCTCTGTTCCCAGGCCCGCATTTTCTTTCAGAACCTTTTTCAACTGCAAATCGGTCACGTAAGATGCCGCGTTCATCATCGCGGCTATCAGCGTATCGAAAGTGAAATGCAGCGGCGTTTTCGTTTTAAGACTCTGAACCTCAGCGGCCGTCACGGTACATACGCCTCCTTTGTTCAGCGCAGGGAGCGAATTATCCCGCTCATCCCCGGCGTTCTCTTTGCTGTCAGCGGCTAAGTTAAACAACGTCTTCCAACCAGGCACTACGACCACCCGACCGGTTGTGCGAAAAAGCTGTCCCCCGATGCTGAGGTCCAGCCGTGTCACATCGCTCTCATGCAAAGGAAGGAACTGGGCCAGGTAGTGGCGGCGAATGAGCTCATACACCCTCTTCTCTGCGTCATTCATTTTACCCAGGTCGCAGGCATGCTTGGTCGGAATGATCCCGTGGTGAGCGGTGAGCTTTTTATCATTCCAGATACGTGAGGAAAAACGGGGATCAAGGGTCGCAATTACAGGCGTTAAGGAGGGGTCAGTTTTGGCCAGGGCGGCAAGCACCTGAGGGATTTCTTCGCGCATCGACTCCGGCAAAAAACCGCAATCGGTACGGGGGTAGGTCGTCGCCTTATGGGTCTCATACAAACTTTGCGCGGTATCAAGAACCTGCTGAGGTGACATTTCCCACTGTTTGCCACAGGCCTGCTGCAGGGCACCTAATGAAAAAGCCAGCGGAGCAGCTTGTGTCTCACGCTTTTTCTCCTGTTCCAGAACCTGAGCCTGCCCCGCCTGACGGCATAGCTGGGCCACCTGCTGGGCAATGCCCTGATGGACACAGCGTTTTTCCTCGTCGGTGTACATTTTCGCAGGCACCCACTGGGCAGCAAACGTCACGTCACCCGCATGCAAAACCGCACTGACCTGCCAGTAAGGTTTCGGAACAAATGCGGCAATAACCCTGTCACGGGTCACCAGGAGTGCCAGCGTCGGTGTCTGTACCCGCCCTACTGACAGCACGCCGTCAAAGCCTTTTTCACGGGCCTTCAGCGTATAAAGACGGGTAAGGTTCATGCCTGTAAGCCAGTCAGCACGGGCTCGCCCCAGTCCCGCATAATACAGCGCCTGAGTCTCGTTACCGGGTTTGATGTTACTGAGTCCTTCGCGGATACTCTGTTCATCCAGCGCCGATAGCCAGAGCCGGTTTACCGGTCCCCGCCAACCGCAAAAGTCCAGCAACTCCCGTGCAATGACTTCGCCTTCGCGATCAGCGTCGGTGGCTATCACCACTTCGTCAACCTGCTTCAATAATTTTGCGATCGTCTTAAACTGGTCTTCTGTGTCCTTCTTGACCGTCATTTGCCACTGTGCCGGTAGAACCGGCAAGGCATTAATATTCCAGGGCTTTGCGAACTGCGGACCGTACGCCTCCGGAGAGGCGTTTTCGAGTAAATGGCCGACGGCCCAGGTGACCGTAACGCCAGGGCCCTGAAGAAAGCCGGCACCCCTTTTCGTGGCACCGAGGATGGCTGCGATGTCCCTCCCCTGAGAGGGTTTTTCACAAAGGAATAGGCGCATTCTCCCTCCTTTATTTAGCACTACCGCTATTATTTGTCCGGTAGCGGATACACAGGAGATTAACGCTGGTCTCATTGACGGGCGGGGAGAAAGCAGACCGACGATGACCCAGCAGCACGTTAACATCAGGTTCACCGAGTTCCAAAACCGCCTGCTGCCATACAGCGTTATTTTCAACAGCATCCAACCGGGATACCGCCACTGAACGATACGAAATAACACTGCCATATATCTGCCGAATCAACCGCCCCCCCTCACTCAGAAGTTGGTCACGTTTGGTACGTGAAATAAGCGCATAATGTGAAGCCTGAAGTGCTTTTTTTGAGAACTGATCGAAACCGATCAATAAATATACGCAGCGATAACCCAGCGGGGTATTACTGAACACCTTAATATCCAGGGGGGCAGAAACAGCCGGATCCGTAAAGGTGACGCCCGCAGGGGTCAGCTGCATGTCGATGTCCAGACTATTTATTAGCGCGGACATAGTGCGACTGGCGTCATTGATCTTTTCTTCCAACGCGAGCATTGCAGCATCCGCCCATGGGTTATTTTTTAGGGAGTCATGGTTGATCCTGGATGCCAGGCTTAGAAATCTCGGCATTCCCATAATGGCAGGCTTACCCTTAAGACCCTCTTCCGATTTTTCAGCCCTTCGACCTTGCCAAAGCCCAATGGCATAGTGGCTGTGGAGTTCAATTTTCAACTCTGAGTGCAATGCACCCGTTCTTTTTTCAGTATTTTCAGCCATCGTTGTCACCGTCTTATCAGTTAAGAAGGTCTAGATAGTCCTGAAATTACAACGTCCCCAACAACGTAAAACTCTTAATCCAATTTATGAATAAATTTATGAATAAATCAGTTTTGATTGTTTTAACCCTTGCTGCGGGGCGCAGCACTATACAATTTTTAACCCTTGCTGTGGGGCGCAGCACTGCACAATTTTTAACCCTTGCTGCGGGGCGCAGCACTGTATCGTCTTTAATCATTTCGGCTCACTGCTCCCCGCAATATCGCATTACGAATATCAGCGATAACGCTCGAAACACTTTCGGCAGAGGCGCGTTGCGCAGGCCTTTGAACGACTGGCATCGGCGATAACGCGGCGTTTACCTGTCTGAGAGGCTGGGACGAGGTGACAGCATCTGGCATCACAAGTTGTCCATCCCGGGCCCGTTTGAGCATAGCCAGCATCCAGCCCATAGGGTTGGTTAACTGGCCCTTACGCAGCTGTTTTTTCAGCATGTCCATCAGCGCGGAAGACTCCGGCTCAGGCAAGGCAGCCAGTTGAGCAGACAGCGCTGCCGCATCCTCCGCAGATATCTTGCTGGTCAACAACTCAGGCAGTTCCGGTACTGACAAGCCCTTGCCACCCTTCTCATCAGATACGTACGTTTTTTTATTCACACCTTGTGTGAAAATACGTACGTTACAGTTCGATTTCCGAACTCCGGCGTAACTTGCTGATTTTAGACTGAGTTCGGTATCCGAACTTGGTTTAGCACTCCCCTCTTTTTCACTGAGTTCGGTAACCGAACCGGGTATTTCATGATGCTTTTCTGCGTTTTTTATACTGAGTTCGGGAACCGAACCCGGCTGATAAGCGCGGCGCAGGCTGGCCATCTCCCGCGGCGTTGATGCCAAACCGAGACGAGTATCAATCATGGTCAGACGCGAATGACGGTGACGCATGGTCGGGTCATTCTTGATGTCGGCCAGAACTGCCATGGCCGTCATGCGGACAGCTTTATTACGGTGCTGGCAGCTCGATGCCACCAGGTCAAGCCAACCGGGATCAAAGGTTTCCGCATCACGGCAACTGAGCGGCTCATCGTGCTGGGCATAAATGTTTCCCCTTACGCGACCGCGCGCATCACGGACGCGCTTACACTGGCTCAGCCAGCCGGTTATCCTCAGCATGAGAAGTACTCTGCTGATGGTTTCACGGGACGCCTTTTCCGCATGAGGGGAGGCAAGCTGAAGTTGCAGTTCGTCGTACGTAGGAAACACCGCTCCCTCATTTTGCTGCGCATAAAGGCGGATCATTACCCACGCCGTTTTATCCAGCGGCGAAAGACGCGTATCCATAAACAGTTGACGTGGAAAAGCATCATGCACATTGCCCAGGAAAAGCAGGCCACTGCGTTCGCTGGTGACGTCATTTTCCACCGTTCTACTGGCAAGGCTGTTCTGCATTCGTGACAGCGTGAACTCTACAATGCTGTCTGGCGGTAATCCCATCTCGCGTCCTCTTTATACATGACAGTGACAGCACTGCGGGGCCATAAAGGCCCCGTTCCTGGATGTGTGCGTCATCGTAAATCTGTTCTTAACCTTCCGCGTTATTTCCTGATTTCTCGGTTATAGGTCTCGTGATTCATCAGAAACCAGCAGTGCCCGCCATCTTTGCTAAGCATCCGCCAGAAAGGACCGATATCAATTTTGAGATAACCTTTTACATCCAGCCGTTTGCACACCTTTTGGCCGCTCTCAAGAGAGTTCACCATACCCGTGGCTTTACGACGCACAGCAGGGGTGATGTGCTGGCGCGGGTTGAAATCGAGAAGTTCAGTCATACCGCCTCCCGTTTATTGCCCTTACGGTCACGTTCACGACACCATGTGGTTACGCGCGTCCAGACGGCAGTCAGGGAGACATTATGGAGCTCGGCGGCAAGCATCATTACGTCCAGTGCGTCATGAGAGTCCGGCGAGTTAAGGCCTGATGCGTCCCACTGCGTCCAGATGCCGGCATCCGCCTCTTCATCCGGCGCCTGAGTACGCCCTCGGGCGGTATCAATACCTTTGAGACGCCGCCGGGCGCTGACCTCGGCCGCGCTCAGGCCAAAGTATGTTTGCATCAGCTCAATGGAGCCTCCGAGTGCTAACGCACGGTCAATGCGTTGCATTCGCTTCTGCTCGGTTCTTGACTGCTGGACGATGATCCAGAAGTTATCGTGATTGATGCTCAGGTTGAGCACCGACACGCTGCTTTGCATCAGATAATGTAAGTCGTCTACAGTCAGTTGACTCAGCTGACGCACCTCTTCGATGGTCATTCCTAAAGACTCACACCGGCGAATATTCCCTGATTTCAGCTCCATAAGGAGATGTGTCAATATGGCATTCGTTGCCTGAGATAAGTTTTGGCTCACAGTAACCCCCCATTCATCCCCAAATCCGCAAGTAACCAGGCGTCCGTCATCCAGCAGGCAGTACATGCTATGAAAATCAGCGCATTACTCATCATCTTTACCTCCGATCACGGACAAAGCTTTCAACTGCGACGTCTGACCGTTAAGCCCCTGATTCAGCTTGGCTTGCCGCCCGGCCATCCAGCCTGACACACGGGCTTTTGTATCACCTCGGCAGCTCCGTGCTTCCCTAACGTTAAGCTCAGACAGCGCCTGATTTCCGCATCGCTGTGACAGCCAGTTTCGCAAAACCCCCGATTCTTTTTCTGAGGGTTCAAACGACTCAAGAACGTTCCAGACCCCCACTACCCAGCCCTCACGGAACTGGTCAGCCCGGTTTCGCTTTGTTTGTACTTTAAGGCGTTTAAGCCGATAGGCTGAGTGCATGTGTGTATCAGTGGCATTCCTGAGCTGGCGAGCCAGAACCGTGAATACGTACAACCCCACTTCAGGACGCTCATTCAATCCATAAAAATGCAGTGAACGGCGTCGGCGAGCCTGTCCGGTTCGGCTGGAGTAGTGATACCAGCTAAACCAGCAACGGCATCCCGTGGCCATACATACCACGGCAGCCAGTGCATTCAACCAACCCGGGATACTGATAGCATCGGAGTAAATGTGATAACTGACCGCCTCTTGTACGTCGCTGAGTGCGACATCCTCAGGCGAGAGGTTGTGTCGCTGCATAAGGATCTGTGCAAGACGCACGGCACGCGCGGCCTCATAAGCGTTGTTATTACGGGTTCCTAAAGCCATAAGCTTACGGATACGGCGCAAGAGTTTTTCATTATCTTCGGCAGTCATAGCGCTTCCCCGTACCAATGTGCTGATGATGTTCCCGCACTTCCTGACAGCCGATGCAAAAACGGACGCCGCGAACAGCCTGACGGCGCGCTTCCGGAATGGCTGATCCACAGTTCTCACAAAAGTGTTGCGACGGTTTATCAGAACGAACTTCGTCAAGAATAAGACTCAGACTTGCCCGGAGCTGCTGCTCAGTGACCGCCTGTGCCATTTCATCATTGAGATCAAAGGTCATCGGAACCGCCCTTCACAGCAGCACGCTGTAACTCACGCAGGCGACGTAAAACGCGGATCAGGCGCATGACTTTAACGACGTGTTGATCGGCAAAAACGGGCTGGTCGCTGATGACCGGTGAGCCGAAAAAATTCAAACAGAACATAAACATATTGAACGGTTTATTTGGAAGATTGCCTGTCATGCCAGCCAGAAACAGGGCGAACTCATTGCTGCTTTGTTCGGAAGCGTTGTAACCCGCTGACTGCTGGGATTTATCTTCGTAAATGCTATCTTCACATCCCATAGCCTCTGCGAGTTCATAGGCCAGGCGGTAGGCCATGTCCTGCAGGTGCTCGATATCATCCTGTAATACCGGGATGAGCCAAATATCAGTGACCGGCTCAAGCCCCGTTGCGGCAAAGGCAACAGATGACTCATGAAGCACCGACTGAGCAGACTCATCAGACGACTCCGACAATACGGAAAACAAACTAATATCATTAAATGCTGACTGCCCACTCGGCTCACCGCTGAGAACCGCTGGCCCACCATAAAGATCGGGCTGCGTCTCCGTCCGGTCAGCAGGTTGCGCATGACCGCCATCTGTCAGAGACTGTAATGAAGTCGGTAATGTTGGAACGAGCACTTCAGCACTGTTATCAGTTGCCGGTTCTGGGCGGTTATGTGTGCCGGTCAGCGTGCCGGAACGCAGCCCGGTTAAATGGGTTTTATCATCAGGTTGAGGTGGAAGATGGATCACCCCTTTTTCTTGTAATACTGATAGGGATGTATCCTGAAGTGAACTGATTACGGGCGGTGCAGGCGGCTCACCAAACATCTCGCGCCGCTGCTGCTCTTTCGGGTCAAGCTCAATCAGCCAGCGGTCATAGTTCAGGGATGGGTGCGGTAATGCTTTGAGAAGCTCGCCAATGAACTCATCGCGAAACATCTCGAAGGAGTACAAATCAGGGTTGTTAAAACATGAACAAGCGCCACTAAATACGCCATAATAACAATCAGTTAACTCTACTCCAGCACTGTACTGATTCCAAATTTTTTCTGCTGCTGAACGCAGTGTGAGCAAAGGAACCACTTGACCACGGCTTAAACCAGCATTGAGTAAATCAGACATATGCGGATAGAGATACTTGAGAGTATCTTCCATACGGCTTATCGAAGAGTTGTGTATCGGATACCCTTCCTGATTAAGCAAATCGGAAAGCTCACGCAATGTGACACTCTTTCCGAGCTGTTCTTCCCAAATTGTCCGAGCATTATGGATACCAAAAGCTTTTTCAATGTAGGTCAGGTCGCCGCGTACTTCGTTTTCGGCCAGATGGCCAATCACACACTGCAGGCGACCTGGCCACGGTTTCACAATAGTCTGGAGCCGGTAAAAACGGTCTTCACCGGTCTCCTGCCAGAGCTCGCAGAGGATTTGATAGCGGGTGTTGCCTCCGTCACTGAAGATATACACATCCTCACCGTCCGGGTCCCGTGTCACTTTAGGAATGGAATCCAACCCACGCGCACGGATTGAAGTCTTAATGTCATCAAACCGGGGATTACGGGACGTTCGCGGGTTATCTGGATTGGGACGCAGTTGATCCAGCGTGAGCACCATCGCCATCTCACTGACCGGAGGAACCAGCGGTAAAATGTTACCCCCGACGTTGAGCGGTGCGGGGGATTTCCCCCGCTGTAGCATGGCATCGGAAAGATTCACTTTGTTATATTTGCTCATCAGTACCCTCCTCCCTGAACGGCAGGTGCCTGAAGAGACTCAAAACGGGTAAAACGGTTGTCAAAGTGCAGTTTTACCGTACCAATGGGCCCCTGTCGCTGTTTGCCGATGATGACTTCAGCCAGACCTTCGTCTTCAGTATTCGGGTTATACACCTCATCGCGGTAAACAAACATGATGACGTCTGCATCCTGTTCCAGTGCCCCGGAATCGCGCAGGTCACCGTTATTGGGCCGTTTATCCGCACGGGATTCCAGAGAGCGATTAAGCTGCGAAAGGGCCAGAACCGGACATTTCATTTCTTTGGCCAGCGCCTTGAGCGAGCGAGAAATCTCGGCAATTTCCTGCGTCCGGTTCTCCTGGTCAGGGCAACGCATCAGTTGTAAATAGTCCACCATAATCAGCGACGGCTTACCGTACTTACGGGCGCTTCGACGTACCCGTATGCGCAACATCGTTGGCGTCAGGTAGCTGCTGTCATCAATCACCAACCGGTCACGCCATTCATTCATAATGAGGCCGGCAGCGCTACAGATACGCGCCCAGTCTTCATCATTGAGAAGCCCGCTTTTGAGACGCTGTAGTTCCACATTTCCCAAACAGGAGAGCATGCGCATCAGCAGTTGCTCAGTCGGTTGTTCGAGGCTGTACACCTGAACAATGCTGTCTTTTTGCTGTTCGAGTGCGCCGGTGACCATGCCCATAGCCAGCGCCGTTTTACCCATCGATGGACGGCCAGCCAACAGCACGAGATCACTGGCCTGCAGCCCGCAGGTGCGAGTATCAAGGTCATTAAAACCTGTCGGCGTGCCGGTTATTCCATTCGGGGATTGATTACGGATCTCCAGTTCACTGATAAGACGCTCCATCCCCTCAATCACCGAGGTGCCCTTTTCAGGCTCTGCTTTTTCTGCGATATCAATGATGCGTTTTTCAGCCTGCTCCAGAAGCGCAGAGATATCCGCGCGCGGCGCAGAAACCTCACGGGTCAGGTCGCAGCCTAACGCGGCAAGCTGACGAGCCCGGCTGAACCGGGCAACAATCTCACTGTACGCCACAATATTGGCCGCGCTGGGCGTGTTTTTACTGAGCGTAGCGGCATAAGCGAAGCCCCCCACGAACTCCAGCTGATTTTGTTGCTCAAGGGCTTCGGTCAACGTAATCAGATCGATGGGCTTGCCTGCGTCAATGAGGCGTTTCATTTCGCGGAAATAGATTTGATGCCCTTTGCTGAAAAAATCTTCAGCAGAAAGGATAAGAACAATATCATCCCAGCGGTCATTATCGAGCATTAAAGCACCTAACACACTCTGTTCAGCCTCAACGGACGCCAGCCCACGCAGGGGCTCCATATTTGAATCAACCATGAAACACCTCCGGGGATGGGTTAAAAAAGGGTGCCAGACGGACAGCTGACGGAAGTAACCTCCCTTTAACTGACGGTACGATTTCAGACCAATGAGTTTCACCGCTCTGGTCTGAAGGTGCGGACAGCGTTTTCATACCCATCAAACAACCACCTGGAGAAAAAATATGGATACAAAACAACAGCCATCGTCCGGCATTGATTATTTTCACTTCTTCGACAATGAGAGAACTAAGGAGACCTTCTTTCATGTATGGTCGAATTACTTCTGGAACGTTGCACGGGAAACGTCTGAAGATTCGTCCACCCGTCAGAAAATATTTCGCCTGCAATGGCTGGGTGACTGGCTGACCGCCACTCACGGTTGGAAAGAATTGAACCCTGGCATCACGCCATTCAAGGCCATCCAGAGCTACCTCATTCTTCGCTACAATTTGTCTGCTTCTCAGGTTGCTAACATGACACCGGATGAAATGAGCCTGATACTTGTGCAAGAGTGGGAAGCGTTTAAGGCCAGTGAAGGCGCCAAAGACTTCCTGAGTAAAATCGGAAAACACCTGGATTATCTTGACGAACCTTTCCGCGGACGGCATTGAGTTAACCAGCACCGGAAGTGATTGCTGCCGGTCACCACCGAAAAAGAGTGAAGGCCGAAAAACAACCAACAATTTTATATTCAGACGGACAGGCAAAATCATTTTGCTTCCCCTTTTTCTGCCAAAGAATCAAAGCAGTCTTTCCATTCAGGAAAGAGTTCGCAGGCCAGTTGTCGCATGGTAGAAAATGCTGAGTCACTGACGCGCCCTGTTTTCTTCTCCAGCCGGTGAGCCGGCTGACCCGCCGCATGTCCCTCAACATAAATTTCCAGGTCATAGATAAAGGTGCTGAGCAACGACACACTGATTTGTTCGCTGTGTGCGCTGTACCTGCCATCGTTGATAATTTCTTCCAACTGCAGGTAAGTCTCTCGAGCCAGACGGGTGTACTTCATGCAGTTAATCAGGATGCGAATTTCGGGGAGTTTCAGACCAAGTGCAGAAAAAGGCAGCAGATTTTCCATCATATTGATGGTGCCACGGATGAATTCCCTGACGTCAGGCAGTACGGGTTTAACCACACCGACAGCGGTCCGCGTTGCCGCAAGAACAATCAGTTCAAGCATGATGGATCGGGCACCCTGGGAATCAACGATGATGACGTCATATGACTGGAAAAGGGGATGTTGCAGAACATTGCGTAAGCGTAACCGACCGTCGGGAGCGTGAAGCATGGCGGTAGGCAACTGAGCGTGGGGATCGTTGGAGACAATCACATCCAACCCGTCAATAACACTGTTGGAGATGATGCTGGAGGGCTGGTTTAGATCAGCAGTCTGCATGAGCAGCTCATACAAACCTTTGGGCGCTTCGTAGGTAAGGGAAAAAATGCTGCTCGCAGTAGGCTGAGCATAGTCTCCATCGATGAGAAGGACTTTTAGACCTGCATCAGCAAGGAAACCGGCAAGATTGGCTGCCTGAGTGGACTTACCTTCACCACCTTTGGTAGAAACAACTGGAATTACATGCATTTAGGCACCTGATAATTTTCTCAGGATGCGAATTCACATTTAAATCACAAAGCATCATGGAAACTAACAACTCGACACAGGGATTGAAAATCCCCGTGTCCTTGGTTCGATTCCGAGTCCGGGCACCACTATTTA
>DASXXQ010000265.1:0-3952 GCA_036502985.1 Buttiauxella sp.
CCGCTATTAGACGTGCTTAACGCCGAGCAGGAAGTTTTCCAGGCGCATTTCGCCCAGTTGCAGACTGTCAGCCAACTTCATCAATTGCAGCTCAACTGCCTGTATAACAGCGGCCGGTTGCGCAATGCATTTGGTCTGGAACATCGCACCATCCAGTCACTGGAGATCCAGCCATGAGCAACGTTCCTCCTCCTGCTGATGAGTTACTGACCGAACAAGCGCTGAGCAACTGGGCCCAGACCATCAGCCATGTCGCCGCCCATTACCGCGTCGTTTGCTCACCTGGCACAATTCAGGCTAACGCCCCGTGGTTTAAAGATAAGGGCCTGCTATCCGCACTGACGCAGTTATCGCGCCAGGCGGGGCTCTCTTTTCATCTGTTGAGCGCACCTAAGCTTGCGATTTCACAATGGCGGCTTCCCGTCGTGGTGGATTTAAAAAACGGACAACTGGCGGTTATCGAGCATTTTGATGGCGAAGACACTGTGGATATTTGCGTCATCGACGACGGACGCCAAACCAACCGCGTTGCACTCAGCGAACTCCTGCCAGAAATCCGCTTCGTTGCGGCGTTACGCCCGCTTTCTGCGCTAAAAGACAGCCGCGTAGACGCCTATATTTCTCGATTTAGCCCGGACTGGCTGAAACAGCTGGTAATGCAAGACTGGCGTCCTTACGGCCCAGTGATGCTGGCGGCATTTCTGATCAACGTCCTTTCGCTTTCCGGCATTCTATTCTCAATGCAGGTTTATGACAGGGTGATCCCGGCGCAGTCTTACCCGACGCTCTACGTCCTCGCATCAGGCGTTATGCTGGCGGTTATCTTTGGTTTCCTGCTACGCGTGGCACGTGGCCATATTATGGATGTGCTTGGCAAACGGGCTGATATGCGCGTTTCAGATCGCGTCTTCAGCCATGCTTTACGCCTGCGTAACAGCGCAGTCCCCCGCTCCACTGGCAGTTTTATTTCTCAGCTTCGCGAATTGGAACAGATCCGCGAAATGATCACGTCGTCGACGATCTCAACGATCGTCGATTTACCGTTCTTTTTCATGTTTATCCTCGTGCTGGCGATCATCGCCCCGCAACTGGCCTGGATTGCCCCCGTCGCCGCCGTCCTGATGGTATTGCCTGGCCTCCTGCTGCAAAAGAAACTGGCCATGCTTGCCAACCAGTCAGCGCATGAAGCCACGTTACGCAATGCGGTTTTGGTCGAGAGCGTGCAAGGGCTGGAAGACATCAAGCTGATGCAGGCGGAAAACCGCTTTCTGCAACAATGGAACAGCTACATCCGCATTACGGCTGAATCCGGCCTGCGCACCCGCCAGTTGACTCAAGGGCTGATCAGTTGGGGGATGACCATTCAAAGCCTGGTGTATGCAGCGGTAATTTTGTTTGGTGCGCCGCTGGTAATTGAAGGTGACATGACAACCGGTGCGATGGTTGCCGCATCCATGTTGGCATCGCGCATGATTGCGCCGATGGCAAACCTGTGCGGCGTACTGGCTCGTTGGCAGCAAGTCAAAGCGGCGAAGCAAGGTCTGGACAGCATTATGCAGTTGCCAGTCGAAACGCAACGTGATGAAAACCTGGTTCATCAGGATATTTTTCACGGCCACTATCTCTTTGAAAACGCACAATTTCGCTACCATAGCGACGATCAACGAATCCCACTGCGCATCACTCGCCTGGAAATCCTGCAAGGTGAACGAATCGCGGTACTTGGACGCAATGGTGCGGGCAAATCGACGCTATTACAGGCTTTAGCGGGCGGTGTTGATTTGGTGAGTGGCGATGTTCGCCTCGACAACCTGAGCATGGCGCAAATTGATATGGCGGATTTGCGGCGCAATATCGGTTTTCTCAGCCAAAACGCCCGTCTGTTTTATGGCACCTTGCGCGAAAACCTGACGTTGGGCGCACCTCATGCCAGCGATGAATCTATTTTCGAAGTGCTTGAAATTAGCGGCGCGGGCAACTTTGTGAAGCACCTGGCGAAAGGGCTCGACCACGGCATTATGGAAGGCGGTACGGGGCTATCTGGCGGGCAGCGTCAGTCCATCTTGCTGGCCCGTATGCTGCTGCGCTCCCCCAATATTGTCTTGCTTGATGAACCCACCGCATCACTGGATGACCATACCGAGCGCGAATTTATCCAACGCCTGGGGCAATGGCTCGGCCACCGTACATTGATTGTCGCCACACATCGGGTGCCGATGCTCGAACTGGTGGAACGCGTTCTGGTTTTGAAGGATGGGCAACTGGTGATGGATGCACCAAAGGCGCAAGCGCTGAGTAACAGCCGCGCGGCTGCACAGGCCAACGAACGGGAGTGGAAAAATGAAAACCAGTCAGCGTGATGTCGCCATTGATGACCCGGATATTGAGCGTGAAAACGAATACTCCGGTGCCAGCCGGATTATTACCATCAGCGTCATACTCTTTATTCTGTTGGGCGTCTGGGCATGGTTTGGCAAGCTTGATGAAGTATCGACTGGCACCGGAAAAGTCGTCCCCAGCTCGCGCGAACAGGTGCTGCAATCCCTCGACGGCGGCATTGTCACTGAAGTACTGGTGCATGAGGGCGACAAAGTTGAGGCAGGGCAAATCGTCGCCCGGCTCGACCCTACCCGTTCAGAATCCAACGTTGGCGAGAGCTCTGCGCGTTATCGCGCATCGCTCGCATCCAGCGTGCGGCTTAACGCGGAAGTGAACGATCTCCCGCTTGTATTCCCCGACTCACTGAAAGCATGGTCGGATTTAACCGCCTCCGAAACGCGGCTGTATAAAAGCCGCCGCGCGCAGCTCAATGACTCAGCATCGGATATAAAAGACGCGCTGGTATCGGTCAACAAAGAGCTGGAGATAACCCAGCGCCTGGCAAAAAGCGGTGCGGCGAGCCATGTAGAAGTACTGCGTCTTCAGCGGCAAAAAAGCGACCTGGAGCTAAAGATTACCGATCTGCGCTCGCAATATTACGTGCAAGCACGCGAGGAGCTTTCCAAAGCTAACGCCGAAGTGGACATGCTTTCGGCGATAATCAAAGGCCGTGAAGATTCCGTTTCCCGCATGACTGTGCGTTCGCCCATGCGTGGCATTGTGAAGAATATTCAGGTGACTACCATTGGCGGCGTAATCCCACCCAACGGCGAAATGATGGAGATAGTCCCGGTTGATGACCACTTGCTTATTGAGGCTCGCCTCTCCCCGCGCGACATCGCTTTTATCCACCCGGGGCAGCGCGCACTGGTAAAAGTCACCGCCTACGATTACGCCATTTACGGTGGCCTTGAAGGCGAAGTTGAAACCATCTCCCCCGACACGATTCAGGACAAAGTTAAACCCGAAATCGTCTATTACCGGGTATTTATCCGCACCCATCAGGACTACCTGGTGAACAAAGCCGGGCATCATTTCTCTATTTCGCCAGGGATGGTCGCCACCGTTGACATCAAAACCGGGCAAAAAACCATCGTCGACTACCTGATAAAACCGTTCAACCGCGCCCGCGAAGCGCTGCGCGAACGTTAACAAGGCTAAGGGGTAGTAAGTGGCGCTACAACTCTGTTATACTTACAGAACACTTGTGGGGCTGATTCTGGATTCGACGGGATTCGCGAAACCCAAGGTGCATGCCGAGGGGCGGTTTGCCTCGTAAAAAGCCGCAAAAAAATAGTCGCAAACGACGAAAACTACGCACTAGCAGCTTAATACCCTGCTTAGAGCCTTCTCTCCCTAGCTTCCGCTCTTAAGACGGGGATCAAGAGAAGTCAAACCCAAAAGAGATCGTGTGTAAACCTTGCCTGGGGTTGAAGCACTAAAACTAATCAGGATAGTTTGGTAATGGCGTGTCTATCCGCAGTTGCCCGGCGAATGTAAAGATATGACTAAGCATGTAGTACCGACGGTCTAGTAATTTCGGACGCGGGTTCAACTCCCGCCAGCTCCACCA
>DASXXQ010000266.1:0-2964 GCA_036502985.1 Buttiauxella sp.
CTGATGCAAAGCGAAACGCTGGAAAAAATTTACGGTATTCCGATGGGAATTCTTCCGCATCCTGCGGGTGCGGCTCCGGTGAGCTTTGTTTACTGATGCCAGAATTGATTAACCCTTTTATGAGTCGCCGTCAGTTGCTGACTGCACTGGCACTCTCGCCGTTATTGCTCAACATGAGCAATGCACAGGCGGCTTCAATTGACCCGCATCGTATTGTTGCACTGGAGTGGCTCCCGGTGGAGCTCTTGCTGGCGCTGGGTATTACGCCTTATGCAATGGCCGATATCGCCAACTACAAAGCATGGGTTGGCGAGCCTAAATTGCCCGATGGCATTATCGAAGTCGGTTTGCGCACTGAACCTAATCTTGAACTTCTTACTCAATTAAAACCGTCGTTGATTCTTTATTCCGCAGGTTACGGGCCGTCGCCGGAAAAAATGTCCCGTATCGCACCCGGTTTAGGCTTCAGTTTTAACGATGGCTCCGGCAAACCATTAACAGTGGCTCGCAAGTCGCTGACCGAGCTTGGTGAGAAACTTGGCATGCAGCAAGCAGCCCAGGCTCACTTACTGAAATTCGACCAATTCATTGAGCAAATGAAACCTCGCTTTAGCGCTCGCGGCGATAAGCCAGTACTGCTGATGACATTGCTCGATTCCCGCCATGCATTAGTTATTGGGAAAAACAGCCTGTTCCAGCAGGTGATGGATTTGCTGGGTGTGAAAAACGCATGGCAGGGTGAAACCAACTTCTGGGGAAGTGCGGTGGTAGGGCTTGAGCGCCTGGCTGAAGTCAAAGACGCAGATGTTATCTGCTTTGATCATAATAACGATGCTGAAATGGCGCGCGTAATGGCAACGCCTTTATGGAACGCAATGCCTTTTGTTCGTCAGAATCGTTTTCAACGTGTTCCGCCGGTATGGCTTTATGGTGCGACACTCTCCGCGATGAGCTTCACAACGACACTGGCAAATGCCATCGGGAGCAAAGCGTGAGACATCGTTATGCCTTGTTCCCCGCGATGCTTTTGTCGCTGCTGTTTGTCATTACCTGCGCGTTGACGTTACACAATCTGAATACTCGGTTACCTGCCGCGCTCTGGAGCACAGCCTGGGCGCAACCCAACATTGATGACATCAATCAGATGTTATTCCACTACAGCGCGCTACCGCGCCTTGCTATCTCTTTATTGGTCGGTGCAGGGCTTGGATTAGTCGGCGTGCTGTTCCAGCAGGTATTGCGTAACCCACTTGCCGAACCCACGACGCTTGGCGTGGCGAGTGGTGCGCAGCTAGGTGTGACCGTTGCCACGCTGTGGGCGCTGCCAGGAGGCTTTGCGACACAACAATTTGCAGCACTCGCGGGGGCGGGGGTTGTGGGTTTGCTGGTGTTCGGGGTTGCCTGGGGCAAGCGTTTATCGCCGGTTACTCTGATTCTTGCAGGCCTGGTGCTGAGCCTGTATTGCGGCGCGGTAAACCAGCTACTGGCGATTTTCCACCACGATCAATTGCAGAATATGTTCTTGTGGAGCACCGGTTCGCTGAATCAGCAGGACTGGAGCATCGTTAACGGCCTGTGGCCGCGCCTGATTGGCGGTTTGTTATTAACGCTGTTGCTGCTGCGCCCGCTGACGCTCATGGGGCTCGACGACGGTGTGGCGCGTAATCTGGGACTGGCACTTTCGATGGTGCGTCTGGCGACTTTGGTGCTGGCAATAGCCATCAGCGCGTTACTGGTAAATGCCGTCGGGATTATTGGTTTTATCGGTCTGTTCGCCCCGTTACTGGCAAAAATGCTTGGTGCGCGGCGCCTGGTCGCTCGATTGTTCCTGGCACCGATTATCGGCGCGTTGATTTTGTGGTTATCCGACCAATCGGTTATCTGGCTTGCTGGCGTCTGGCGTGAGATTTCGACCGGCACCGTGACGGCGCTGATTGGCGCTCCGTTACTGCTTTGGTTGCTGCCACGCCTGCGTACCGTTGGGACGCCTGCGATGAATCAAGGTGATAACGTTCCTGCTGAGCGCCAACATCCTGGATGGTGGGTGTTAATCGGCAGCGCTGTGCTGGTTATGGTTATCGTCACTGCGTTGACGCTGGGGCGTGATGCCTATGGCTGGAACTGGGTCAGCGGTTCATTATTCCATGACCTGTTGCAGTGGCGCTGGCCACGCGTATTAGCGGCACTGACGGCGGGTATGATGCTGGCAGTTGCCGGTAGCGTTATCCAGCGTCTGACCGGGAATGCGATGGCGAGCCCCGAGGTGTTGGGTATCAGCTCCGGTGCGGCATTTGGTGTGGTAGTGATGCTGTTTATCGTGCCCGGAAATGCCTTTGCCTGGTTGTTCCCTGCGGGTAGCCTTGGTGCAGCGGTGACACTGCTCGTCATCATGGTGACGGCGAGCCGTGGTGGATTTTCCCCGCAACGCATGTTGTTGGCCGGGATGGCGCTGAGTACGGCGTTTACCATGCTATTGATGCTGCTGATGGCGAGTGGCGATCCGCGCATGGCGGGCATATTGACCTGGATTTCCGGCTCGACGTATAACGTTACCGGCGATCAGGCGGTCAGAACGCTTATTCTGATGGCTATCCTGTTTGCGGTTACGCCGCTTTGTCGCCGTTGGCTGATGATTTTACCGCTGGGTGGAGCGACCGCGCGGGCTATCGGTATGGCGCTTACACCCTCACGCTTTGCGTTATTGTTGCTGGCGGCGACCTTAACCGCTGCATCAACCATGACCGTTGGCCCACTGAGTTTTGTTGGCTTAATGGCTCCGCATATTGCGCGAATGCTTGGCTTCCGACGGGCGATGCCACAACTGATTATGTCGGCGTTAATTGGCGGGATGCTGATGGTGACGGCAGACTGGTGCGGAAGGATGATTCTGTTCCCGGATCAAGTTCCTGCCGGGTTGCTGGCAACGTTTATCGGTGCGCCGTACTTTATCTATTTGCTGCGTAA
>DASXXQ010000267.1:0-23998 GCA_036502985.1 Buttiauxella sp.
GTAATGTTCACCGCTTTTTCCAGCATCAAAGCAACAGAGCAATATTTCTCAGCAGACAAATCCACCGCGCGGGATACCGCGTTATCCTTCAATTCTTTGCCTGTAACGATGAAATGCAGATTGATATGCGTAAACAAACGCGGTGCTTCTTCGCGGCGCTCTGAGGTGAGTTTTACTTCGCAATCAGTCACGTTGTAGCGGCCTTTTTGCAAAATAGAAACCACATCGATTGCACTGCAACCACCAGCGGACATCAGTACCATTTCCATCGGACTTGGTGCTTTATCGCCAGCATTACCGTCCATCAGAATCTGGTGCCCTGAAGCAGACTCTCCAATGAAGGTTAACCCTTCCACCCACTTCACTCGTGCCTGCATGTTGCTTCTCCCGTTGAAAAAATTACCTCTCAGAGTACGCGGAAGCAGCAAAACTGGCAATGGAAGGAGACCTACGTCAAGCTGAAACGAGACAATAGGAGACACCTGTCAAAAGCTATGCTAAAACAATCCAGATGCTACATCGATACATTGACGTTATGCATGTATGCCATTGGACATCACTAATTACAGGCAGCAAGAATGACTTGCATGCCACCTCCCCAAAGTGGGGAATATTCTAATACTTGCAACGCCAGACAGGATGTTTAGCGTCCCGTCGTTGGTAGCCAGTTATAAAACAGAGGATAACCGCGCATGGTGCTTGGCAAACCGCAAACAGACCCGACTCTCGAATGGTTCTTGTCCCATTGCCATATTCATAAGTATCCATCGAAGAGCACACTGATTCACCAGGGTGAAAAAGCAGAGACGCTGTATTACATCGTCAAGGGCTCTGTGGCTGTTCTGATTAAAGATGAAGAGGGCAAGGAAATGATCCTCTCCTATCTGAATCAGGGTGATTTCATTGGTGAGTTAGGGCTGTTCGAAGAAGGTCAGGAACGTAGTGCCTGGGTTCGTGCTAAAAGTGCTTGTGAAGTGGCTGAAATTTCCTATAAAAAATTCCGCCAGCTGATTCAAGTTAACCCAGACATTCTGATGCGCCTGTCTGCGCAGATGGCAAACCGTCTGCAAGTCACGTCTGAAAAAGTCGGTAACCTCGCATTCCTTGATGTTACTGGTCGTATCGCGCAGACGCTGCTGAACCTGGCAAAACAACCTGATGCAATGACCCACCCAGACGGTATGCAGATCAAAATCACCCGTCAGGAAATCGGTCAGATTGTCGGTTGCTCTCGCGAAACTGTTGGTCGTATCTTGAAAATGCTGGAAGATCAAAACCTGATCTCCGCTCACGGTAAAACGATCGTCGTTTACGGCACTCGTTAATCTCCGTCTCAAAAATGGCGTATCGCTTCGGTAATACGCCTTTTTTGTCTCTAAAATTCATCCCCCCACAACTTGAAGTATGATGAACATATGTGGCGCAGACTGATTTATCACCCGGAAGTTAACTACGCACTGCGGCAAACGCTAGTGCTGTGTCTTCCTGTGGCGGTAGGCTTGCTGGTCGGCAATCTGCAATCTGGCCTGTTGTTCTCGTTAGTTCCTGCGTGCTGCAACATTGCAGGTCTGGATACACCCCATAAGCGTTTTTTCAAACGTCTGATTGTCGGTGGCAGTCTTTTTGCCGTCAGCAGTTTGATCATGCAGCTGCTGTTGCTCTATACCACCGTACCGTTGCCCGTGATTCTTATTGTTATGGCGTTACTGCTAGGGGTCACGGCTGAAATCAGCTCCCTTCACGCTCGCCTGCTTCCTGCCTCACTGATTGCTGCCATTTTCACACTCAGCATGGCCGGAAATATGCCAATCTGGAAACCCATGCTGCTGTATGTCTGCGGTACCGTTTGGTACGGCGTGTTTAACTGGTTTTGGTTCTGGATGTGGCGCGAGCAGCCACTACGCGAGTCACTAAGTCTGCTCTATCGTCAATTAGCAGATTATTGCGACGCTAAATACGGCTTATTGACTCAGCATACCGATCCCGAAAAAGCACTTCCGCCATTGCTTGAACGCCAGCAAAAAGCGGTCGATCTGATTACCGTCTGCTATCAACAATTACACATGCTGGCAGCCAATCAGCAAAACGGCTACAAACGCTTGTTGCGCGCATTCCAGGTGGCATTAGATCTTCAGGAACATATCTCGGTCAGCTTGCACCACCCTGCCGAAGTTCAAAAACTGGTTGAGCAAAGCCATGCTGAAGCCGTGATTCGCTGGAATGCCCAGACAATCGCCGCGCGTTTGCGCGTGCTGGCAGACGACATTCTTTACCATCGCATGCCAAAGCGTTTTACGATGGAAAAACAAATCGAAGCTCTCGAGAAAATTGCCCGCCAAAATCCTGATAATCCTGTCGGGCAATTTTGCCATTACCACTTCAGCCGTATCGGCCGCGTCTTACGCACTCAACGCCCTTTATATGTGCGTGACTTGATGGAAGACAGGCAGCGCCGCTTACCTCTTTGGGCAGCACTCAAAAGCTATTTATCGTTGAAATCTGCCGCCCTGAGAAATGCTGCCAGATTAGGCGTGATGCTCACCATTGCCAGTCTGTTTGGCGCGTTTTTACATCTCCCCAAACCCTACTGGATATTAATGACGGTGATGTTCGTTACGCAAAACGGTTACGGTGCTACGCGAGTACGCATCCTGCACCGTTCTGCAGGCACCATAGCGGGCCTGGCCATCGCAGGCGTGGCATTGCACTTCCATTTCCCACAAAGTATTGCGTTGGGTGCGATGCTACTCATCACGCTGGTCAGTTATCTGTTCATACGCAAAAGCTACGGCTGGGCGACAATTGGTTTTACCGTGACGGCGGTATATACCCTGCAACTGATAACGCTGAGTGCCGAGCAGTATATCGTTCCCCGCTTAATCGATACTTTGCTCGGCTGCCTGATTGCCTTCGGGGGCATGGTGTGGCTGTGGCCACAGTGGCAAAGCGGTTTGTTAAGACAGAACGCCCACGACGCATTAGAAAGGGATCAGGATGCTATTCGCATCATTCTGAGCAGCGACCCTGAACCCACGCCGCTCGCCTATGCGCGCATGAAGGTCAATCAGGCACATAACGCGCTGTTTAACTCGCTTAACCAGGCGATGCAGGAACCGGGATTTAACTCGCACTATCTGGCAGATATGAAACTGTGGGTCACTCACAGCCAGTTCATCGTTGAGCACATTAATGCCATGACGACGCTGGCTCGTGAGCACGACATGTTAACGCCGGATTTAGCCCAACGTTATTTACAGTCATGCGAAATTGCGCTGCAACGTTGCCAGCAGCGGCTTCAGTACGATGGGCCAGGGGAAACTCATGACGCGAATATACTGGACCCGCTGGAAGGGCTCCCGAGCGGGCCATTAAGTACAATGGAGCAGCATTTACAACGGATTCTGGGCCACCTCAGCACCATGCATACCATTTCTTCGGTTGCCTGGCGCCAGCGGCCACATCACGGTATCTGGTTGAACCGCCGGTTAGGGCAGAGCAAATAAATCAGCCTTTGACGATTTTCGCCACCGCCCTGGCAAAGCGAAACATACCTTCGTCAATATCGGCATCTTCAACAATCAGCGCGGGTGCAAAACGCATAACATCTGGCCCCGCGTTCAGAACCATGACGCCTTCCTGAGCGGCTGCATGCAGGAATTCGCGCGCACGGCCTTTGTATTGCGCTTTAAGCTCAGCGCCAATCAGCAGTCCCATGCCGCGAATATCGCTGAACACATCGAATTGATCATCAATTTGCTGCAAATGCTTCACGAAAAGCTGACGCTTCGCGGTTACGCCGTTCAACACCTCTGGGGTGTTGATGATATCAAACGCAGCACCCGCTACCGCACAAGCCAGCGGGTTGCCGCCGTAGGTTGAACCATGAGTGCCAACATGGAATGCCGAGGCAATTTCCTGCGTAGTCAGCATCACACTCACCGGGAAGCCACCGCCGAGTGCTTTAGCACTGGTCAAAATATCTGGCGTCACGCCATAGTGCATATAGGCGAATAGCTCACCGATACGCCCCATACCGCACTGCACCTCATCAAATACCAACAGCGCTTTATGCTCATCACACAACTCACGCAAACCTTGCAAAAATTCTGGAGTTGCCGCCGTTACGCCACCCTCGCCTTGAATAGGTTCAACCACGATTGCGCAGGTGTGGTCATCCATCACGGCTTTTACCGCATGTAAATCATTAAATGGCACATGGATGATATCGGCAGGTTTTGGACCAAAACCATCGGAATACTTCGGCTGCCCACCGACAGAAACGGTAAACAGCGAACGACCATGGAAAGCGTTATGGAAGGCAATGATTTTGGTTTTATATGGACTATGGCGCGTGGATGCGTAGTAACGCGCCAGTTTAAATGCTGTTTCGTTTGCTTCAGTGCCGGAGTTCATAAACAGCACGCGTTCAGCAAAAGTAGCATCAATCAGCTTACGGCCAAGACGCAGCGCAGGTTCGTTGGTAAAAACGTTGCTGGTATGCCAGAGCGTTTCGCCCTGGCTTTTTAATGCTTCCACTAATGCCGGATGGCAGTGGCCCAACGCTGTAACCGCGATCCCGCCCGCGAAATCAACATACTCTTTCCCTTGTTGATCCCATACTCGGCTACCTTTGCCTTTTACGGGGATAAACTCCGCAGGTGCATAAATCGGCAGAATCACTTCGTCGAAAGTTGCGCGGGTAATTGCTGATTGTTCAGTTGCCATTTATTGCCGGTCCCCTTTTTACGCATAGAGCTTCATGAAATACATTTGAAAATATAATCATGAAATATGCATAAAAAATCATTATCTGGCAATAAAAAATCAGCGATTGAGGAAATTGTCGAGTAACTGATGCCCTTGCTCGCTAAGAATACTTTCGGGATGGAACTGCACACCTTCCAAATCCAGCTCACGATGCCGGATGCCCATAATCTCTTGCTTATCCGTCCATGCTGTCACTTCAAAACAGGCAGGTAACGTTACCGGGTCGATAACCAAAGAATGGTAGCGCGTCACCGTCAAAGGATTATTCAGGCCGTTAAATACGCCACTATTGTTATGCGAAATGGCAGAAGTCTTACCGTGCATGACATTTTCTGCACGAACGATTCTCGCACCAAACGCCTGCGCAATAGCCTGGTGGCCCAGGCAAACGCCCAGAATGGGTAATTGCCCGGCGAATTGCGTGATAGCCGCAAGGGAAATACCGGCTTCGGTTGGCGTGCAAGGGCCAGGGGAGATAACTAATTTCTCTGGCGCCAGCATGCTGATATCAGAAAGGGTCAGTTCATCATTACGTTTTACCACCACTTCCGCGCCCAGTTCGCAGAAGTACTGATAAAGGTTCCAGGTGAACGAGTCGTAATTATCGATAAGCAGTAGCATCGCGGCTCCGGAGTAAAAAAGAACCGCGCTATTCTATTCGCTTTCGCGCGCTTCACTCACGACTTTAGTGAAAATCTCGCAGAGCGGGCTTAAATCACCCAGCGCGCCAGCCTGATTCGCCACTTGCCATTCGTCAGGATCAACAACGCTCCAGTCCAGAACATAACCAGCATGAATCGCCAGTTGTTCGAAGAACACTCTCTGCGCTCGTCCACTGCCAACAAAGAACGGATGAAGTACGTTAATTTCACAATAGTAATGTGCCAGGCGTTTAACGAACTCGGTTTTGGCAAGCCCTACCAGATATTGCTCGTCTTCCATTTCCTGCATCAGATCGTTGCCTTCATTTTCGATGTACTCGAAATGACAGAAACGTGTCTCACCTTTGGAAATATCCACATCACGAAGTTCGCCTGCCCAGTCGAAAACGTCCTGAAAAAGCTGTTGATGGATGGCACAAAGCCAGGGTAATCCGCGATGCAGCGGGCCGAGTTCAATCGCCTCTACGCGCTGCGCGATAGTCTCATCTTGCGCATGAGGCTCAAGAATATCCAGCCGGCTACTGGCCTGAAATGAACGGCTACGCTGTTGTTGCCAAAGGCGGGACTTTTGTTTGTCGGTCAGTTTCTTTGCCATGGTGCCTCCCTAACATGACCCATTCTTGCCACAAGTATAAGCAGCAATCGGCGGACGTGCAGGAAGGTGAGAATGCGCGGGTACAGGATGCCCGCGCAGGCGTTTTTACGGCAGGACTTTCGCGGAGAGAATAACGACAGGTTTTGACGGAACATTTTGATATGGGCCAACATCATGAGTCTGAACCTGAGAGATCTTGTCGGCAACATCCATCCCTTTCACCACTTTACCAAATACCGCATAACCGAAGTCACGTTGGCCATGATCAAGGAAGGCGTTATCTGCCACATTGAGGAAGAACTGGCTGGTTGCACTGTCTTTATCTGCAGTACGCGCCATGGAAATGGTACCGCGAGTATTACGCAGACCGTTATCGGCCTCGTTTTTAATTGGTGGGTTTGGCTGCTTCTGATTCATATCTGCAGTGAAGCCGCCGCCCTGAAGCATAAAGCCCGGGATAACACGGTGGAAAATGGTGTTGTTATAGAAGCCGCTGTTAACGTAATCGACAAAGTTTTTCACAGAAACTGGGGCTTTCTGGCTATTTAACTCAAGCTCAATTTCACCCGCCGAAGTGGTCAACAGAACGTGAGGGTCACCTTTAGCAGCAAGTGCCGCGGGGGATAGCGCGGTTAGAGCAAACACAGTTGCTACAGCCGCCAGAGTTGATTTGAGCATGAATAATTCCTTACGAAGGCAGTGAATGAAGCAAGTTGCTAGAGTGTAAAGATGCGGTCCGGTATGTGCCAGCCATTTACGGTTTTTTACTTTCACACAAATCAATAAGTTAAATCAGTGAATTAATAAACGCCGTCATTTTTCGTGACTCCAATCAACTTAAATTATGTGTATTGCAGCAAATGATTCATAAAACATATGAATCAGTCACACTTTTGACTAAAATCCATTCTTCTCAAGTGCTGTCAAAGCACTTTACATTTCTATTCACAGGCTCGTCATGACTAACAGCAACCGCATTAAGCTCACATGGATCAGCTTCTTCTCCTACGCCCTCACTGGCGCGTTGGTAATTGTCACCGGGATGGTGATGGGCAATATTGCCGAATACTTCCACGTTCCCGTTTCAAGTATGAGTAATACCTTTACCTTCCTGAATGCGGGCATTTTGATTTCGATTTTCCTGAATGCCTGGTTAATGGAAATTGTGCCACTCAAAACCCAGCTACGCTTTGGTTTCATACTGATGGTGCTGGCTGTTGCCGGGCTGGTCTTTGGCGATAGTCTGACTATCTTCTCGGTCGCGATGTTTGTGCTCGGGTTGGTCAGTGGTATCACGATGTCGATTGGTACATTCCTGATTACCCATATGTATGAAGGTCGTCAACGTGGTTCACGCCTGCTATTTACCGACTCCTTTTTCAGCATGGCGGGGATGATTTTCCCCATGGTGGCCGCGATCCTGCTGGCTCGCAGCATCAACTGGTACTGGGTATATGTTTGCATTGGACTGGTTTATGTCGCTATCTTCATTCTGACCATCGGCTGCGATTTCCCGGCGTTGGGCAAACACGCACCGCAAACTGAAAAAGTGGTCGAAAAGGAAAAATGGGGCGTTGGCGTCCTGTTCCTGTCTATTGCTGCGCTGTGCTACATCCTCGGGCAACTGGGCTTTATTTCCTGGGTGCCGGAATATGCCAAGAGCCTGGGCATGAATCTGAATGATGCCGGCCAGTTGGTCAGCGATTTCTGGATGTCTTATATGTTCGGGATGTGGGCATTCAGCTTCATTCTGCGTTTCTTCGATTTGCAACGCATACTGACCGTGCTCGCAGGCGCCGCGACTATCCTGATGTACCTGTTCAACAAAAGTGAACCTGCACATCTGGCGTGGTTTATTCTGGCTCTCGGCTTTTTCTCCAGCGCGATTTATACCTCTGTTATCACGCTGGGTTCTTTGCAGACCAAAATTTCCTCGCCAAAACTGGTTAACTTCGTACTCACCTGCGGCACCATCGGCACCATGCTGACCTTCGTGGTTACCGGCCCGATTGTTGCCCACAGTGGCCCACTTGCGGCGCTGCAAACGGCAAACGGCTTGTATGCCGTGGTCTTTATCATGTGCCTGATTCTGGGTCTGGTAACGAAACATCGCCAGCATAACGCTGCTGCCGTTACGAATTAATAGCAGACACGCTCATGGCGGGTGACGCCTTGTTACCCGCCGTATCTAATCTCTTCCTCCTCATCCAACATCACCCAGGTTTGTGACAACTGCGTGGTTGCAATCACCTTCCCCTCCCGCACTGACCAGCGCACCGGCACCTGACGCCGCACTGCATCAAAACCATTCTCTGCTGGAAGAATAATCAGGTTCGCCGTATTTCCTTCAACGAGACCGTAATCTTGTACACCGAAAGTGCGGGCGCTGTTATCGGTAATCAGTTTTAACCCTTCATCAATTTGCTGATAACCCATCATCTGGCAAATATGCAGCCCCATATGCAGCACCTGCAACATATTGGCAGTACCCAGCGGATACCAGGGGTCGAAGACATCATCGTGACCGAAACAAACGTTAATTTCCGCCTCGAGTAGCTCTTTCACCCGGGTGATCCCACGCCGTTTTGGATAATCATCAAAGCGGCCTTGCAGATGAATATTCACCAACGGATTAGCGACAAAATTAATCCCGGACATTTTCAGCAAGCGGAACAGACGCGATGTATAAGCGCCGTTGTATGAGTGCATCGCCGTGGTGTGACTGGCAGTGACGCGCGCCCCAATACCGTCTCGCAATGCCAGTGCCGCAACCGTTTCAACAAAACGAGACTGCTCATCATCGATTTCGTCGCAGTGAATATCTAATGGCCGGTCGTATTTCTGTGCCAGCGCGAAAGCTTTATGCAGAGACTCAACGCCGTATTCACGCGTGAACTCAAAATGTGGGATCGCACCGACCACGTCTGCACCCAGGCGCAACGCTTCTTCCAGCAGCGCTTCGCCGTTCGGATAGGAAAGTATCCCTTCCTGCGGGAAAGCCACAATCTGTACATCAACCCATGACGCAGCTTCTTGCTTAACTTCCAGCATCGCTTTTAATGCCGTGAGCGTCGGATCTGAAACATCAACGTGGGTGCGTACATACTGGATACCATTGGCAATCTGCCATTTCAGTGTTTTCCAGGCGCGCTGTTTTACATCTTCATGCGTAAGTAACGCTTTGCGTTCAGCCCAGCGTTCAATGCCTTCAAACAGCGTACCAGACTGATTCCAGTTGGGTTGACCGGCAGTTTGCGTAGTATCGAGATGAATATGAGGTTCAATAAAGGGTGGGATTGCCAGGCCACCCCGCCCATCCAGAATCTGCTGGCTTTCAGGCTGGGGCTCACTCATCGGTTTTATTGCCTTAAAACGGCCATTTTCAATAACAAGTTGCCACAGACCTTCTTGCCCAACAAGACGCACATTTTGGATCAATTCCAACATCATTTTGTTCATACCCACCCCTTCATGATTAACCACCTCTATTTCATAGCATGACCTGGCAAAATGAGGGCATTTATTGTCTTCCCGCGAATAGCCAGACAATTCCGCCACTTAGAAAAACTGTATAAAATCAGACATATACCCATTAAGAGGTATATAAAGGTGTATTTGATTTGTATCAATAATCGCCATTGCTGAATCGTTAAGGTAGGCAGTAATAAAAAAGAAATTGAGGCAATTATGAGCAAAGTCAAAATCGCTGTTGTCGGTAATGGCATGGTCGGCCATCGCTTTATCGAAGACTTACTTGATAAAGCCCTGCCAGGCCAATTTGATATCACTGTTTTCTGCGAAGAGCCGCGCAAAGCCTACGATCGCGTGCATCTTTCGTCCTATTTTTCCCATCATACCGCCGAAGAGTTATCGCTGGTTCGTGAAGGCTTCTACGAGAAGCACGGCGTCAAATTACTGGTAGGCGAACGCGCCATCACCATTAACCGCCAGGAAAAAGTCATTCACTCCAATACTGGCCGTACCGTTTATTACGACAAACTCGTGATGGCGACCGGTTCTTACCCGTGGATCCCGCCAATTAAAGGCTCTGATACACAAGACTGTTTCGTCTACCGCACAATCGAAGATCTGAACGCTATCGAAGCTTGCGCACGTCGCAGCAAGCGCGGTGCCGTTGTTGGTGGCGGTTTGCTAGGCCTTGAAGCCGCAGGGGCATTGAAAAACCTTGGCGTAGAAACTCACGTCATTGAATTCGCCCCAATGCTGATGGCCGAACAACTCGACCAGATGGGCGGCGAGCAACTGCGTAATAAAATCGAAAGCATGGGCGTGCGCGTCCATACCAGCAAAAACACCCTGGAGATTGTCCAGGAAGGCAACGAAGCACGTAAGACCATGCGTTTTGCTGACGGCACCGATTTGGAGGTGGACTTCATCGTCTTCTCCACCGGCATCCGCCCACGCGACAAACTGGCAACCCAATGCGGGCTGGCCACAGCACAGCGCGGCGGTATCGTGGTTAATGACACTTGCCAAACCTCTGATCCAGATATCTACGCTATCGGCGAATGCGCTAGCTGGAATAACCGTACCTTCGGCCTGGTCGCACCTGGCTATAAAATGGCGCAAGTCACGGCTGACCATCTGCTCGGCACAGAAAACGCGTTCGAAGGCGCGGATATGAGTGCCAAACTGAAATTGCTCGGCGTTGATGTTGGTGGGATTGGCGATGCGCATGGCCGCACGCCAAATTGCCGCAGCTATGTCTATCTTGATGAAAGCAAGGAAGTTTATAAGCGCCTGATTGTTAGCGCTGATAACAAAACCCTTCTCGGTGCAGTTCTGGTTGGTGACACCAGCGATTACGGCAACCTGCTGCAACTGGTATTGAATGCTATTGAGCTGCCGGAAAACCCTGACGCACTGATTCTGCCTGCACACGCCAGTTCAGGCACACCCGCCATCGGCGTTGATAAACTGCCAGACAGCGCGCAAATCTGCTCCTGCTTTGATGTCACCAAAGGACATCTGATCAAAGCCATTAACAAAGGCTGCCACACGGTAGCAGCGTTGAAAGCTGAAACCAAAGCAGGCACAGGCTGTGGTGGTTGTATCCCATTGATCACTCAGGTCTTGAATGCAGAGTTGAGCAAGCAAGGCATCGAAGTTAACCACAACCTGTGTGAACACTTCGCGTTTTCTCGCCAGGAGCTGTACCACCTGATCCGCGTTGAAGGCATTAAATCCTTCGACGAGTTGCTGGAAAAATACGGCAAAGGTTACGGTTGTGAAGTCTGCAAACCGACTGTCGGCTCTCTGCTGGCCTCTTGCTGGAACGAATATGTGCTTTCTCCAAAGCACACACCGCTGCAAGACACCAATGACAACTTCCTGGGCAATATCCAGAAAGACGGCACTTACTCCGTGATCCCTCGCTCTGCGGGCGGTGAAATTACGCCAGAAGGCTTAATGGAAGTCGGCCGTATCGCGCGCGAATTTAATCTCTATACCAAAATCACCGGTTCTCAGCGTATCGGTCTGTTTGGTGCGCAAAAAGACGACCTACCAGAAATCTGGCGTCAACTGATTGAAGCGGGCTTCGAAACAGGGCATGCGTACGCGAAGGCACTGCGTATGGCGAAAACCTGCGTCGGCAGCACCTGGTGTCGTTACGGTGTCGGCGATAGCGTAGGTTTCGGTGTCGAACTGGAAAACCGTTACAAAGGTATTCGTACTCCACACAAAATGAAGTTCGGTGTCTCTGGCTGTACACGTGAATGTGCTGAAGCACAGGGTAAAGACGTGGGGATTATCGCCACCGAGAAAGGCTGGAACCTGTATGTATGCGGCAACGGTGGTATGAAACCACGTCATGCAGACTTGCTCGCAGCAGACTTAGACCGCGAAACGCTGCTCAAATACCTCGACCGCTTCATGATGTTCTACATCCGCACTGCAGACAAACTGACGCGTACTGCACCGTGGTTAGATAGCCTGGAAGGCGGTATCGAGTATCTCAAGCAAGTCATTATCGAAGATAAATTGGGCCTGAATGCTCAACTTGAAGCCGAAATTGAACGCCTGCGTGAGAAAGTTATCTGCGAATGGACTGAAACAGTTAATACCCCAGAAGCCCAGGTTCGCTTCAAACACTTTATTAACAGCCCGCAGCGCGACCCGAACGTACAAATCGTGCCTGAGCGCGAGCAACATCGTCCGGCTACGCCTTACGAGCGTATCCCGGTCACTCTGGTAGAAGAAGTGGAGGAAAATGTATGAGCCAGTGGACTACCGTTTGCCCGTTAAACGACATACTGCCTGCTACCGGTGTGTGCGCATTGCTGGGAAATAAGCAGATAGCAATTTTTCGTCCTCGCAATGACGATCAGGTTTTCGCTATCAGCAATATTGACCCGTTCTTTGAGGCGAGTGTGCTGTCGCGCGGCCTGATTGCCGAACACCAGAACGAACTGTGGGTTGCCAGCCCGTTGAAAAAGCAGCGTTTCAGACTGCGAGACGGCTTGTGTATGGAAGATGAGAGCCGTTCAATTGCGCATTATCCAGCACGCGTTCAAGACGGACTGGTTCAGATTAAAGCGTAAGAAAACCCTCACCTTTAGAAGAAACAGATACTGTTCAACCCCCGCCCCTTCTGGAGGCGGGGAAGGGTGAGGAGTAATAAAACCGTATTCGATTTCATTATTTACTTTTAATTTATTGGGATAATAAAAATGTTCACCGATACCATTAAGAAATGTGCGGCAAATGCTGCACGCATTGCCCGGCTGTCAAAAAACAATCCACTTGGTTTCTGGATAAGCTCCGCAATGGCGGGGGCGTATGTTGGCCTTGGGATCATCCTGATTTTCACTCTTGGTAACCTGATTGATCCTGCACTGCGTCCACTGGTTATGGGAGCGACCTTCGGTATCGCCCTGACGCTAGTCATCATCGCTGGTTCAGAATTGTTCACCGGCCACACCATGTTCCTGACGTTTGGCGTAAAAGCGGGCACCATTTCCCACGGTCAGATGTGGGCGATTCTGCCAAAAACCTGGCTCGGCAACCTGATTGGTTCTGTATTTGTCGCCCTGCTCTACAACTGGGGTGGCGGTAGCCTGTTGCCGTTAGATACCAGCCTCGTCCACACCGCTGCACTGGCAAAAACTACCGCACCAGCAATGGTGCTGTTCTTTAAGGGTGCACTGTGTAACTGGCTGGTTTGCCTTGCAATCTGGATGGCGGTGCGAACTGAGGGTGCTGCTAAATTCCTCGCGATCTGGTGGTGTCTGCTGGCGTTTATTGCTTCTGGTTATGAGCACTCCGTTGCGAATATGACTTTGTTTGCGCTTTCCTGGTTTGGCCATCACAGCGATGCTTATACGCTGGCTGGTATCGGCCACAATCTGTTGTGGGTCACGCTTGGGAATACCCTTTCCGGTGTAGTATTCATGGGCCTGGGTTATTGGTATGCTACCCCGAAAGCCGAGCGCCCGCAGCCTGAGCGAGTTGCCATGCCGGAGACTGCTCGCAACTAATTTCTTTTGAGGATTGACCGTGGATCACCTGCCTATATTTTGTCAATTGCGAGGTCGTGCCTGCCTGTTAGTCGGTGGTGGCGACGTTGCAGAACGTAAAGCGCGTTTGTTGATGGAGGCAGGTGCACAAGTCACAGTGAATGCCCTGGACTTCTCCCCACAATTTCATGTGTGGGCTGAACAGGGCATGATTACGTTAGTCCAGGGTGAATTCGAACCCACGCTGCTTGATGTTTGCTGGCTGGCCATAGCCGCAACAGACAACGATGTTGTCAATCAACAAGTCAGCGATGCTACTGAATCCCGCCGTATTTTCTGTAACGTGGTCGATGCGCCTAAGCAAGCCAGCTTTATCATGCCATCGATTATCGACCGTTCACCGCTGATGGTTGCCGTCTCATCCGGCGGGACTTCCCCGGTTCTTGCCCGTCTGCTGCGTGAAAAACTCGAAGCCATTCTGCCATTGCATCTGGGGAAAATAGCCTCTTATGCAGGAACGCTGCGTGGTCGAGTAAAAGCGAATTTCAAAACCATGGGTGAACGTCGCCGGTTCTGGGAAAAATTCTTCACTAACGACAGGCTGGCGCAATATCTGGCAAACGAAGATAAACAGGCCATCGCTCAGGAAACAGAGTCGATGTTTGCCACGCCGTTGGATCATCGGGGCGAAGTCGTATTGGTCGGTGCAGGGCCTGGCGATGCGGGGTTATTGACCCTTAAAGGGCTGCAACAAATCCAGCAAGCCGACGTGGTGGTGTATGACCGCCTGGTGTCAGATGACATCATGAATCTGGTGCGCCGCGATGCCGACCGTGTGTTTGTAGGTAAACGCGCGGGCTTCCACTGCGTTCCACAAGAAGAAATTAACCAGATTCTGCTGCGCGAAGCGCAAAGCGGCAAACGCGTCGTACGCCTGAAAGGTGGTGACCCGTTTATCTTTGGGCGTGGTGGTGAAGAACTGGAAACTCTGTGCGAAGGCGGTATTCCGTTCTCAGTAGTGCCAGGTATTACTGCTGCATCCGGTTGCTCTGCGTATTCTGGTATTCCATTGACCCACCGCGATTACGCACAAAGTGTGCGCCTGGTTACCGGGCATCTGAAAACGGGCGGTGAACTGGACTGGGAAAACCTGGCTGCGGAAAAACAGACGTTGGTGTTTTACATGGGTTTGAACCAGGCGCCAGCGATTCAGGAAAAATTAATTGAGCACGGCATGTCTGCTGAGATGCCAGTTGCGTTAGTAGAAAATGGCACGGCAGTCACACAACGTGTGGTCAGCGGTACATTAAGCGAACTCGGTGCATTATCGACTCAGGTCGCAAGCCCGGCGTTGATTATTGTCGGTAGAGTTGTTGCATTGCGAGATAAGTTGAACTGGTTCTCGAATCACTAACAGAATTCAATATGAGAAAAGGCTCGTCATATCATTATGACGAGCCTTTTTTGTTATTTTAACAGAACGAAATGCCATTAATAAGAAATGGCATTTATAGCCCGGCACAACTTTCCTGCAAGATTCGCAAAACCGTCTGCGCACCGCTTCGATTAGGATTAATACGGATCATATGCTGTTCAAGCATTGGATCAGATTGCCGAAATGTACCTGATACTCGATAGAACAACGGCGGAATTTCATATTTTGACTCAGCGCCTACTGGATAAGGCAATGCACCCAATTTCTGGGCATTAACCAACACCTTTTCGGCTATCGGCTCATGAAACTCAACCAGTAATACCTTTGACTGAGCATTAGCAATAAACGCATTTTTTATCTGGGGAATAGCCCCTGCATTTATTGCCTTCACCAATTCATCATTTACCTGAGCCTGAACGGCGTGCATCACTGGCGCAAATACCAGGCCACGTAAAGCTTCCATAGCCTGATGACCTTGAATCTGACTGCCACCGGAGTACATGCTCTTACGCACGGCGTTTACCGCGTCCTTGTCCCCAACGACCACTCCCACTCCCGCAGGCCCAAAAAGTTTAAAGCAAGAGAAAGTCGAGAGCGTTGCGCCACACTCATGACCAATCTTCTCCACTTTCATCACCGCATAATTATCGTCGATGAGTGATGGCAGGCCGTGCTGGTTGCATGCAGCGATAACCTCACTCAGTTCGTAGGCATCATCCATTTTTTGCCGGGTATGCTGGATGAGTGCGGCAGCAGGTCGATGCTCTTTTATCGCTTCTTCAATTTGTTTCAGATGATTGAAGTCAACACGAATCAGCGTTAATCCCATCTGCTCAACAATGACCGCCGTCGTCGGATAAAGCGGCGCATCATGGATAAGCAAAGTATCCCCTGCGTTGAGTAGTGCCGCCATGCTACTGCGAATCGCGCCTGTTCCTGCGCCTTGCACCATGGCGGCTGCCGGAGCTGCAAAGAACTCAGCAATCACCGCTTCAACGCGCTGCGTCATGTGTGGCTGATTCAGTCCAGGTACTAAGCCCAAATCCCCTGAGTTAAGAAAGTCACTACCAGGAAAATGACGGCAAATGACATCGACCAGATGAAACTGTTTGCGTTGTGCCTGTTCCATTGTCAGGCTTTTCAAAGGCCAGGTTTTCACATTTATCTCCAGATTTTCATCACGCCGGAACAAACAAGCCGCAGTAGTAAAGAATGTTCAGCACAATACCGGTAATCATCACCGCCACAACCGGAGAAGCCATTTTCTGCACCGGGCGTCCCAATGCTTCATTCAGGAAATAGATTGCAGCCGCAATAGTAAACCCGGTATAGCCTGCCATTTTGATAGCCGCAAAGATTGAGCCCACCAACAGTGCCATTTCCATCAACATATTCATCGCGTTGCGAATATTATCCGAGGCATTGCGCACTGACGGGTAACGCCCTAACCATTTTCCGATAGATCGCAGCAATAGCACTTCGGCTGAAATAACCAATGCGCCAATAATGGCGGCAATAAATGGATTTGGGACCAAATAACCGACGGCATAAACGAAGGTGAAACCCGCAACCGCGTAAACGCCGGTAGCAAGGGCAGTAGTTGCAATCAGTGGCACAAAACCCAGCCCGCGCATGAATTCCGCCAATGCCGCCTGATGAATTAACGTTTGCGATTGTTCCGGTGTAATGCCTGCGGAGTAAGCTTTCTCCAATGTGAAAATAGACACTTCAGAGCCCGCAAAGATCTTCATACTCGCCACAGCAGCAATCAGCCCACCAACAATCGCTATATAAGGCAAGTTTTTGATTATTCTGGAAGTGCGTTCTTCAAAAACAGAGACACCGCTGGCATCGTGCTCTCGTTCATCCCGTGTACGGTGATCTTGCACAATCGCAATCGCCAGTAACATCACCATACCGACGAATATTTCAATAGATTCCGGGTTGATGTGTGGGAAGAAACGTACAATCAAAACGCGCGTCATTAAGACGACAAAGGCAGCGAGCAGGCTACTCTTCCAACCAAATTGATAGAAAATCGCAACCAGAGGGAAAAGGGCGAATGCAGAAACGACCGGTGAACTCAATTCACCCAGTGAGCCGAGCACATCAACAGGAAGCGCTGTAAGCAGATGATTAACCGGCAACAGGCAGGTAAGGATCAGCACGCCCCATATTGCCCCAAGACCAAAAGCCAGCAAACTGTTAAACGCCAGTACGCCGAGGATATCGGTCGGCAAAAATAGCAGCCAGGCATTTAGCAGGCCGGTTTTCAGCGTGAATGAAATCCCAACCGAAGCAACAAAACCAATACTTAAACCAAAAGCGATACTCCCCGCCTCTCGCCGGTTCATATTGCCTTCAATTAATTGCGGAAGAATTGGGCGAATACCATCGTGAAACACCGCGGCCGACTTATGTGCCAGCAATGCTGTCATCCCGGTTAGGCACGCAACAACAACGAGTTGAATATAGAGATCCATAGCGTTGCCTTTATTTTAATTGGCTAACGAGCATCGGGATCGCATGTTCGATATGCTCCACCGACAAACCAAACGCCACTTTGCCATCGGCAATCATTTTGGCGACCTGTTCTTCTTTTGCTTTAATTCCCGGTTTGGCAATGGTGCAACTCTTGTCGTAGCCAATAACGGCAATGGCGATGGATAACGCCGCACCAGCTCCGGTATTACAGGCGCCAATGTAATAATCAAGCTGGCCGGATTTTACTTTCATCGCAGCCTCCATATCGTTGTAAATAAAGACTTCGAAACAGCCAGGTGCGGTGGTTTCGATGGTTTTTTTAATGAGTTCACGCTGTAAGCCAGCAACACCGATCTTTTTCATGGGAAATCCTTATTTAAAGAACACAGAGGGGTTGTCACGTAACATCAAATCAACGTCGGCCTGGGTGAAACCAGCCTCTTGCAACAAAGGCACAAACGTTGTCAGCAAATAATCAAAACCAAGACCGCCATTGGCCTTTAAATGCGAGCGTCGTGTTATATCCATGGAAAGCATGACGTGGCCGAGCAAACCGCGGCTGGCAATTTCTTGCAGCATCGCCACGCGTTTCGCATCCGGGTAATAATTGTTTTTACCGATGGTGTCGAACTGCACATAGGCACCCTGCTCAATCATTCGCAGAATGTTGTCGAGGTTATCTTTCAGGTCACAATGTCCCACCACTACGCGCGAGAGATCCACGCCGTAGCTTTTGAGCAACGCTAACTGCTCCAGACCCATGGTGCTAAACGAGGTATGCGTAGAAATTGGACGCCCTGTTTCCCGGTGTGCAATAGCAGCGGCGGCAAACACTTTTGTTTCGTCTGGCGTTATCACATCCACGCTTGAACCGATTTCAGCAATGATCCCTGCTTTAAGCGGCGTGCCATCAATGCCTTGTTCGATTTCGCCGATCATCTCCTGTGCGAGCTTTTCGGCACTGGTTGTCGCGACATGAGCCGGGAAAAAATCATGTTGATAATAACCGGTACAGGCCACCACATTGATGCCTGTATCACGAATAATATCCAACATAAACTGTGGGTTACGACCCATGTAACGGTTGGTCATCTCAATGATATTGCGCACACCAAGTGCATACAGTGTTTTCATTTCCGCACAGATCAAATCGTATTGATCCAGGCGGCAATCAATGTTGTTCTTGAATGACGACAAATCGATATGCAAGTGCTCGTGCGCATAGGTATAACCCGATGCATTGATTCTCAGCTGTTCAGCCATGGTTATCTCCAGTATTCGCGGTATGCAGCAGTGACAGGAATGAAGTGCCGTTTTGAGGCATGGCGGCATGGAAGAAATCGCAGGCTGTTGCGCCTACATCAGAAAGTGTCTTTCGAGCGCCCAGATACGCGTGGGTAATCCCCGGCAGCCAGACCAATAGCGGGACGTTTTCACGTGTATGTTTACTGTGACCAATAGTAGGGTCATTGCCATGGTCAGCCATTACCACCAGACAATCGCCATGTTGCATTACTTCCATCAATACGTTGAGATTGTTATCAACGACCTGCAACCGTTCGGCATAACGAGCAACATCCTCTGCATGCCCGGCAAGATCGGTTTCCTGAATATTGGTACAAATAAAAACATCACCAGGCTTTTGCACTTCCTCAATCGTAATACTCATAATCTGCTGAGTATCAACAAGATTCTGGTAGCTGACACCGTGCGGATTAATGGCGATATCCGCTACTTTCCCTATCAACACTGTTTTGACATCTGCCTCATGCAACTTCTGTGGTACCTGTACACTGGCATCCACACCAAAACCCATATGAACAACCTGAAAACCCTGCTGATAAACCCCGGATCGTGGTGCGTTAATACCGAAGTATTTTCCCTGTTTTTCCTCGGCAGCATTTTGGAGTTGCTGGCTGCTTTCCAGCATTCCACCAAATGCAATGACTCGCCCAACCAGCACGCAGCGACGCACAATCTCGCCTATGGTGCGCACTTCGTCGAAAGAAATTGCATTCAAATTAGCACTAACGTTAAACACCTGCCCCAGATCGGCCTCCAGGTTATCGCCTATCGCGACAGCATGATTCACCCACAAATATTGCAGCTTGTTGCCAACACGCTCGACCTGCCAGCAATCGGCAATTAACGCGCGTTCAACATCATCAATGACCTCGGAGAAAGGCATGCGTAGAGGGGCGCGTGGCCGAGTACCAAGAATTTCCTGGTGGCCCATAAAAGTGTCACCCCCTTCATGTTGCAGCGCCGCCGTGCCGTAAACGGCCTGCGTAGAGGGGCGCATTCCACCTTCGGTAAAGCCCAACGCATTAATCAGTCCAAGTTTTTCCAGCACGGGTAAACGTAACTGCGGGAAGTGCTGCAAAATATGCCCGCAAGTATTAGCACCAATATCTTCAGGCCTGACCTGCGGCACATCATCCATTGCACCGACGCCAAAACTGTCTATTACTACCACCACAAATTTACTCACGTAGACCTCCGCAAATGGGGTTACCGAGACTGTCATACAGTGCTTCAAGTATCGGTCTTCCGCGACTCACGCCGGAAACCAGTGCTACGTCACTTCGTGTGACGAAAACCTGCGTACGAAAACACATCACCACCGGAGTACCGACTGGAAACTCACCAGCAAGTCCGATGTGATAATCAATGCTGCTGTCGTCCATTGGCAGCAATTTCGCCGGCACCACTTCATCTCCATCGCCAGGTAAAACCAGTGCATGCTGTGCGTGGCCGCGGCGGTAATAACCGCCACCAAAGCAGTAACTATTACCTTGAAAATGATGTGAAATTTCGGTGAGGTACAACATGGCAATGTGTTCTGGCTGGTCGCAATGTTGGTTAGCGGGAATGGTACCGGTCAGTGCATGGCCCGGTTCGGCGTGTGTAACGCCATATTCCGCGAGCAGCGAGAATGTGGTGCAACTCGATGCCGATGGCGCATTAAGTTGCATCACTTCTATTCCCTGAGCACGAAGCTGGTCGCGAGCCTGCAATAATGTGTGCAAATTGGGTGTCACTTGGGTTTGCCGTAAATCATCATCCCAAAGCAGGCAAGGGAAATGCGTCAGCCCCGAGATTTTTACACCGCGCATTTTGCCAATGACAGTGATGGCCTCATCCAGTGTCGAAAGCGGGAACCCCGCCTCCTGGCCTGGGTAAAGTTTGTCTTTCTCGTCAAAGATTTTGAGCATAATTGGCTGGATATGCCCGAAGCGCTCTGCAGCGTTTGAGATTTCCTGCGCTTTCTCCAGTGAGAACACAGTGATCATCTCTGTCGAGGCCGCGACGTTATCTGCCACCAAACTTGCCGGCACTTGAACCAAATGCCCGACATGTGACACCGGCACATTCGCATTACGCAAGGTACGTGCTTCTTTGAAATCCACCGCAACGACCCCATGAAAACCAAGCTCAATGAGTTTTTTTGCAAGCCACGGGTTACGGCCAATCTGCTTGGTCATCAAATAGAGGGTTATTCCATGGCGGGCGGCAGTATCAAGCAGCTTCCGTCCATTCTCCAGAACCTGGTCTACGTCGATGATATACGTATCCGGTAGGATAGCGCCTTGCCGCCATAAGCCGCGTGCAGCCTTAATCAACTCCGGATTTTGTGCCTTGAGCGCCTCAATAAACATTGCCTTGCCTCTCGACTACAGTAAGGAAATAAATCTAAATAATCATTTTTTTGAATATTTAGATTGTAACAATAGAGCAAAAAAAGAGTTATGCCTTATGTACCATCCACAGGCTGTAGAGATTAGCCAGCAGATAACCTTCTTCGTTAGGATGCAAGGTCAGCGCAAAAGGCGCCATTAGCGATTGGTGAACCTGCTGCAATTGCGGGTAAACATCTGCTTCCCTGATTTCAGCAAGCAATTCATCATCCAGTGGACCAATTTCTTCTCCACGACGGCTACGCATCAACGCATTTGCCATATGCGTAATCGCCATTTCACCCTGTTCGTTACACATGGGAATTTCCCACACACTTTCCAGTTCTGTGACGACATTCAGCATGCCATCGCAAATATCCTGGTCAATAATTCCTGCCTGGCAAAGCAGGTTGAGCCTTATTTCCATAAAGCATTTACTCACTGTCAGTAACTCGGTTCTTGTACCCCACCTAGCACACGTTGCTGATGAGCTAATAATTCGTATTTATCGACAACTGTGCGTAATAGTTGCTGGATTGGGATATCGTCAGAACGCGTTAGCACCACCGCTTCGGACGCCTGCATGTATCGTTCATCACCGTGAAGCGGTAAAGCCACAAGGCCATGCAGAGCCAAATCAACATCACTACCTACGTTCCAAATAACTGCATCAACGTCACTTTTGGTGATGCGATTGAGACATTCATGATAAGGAATATCCAACTCTTCTACGTTCTGACCAGCAAAATAAACGTCCGTCATAATGCGCTGATCGGCAGAACGTGGATCAAGCCCAACACGGCGAATACTCTGTTGCTGACCAACTCGACAAATAAGTTTGTGCTCGCCAACATAAGTGTGCGGACCTAGCTCCAGCGCCATACACAAACCGCTATTGTCGAGGTAGCTCTGTGCTGCCAGACGAGATACCACCGCCAGGTCGTACACACCATTTAGCAAGCATTCAACACGAACATCTGAACCGCGCATGTGAGCGTAATAAAATGGAATGCCATCAAACTGCGCTTTCAACCCACTGGCTAGCCCTTCATACAAACGTGTATAGGGGAGTGGCATAGCGCACACAACATTGCCAATATCTGCAAATGCCAGTAATGCCTTGTTGTCCATGCTGACCAGATAACTGCCATTGCGCCCACGACGTTCTACCGAGATAGCACCAGCGTTTTCAAGTGTCTTTAATGCCGCTTGCATTAGCCCAACGGAAAAATGACATTCCGTTGCTAATTCACCTATGGTTTTCAACCGGTTGCCGCTCTTTTCGCCCAGCAAATAACGCGCCAGGCTCGCTTGTGCGACACCCTCTTTCTTAATGAAACTCCGGCTCATGAATAATCTTCATTTTTTTGAATGGTTATATCTTCATAAAAATGAATATAGATGGCAATCGGCAAAGATGCAAAAAGAGAATAGGGTCACACAAAAAAGAAAACCCGCCATATATGAAGTGAACCCCATTTATTGGACACTTTTCCTGGCGGTTGACATGGTCTGAGTTCGGTACTGCACCGGACTCAGGCCGTTTAATTTTACTTTGATTCTTTCGTTGTTGTAGTAATGGATATACTCATCCACCGATTTTTTCAGCTGCTCTACATCATCGTATTTTTCATTGTGCCAGCATTCAGTCTTCAGCAACCCAAAAAAGCTTTCTATCACAGCATTATCCAGGCAGTTGCCCTTGCGCGACATACTTTGCTTTACTTCACCCGCGCCCAGCCTTTCCTGATAGCTTGCCATCTGATATTGCCAGCCCTGATCGGAGTGAAGTACAGGCTCATCCCCTGAGTTCAACTTCTGTAGCGCATCATCAAGCATTTTATCAATCAGCTTCATTCCGGGATGCGTATCCATCTGCCAGGCAACGACTTCTTTGTTATACAGATCCAGTACGGGTGACAGATACAGCTTTTTACCCCTGATGCTGAACTCAGTTACATCCGTTACCCACTTCTGGTTAGGGGCTTCAGCAGTAAAATTTCGCTCAAGTACATTAGGGACGACTTTACCGTAAGCACCCTTATATGACTGATATTTTTTACGACGCAGGTTAGACGCAAGCTGCTGTTGCCGCATGAGTTTTCGTACGGTTTTATGATTAAGACTCCCGCCCTCATTGCGTAGGGCCAGCGTTATTCTGCGGTAACCATAGCGACCTTTATGATGGTGAAACAGGGTTTTTATTCTTTGTTTTTCATCCGCGTAAATCTCTTTTCGAACACTGGATTTTACCTGCCAGTAGAAGGTACTGCGCGGAAGAGCGGCCACGTAAAGCAAGGTCGCCAGTTTATGGTGATGCCTTAATTCAGTGATTATTCGCGTTTTTTCCGCTGCTTCTCCTGAATCAAGGCATGCAGCTTTTTTAAGTAGGCGTTCTCTGCACGCAGATATTCCAGCTCTTCTTCTGGGCTACGGAACTCCGGGTAAGGGGCCGTTGCTTCCTGAGCAGGATGCTTTTTCTTCCCTGACATAGTCGGTCGTCCTCTGGGTTTGTTGTGAAGCGCAATAATACCTCCCTCACGGTAAAGCCGCGCCCATCTGCTGATGGTGCAGGCAGTCGCAATGTTGAATTTTGCTGCTGCTTTGCGGGAGGACTGATGATTATCCTGCATCCAGAGAAGTACCGATCTCTTGAAGGCTGCGGAATACCTTTTGGTCGTGATGGTGAAGCCATTCTCTGCGCTGGCTTTCCAGTGTTCGGTCCAGAGGCGAACCGTGCCGTGGTCAAGACCAAATAGCCGGGCGGTTCTCCTGGCCCCATCACCACTGTTGAGGAAGTGGAGAACAACCTGACGTTTAAATTCAGTTGTGTATTTTCTTTTACCCATTAAACGCAAAACCCCTACTTGTTGGATGTCCAACTTTCGGGGTTCACTTCA
>DASXXQ010000268.1:0-4051 GCA_036502985.1 Buttiauxella sp.
ACGCATGATTTTCGTCACGGGTTACTACGGATTGGCGCAAGGTCTACTTGTGATCCCTCGTCTGTTCTGGGGCAACCTGATTAACTTTATGGCTAACTGGCGGGCGATTAAGCAGGTTATCCAGCACGGCGACCCTCGTCGTGTGGCGTGGGATAAAACCACGCATGATTTCCCAACCGTCAGCAATCAGCGTTCCGCTCAGCCTTTGGGTTATATCCTGGTGGATTCTGGCGTGATGACTCAGGGGCAACTTGAAGACGCGTTGCAAAACCGTATTCCTGGCCTGAAGCTGGGTGGCAGCCTGGTCAAGCTTGGATATATCACGGCACAGCAGCTTGCTGTGGCGCTTGCGAAACAGGCTGAAGTGCCGATGGAATCTATCTCTCCACTCGAACTTGATGAAAAGCTGATACGAAGCGTTCCTGCGAAAGTCGCACAGCATCATGCGGTATTGCCGTTACGTCTTGAGGGGGAAACCCTGGTGCTGGCTTGTGAGAACAGCATTGATCCGGTTTCGCTGTCGGCCCTTGGCCGTAAGGTTGGACGTAACGTCAGTTATGTCATTGTGCCAAGAGGCCAGGTCGTTATTGGCTTGCGTCATTGGTACAGCAATGGGCAACCGGCGAAAGAGAAACAATTACTGGAAAATGCAGTAAGGGACCACCTTTTGACGAGGGAGCAGGCTGATGAAATCTGGGAAACCTATGTCTCCGGTCAGCTTCTGTTTGCGGAAGTGTTAAGCAACGAATCTTATTTAAATGAAGCGGTTCTTCGCGCGGTCTTGCTGCGCTATGAACGCAGCGATTTGATGTTTGGTGAGTTTCTGGTTCAGGAAGGCGTTGTCAGTCAGCATATTGTTAACCATGCGCTCAACCGGCAGCAGAATCTGCAACCTTCACTGGCTACCTTGCTGCAAAATACCGGTATCAGCCGCTTACAACAGGCTCGCCTGGTTGGGGAGGCGTCATGAACAGACGAATGAGCCCGCTGGCAGCGCTAATTTGTGGCGTGCTGCTCGCCACTCCAGCACTGGCTGCTGAGGAAGGATCAAAACAAGATCTTGGCCTCAATGATTACCGCTATTTCAAGGTATATCCGCACATTGAGCGGGCGCAAAAAGCGCTGAAAGCGAACGATGAAGTCCGGGCACTGAGCAGTTTTGAACATGCGCACGAAATGGCGCCTGAAAGTGTACGCCTGACTTTATGGCTGGCTGAGGCGTATCGCCATTTTGGACATGACCAGAAAGCGCAGGCATTGCTGGAAAGTGCATTAAAAACTAAACCGCAAAATCCAGAACTTCAGCGTGCGCTGGCGGTTATTCCCGTGCCCGTTCCAGAAATCAAAACTGTTGAGCAGTTACAGGCCTTACAAAAAAATTGCGATGCAGCACCCAGCCTGCGCTGTCGCAGTGAAGTAGGGAACAATGCTCTCAAACTCAAGCAATTAGAAATCGCTCGCGCCCAACTCACTGATGCGCAATTCCGCCATTCAAAAGAGGGGCATCAGTTAGCGGATAGCTACACACAACGCGCAATTTTCCTGCAACAGTGGACCGCTGCGGATCAAGGATTTGCGCTACTGGACAGCGAAGCAACACTGAATGAAGCGCAGTATCAGCAATGGTTTGCCATTTTGTTGCACATGCAGCGTGACCAGCGAATTTTAGATTTGCAAAGCCAGGGCGTGATGAACAGCGCGGGTATGCAACTTGCCTACGCACAATCGCTTGCTGAACGTAATGCGTTGACGCCACTGCGTCACTATCTTGCAAGCCATAAACCGGTATTTGAAACCCCAGCGGAAGAACGTAATTGGTTAAGATTACTGGCGACATACAGTCAGACTCCTGGTCGCGCTGTAGCTGCCTGGCCGGTTAGACATTCGCAAAACAAACAGTATTACTTATCAACCTTAGTGCCAATTCGTATCCAGAAAGGTGACTGGCAAGGGGCTAATGATCTACTGAACACATTCCCTGAAACGCAAGCGCTCGACCAACGCCTGGCACTTAGCCTTGCGCGTAAAGATACGCTGTCGATCATGCAGTTCACTCATAAAATCAGCCAGATGCGAGGTTTATCGCCGCGTGAGCTGGAAACCATCAGCTATCAACTGGTTTCACAGGGGCAAGGGAAAATGGCAACCGAGTTGCTACTGAGTTACTGGCCGTTTAATCAGGCAGGCCGGTTACAGCATTCTCTCAGCGCTCGTCTGTATACCCAACTTACTGAACACCCTGAATGGCTTACGGGTGAAAATAAAACGCGCATGGCCAAACCGTTACCGACAGCCTCACAGCGTATGGCTCAGGCGCGGTTGTTCCAGGGCCCAGAAAACTGCGCCATCGTGCGCAATTTATTGGGCGATATGTCATCGCAGTATGACGCTGAAAGCTGGTCCCATCTGGCGCAATGTTATTCACAGCAGCCGGGGCTTGCCCTGTATGCTGCGCAACAAGCGGTGGCTCGCTCTCCGTCACCTTATTATCAGCTTCAGGTAGCTTATCTGGCCTATGCCGCACAAGACTACAAACTGGCGCAAGCGAGTTGGTCACAGGTTCCGGGTAGCGAAATGACTGATGACGACATACTTGCGGCCGCTCGCGGCGCGAAACTGTCAGGGGACGATAAAGCACTTGCGTACTGGCAACATCTTGCCGGGCAACGGGGTATGCCGGAACTGAATCTCGAGACATTGGCCCCACAAGACGATGCTTCTTATGGCTTCGCGTTAATCGCTCAAGGAAAGTATCGTGAATCCCGTGATGCGCTGGAAAAAGCGCGGGCTGTTTATCCACACTCACCTGAAATTATGCGCCAGTTGGTCTATCTCAATGAGCGTCTGGACGATAAACCGAAAACGCGCGAATACAGCGAACGGGTGGTGGATGACATTGATAACACCCTCACGCCGCAACAAAAACTGACTGACAAACAAAAAGAAGATCGTTTTGAGTTTCGACGTATTCACGAGGACAGCGAACGCCGTTGGACCTTTACCTACGACGGCTCGTTTGGTTTAACGCCAAATTCCCGCAATAGCGCGGGAGGCGGTAACGGTGTGCAGCAAAACAAAAGCTACCGTAGCTATGAGCAATTCGAGGCGGAATACCGGATTGGTAAAAACCAAATCATCGATGGTGATCAACTTTCCGTCTACAGTCGCATATTTGCCGGCAGTGAAAACAATGGTGTAAGCAACTTTATGCCTGTTTACGAGCCAATGTTGGGTGTCGGTATTCGCTGGAAACCGCTGCGCGACCAGGTAATTTACCTGGCAGCTGAACAACAAATCCCACTTGGACATCATGATGGCAAAAGTGACGTCATGTTACGTGCCAGCGCTTCGTTCTTTAACGATGGCAAATATAGTGATGACTGGCATCCAACCGGAAAGGGCTGGATGGCGCAAAACCTCTATCTGGATGCCGCACATTTCGTCAGAGCCGATTATCAGCTTTATACCGCGGACTACCGCATGAGCTGGCATCAGAAAACGAGTGGGCACCAGACTATTGAGCCTTATTGGCATGCCCAGTACAACGCCAGCACCGATACTCCGTATCGCGATAATACGTTGGGAGGCGTTGGGGTGAGGTTTAATACATGGTTTGGTGAGACCCATTACAACGCATATCCACACAAGGTCAGTGTGGGCCTGGAATATCAACATGCGTTCTCGGGTCATAACCGCGACATGGATTCCAAAAATAATCTTTTCCTGACATTAGGAGCACGCTGGTAATGAAAATTCTTTTAACCGCGTTGCTGCTGGCCTCACCCTTTGCCAATGCTATGAACGCGGTGATGTATCAACCGCAGCTGCGTGACATCACCGTGACTGACGCCCAGTGGCAGAGCGTGTTGAGTAAGCTTAAAGGGCAGGGAATTGATACGCTGGTGTTGCAATGGAGCCGCTATGATGACGCGTTTCGTGACGGTGAGTCCCGCGACTGGCTTGAACATAAAGCACAGTTAACGACCGCCAGTGGCCTGAAACTGGTTATCGGCCTTGCGGCTGACAGCCAATTTTTTGAACGGCAAAAACA
>DASXXQ010000269.1:0-4102 GCA_036502985.1 Buttiauxella sp.
AGCATGCGGAATATAGATGTCTTCATACACACGCTCCGCACGTTCACGGTTTAACGCAAGCTCCTTGCGCCCTTCAATGACCGTCTGATAATCGTTATAGAGTTGGTCTTCAACTTCACGCAGGTGCGCCAGGTGTTTATAGACACGCGCAACGAGCAAGTAGCCCCCCAGGATAGTGACCGTAACCCAAATTGCCGTCACACCAAGCATTTTGGGCGACAGCCACGCCAGATAAGCGGCTGAACCGAAGGTCAAAATAATGCCCTGAACCAGTTCCGGAAGACGCACAAAGGCAATAGTAATATTACGAATATCACTGGTTAAACCGGCCAGAAGTGCTGCGCTGCCGAGCTGTTCAACGCGTTCGACGTGGGTATCCATCAAGCGTTTAATAAACTCACTGCGCAGACGGTAGACAAAGTGGTGGCCAAGAGTAGTCAGCGCCAGCTGTGAGCCTAAGGTCACCGCCATTAATAGCAGTAGTAAACCGAGGAATTCAGGCAGTACAGAAAGGGAAATATCCGGCGTTTCGATCAGTCGCACGTTGATAAAGGCGATTAACCCAATACCCAGTGCGGCACTGAGCAGGCTGAGTGCCATCACCATCAAGAAAGGCCAGCGATACTGCCGGTAAACTACACGCAAAAGCTCCATCACTCACTACCCGTAAATCGAAAACAGCGAGCAGTTTAAACGCCAATTTGCTAACAGCAAGAATAATTCTTATTTATATTCGCTTTATCGGGTGTGGCGGAATGTGAGGTTAAAGCGGTATTCGCCGGTTGCTGGGTGGACTGCGGCTTTGAGCGGTAAAATACCATGATAAAACAGTCGTGAAGGCCCACCCCACACCACCACATCGCCATGTTCAAGCATGACTCTTTTCAGCGGATCGTTGCGTTTCAGACCGCCGAACTGAAATACAGCGGGTAAACCAAGAGATACCGAGACAATCGGTTGCTGTAGGTTCAGCTCGTCTTTATCCTGGTGAAGCGAAAGCTTTGCTCCTGGCGCATAGCGGTTAATCAGGCAGGCATCGGGGGCAAAATCGGGATAGCCCGCAGCGGTGGAGGCCGCGTCTGATAATGTCTGGAAAAGGGTGGGCATGTCAGGCCAGGGTTGTGATGTTAGCGGGTCAATCGGGGAGTACAGATAACCGTGTCTGTCGGTGGTCCAGCCGACTTCGCCACAGTTCGTCATCGCCACCGACATCGTATATCCACCAGGCGTCACCATCTGGCGAAAAGGGGAAAGTGCCGCGAGAGCTGTAATTTGCGCAATCAATGCCTGCGCATCAGCACAGGCAAAGCGACGCAGAATCACTGCCCCTTCAGCTAGCGGCTCTTGCCAGGGTGTTTCATCGGCAAATAAATCGAGCATCATTCCTCCCGTTGTTCGGCTTCCATCTCAAGAAGCTGGCGCTTACGTTCAACACCCCAACGGTAGCCTGATAGCGCACCGTCGTTACGCACAACACGATGGCAAGGGATAATCACCGCCAGTTTGTTTGCCGCACATGCCCCCGCAACCGCACGCACCGCCTGCGGCTTTCCGATGAGTTGGGCAATCTCACGATAGCTGGCCGTTTTTCCTGCGGGGATATCGCGCAATGCCTGCCAGACTTGCTGTTGAAACGCGGTGCCCTGAATATCCAGCGGCAACGCAAAATGCTGGCTGGGGTGTTCAATAAAACTCACGACCTGCGCAACACCTTGAGCAAACGTTTCATCGCCCGGGTTTAATGAAGAATGCGGGAACAATGCCTTCAGCTCATGAACCAGTACTTGCGCGTCATCCCCTAAGAGTATGGCGCAAATTCCTCGCTCACTTTGCGCGACCAGGAATTCGCCCAACCGACAAGAACCGACTACAAACTGAATTGCCGTGCGTTCCCCACCCTGCCGATATTGTTTAGCCGTCATCCCTAATACCTCATCCGCTTGCTGGTAAAAGTTGCTGCCAGATTGATATCCAGCATCGAAAATGGCCCGAGTGACATCTTCGCTTTGCGTCAGTTGCTCGCGCAGGCGTTTAGCTCGCAGCGTTTTTTGCCAGGCGTGGGGAGTTAATCCCGTCACCTGTTTAAAAAGCCGATGAAAATGAAACGGGCTCATGGCAACTTGCGCGGCTAATTCGGCAAGAACAATCGGTTCGCTACGGGTTTCGAGGATACGGCAGGCCTGGGTGATGCGGTCAATACGCTGCTGCTCAGGAGCCAGTTTATCTGGCTGGCAGCGTTTGCAGGGACGGAAACCGGCATCGATAGCCGCGGCTACGGTTCTAAAGTAAACCACATTTTTGCGTAACGGATGGCGGGCGCTGCAAGAAGGACGGCAGCAAATTCCGGTTGTCTTAACCGCAAAAATAAACTGCCCGTCAGCGCCACTATCGCGGGTTTCCACAGCCTGCCAGCGGCTTTCATCGGTGGCATTGTCGAAAAGATTTTTCATGACTGGCTCCTTTTTTTTGCTGTCACGATATGACTTTGACAGCTTGAGCACGCAGTGAAACCCGCAATCTTGCTTTCTAATTTTACTCGCTTAGCAGGAAAGTTTTAAACTGCGGCGACATCCAGGTGGTAAAGCTGTCACCTTCTTTGGTTATCAGATAAACCGCCAATCCCTCTTTTTCCGCAACCTGTTTTGCTTTTTCGGTGCCTAGCACCATCAGACCCGTATCCCAGCCATCGGCTTCCATCGCGGTAGGTGAAATCACCGTCGCAGAAACGAGTTTATGCTGAATCGGGTGGCCTGTTTGCGGATCAATAACGTGCGACAGGCGCTTGCCATCCAGCTCATAGTAATTGCGATAGCTTCCTGACGTGCTTATCCCATGGCCGTTAAGATCAACCACCGCCTGAACCGCATTTTCACGGTCAGTGGGTTTCTGAATAGCCACTCGCCAGGCTTTGCCATCAGGATTAGTGCCACGCGTTACAACGGCACCACCAACAGAAACCAGATAGCGGCTGATACCGTTTTGCTCCATTAAGCGCGCCAGATGATCGGCTGCATAACCCTCGCCCATGGTCGAAAGATCAACGTATAAACCTGGCAGATCTTTCTGTAGCCACTGCTGTCCAGCCTGATTAATGACCGTCAGATGGTGTAGGCCGGTTAATGCTTTCGCAGCGTTTATTTGTGCCTCATCAGGCGTTTTAATCGGTTGTTTCTCCGGGCCAAACCCCCAAAGATTCACCAGCGGGCCAACGGTGATGTCCATCGCGCCGTCTGTTTTCGCACCGATGCGCAAAGCCATGGTCACAATATCGCTCATCGCTTCAGCTACTGGATAGGGTTCGGTCGAAGGCGACTGGTTAAAGCGCGATAACGCTGAATCCTTTTTGTAGGTCGATAATAGCCGGTCGTCGCCGTCTAATTGCGCCTGGATTTTCTCGCGCAATTCAGCCTGCCGTGCCTTGTCTACGCCCGCGAGGCTGGCACGCCAGTATGTCCCCATGGTTTTGCCTTCCAGCACCACGCCAGTATTGCTTTTAGCCGTTGGGTTATCACAGCCTGACAGTGCGCCTAATACTATGGCAAACAGGCCATAGCGTGGTAATCGTAAGTCCATTGTTTATCTCTCCTGTTTGAGCGCAAAAGGGTACACCAACTGGCAAAAAATTTGGTTAAAAGTGAACAGTTGTTGAGGATTCAGACGTAAAAAAGGCGCCCTAAGGCGCCTTTTACAACTCTTTCCGCAGAAGCAGAAATTAGAACTGGTAAACCAGACCCAGCGCTACGATGTCATCAGTAGAGACGCCAGCGTTGCGAGTGAAGTTGTTTTCGTCCAGCAGGTTGATTTTGTAGTCAACATAGGTGGACATGTTTTTGTTGAAGTAGTAAGTCGCGCCAACATCAACATATTTCAGCAGGTCTTGATCGCCGTAACCTTCGATGTCTTTACCTTTGGACTGCAGGTAAGCAATAGAAGGACGCAGACCGAAGTCGAACTGGTACTGAGCGACAACTTCGAAGTTCTGTGCTTTGTTAGCAAAGCCCTGGTCGCCTGCGCGAGTTGCGTTGTAGGTCTGAGTATACTGAGTAGCCAGGTATACGTTGTTAGCGTCATATTTCAGGCCGCCAGTATAGGTTTCAGCGCG
>DASXXQ010000270.1:0-3623 GCA_036502985.1 Buttiauxella sp.
CCGTAGAACAATTCATTTTTTGCCGAGATGATAATAATCATGCCGACATAGTGGCGTTTACGTAATTGCTCCAGCACTTCAATACCACTGATACCGGGAATATCCACGTCAATGATAAGCAGTTCTGGTTTGAGTTTTTCAGCGGTTTGCACCGCCAGTTCACCACTATCAAGCTCAGTAGTGACCGTAATGCCATTGGTATCGAGTAAGTTGCGAATGGCGATACGCGCCAATGGGTGGTCATCAATGATTATCGCGTTCATTGCGTTATAAAATCCTGATAGAAAAAAGGAAATAGCGATGCCAGACCGCATGTGCAGTATTATGATAATTACGTTCAGGACAATCCGGGATGCAATCAGTCCATGCATCTACATCTTAAAGTATGACGGAAATAAAGATAAATCTGGAGGGAATAGAGGTTTTACATTGCGGAATAAAGCGTTATGAAATATTTACACTCAAATAAAACAGTCGTAAAAATTAAAATTCATTGATTTAAGTCTTATTTTTATAACTCTTTTAATAATTACCAACCTGCTGCCTTACCTATTTGGATGACAGTTGTAGGAAAGGTCTTGCAGATATTCAGGCTGGCTCTTAAAAGTGGATAAACTTTGCGCTTATCCACCGTGGTTTATTTAAAACATTTGCTTAGCCAACAATCTGGTCACCTTGTACTTCAATATTGTTCGCCAGATTCCAGCGGTTTGGCGACGTCGCTATGACGACCTGGTGAATACGCTCAAACTGCTCAATGGTGCCATCGCCTTTTACGCTGATGGTGTAGTTGATTTTGTCGTAGCCCGGTTTCACCTCGCTATCAAGCCCCATAAAACCGCGCAAATCTATATTGCCTGTGGTTCTGATTTCCAGTTTTTCCAGCGTTACCCCTTCAGCGGCGGCTGCGACTACATAGCCAACCGTCATGCAGGCATTCAGCGCGGCAAATAACAGCTCCTGCGGATTTGGAGCACTTGCCACGCCGCCAAGTGCAGAGGGTTCATCGGCGGCAATCGTCATCGGTTTTTCCGCTACGGGTTGTGGCACACCTTGCGCCGTCCATGGGTTGACCGTTGCTTCACTGCGCGTGCCACCACACCAGGCGGTGGTGACATCAAAGCCAACGACACCTTTCGCAGAATCTGCGGCGATATCATCGCGTAACGCGCCGATGGCCTGCAGATCGATACCATTAATTAAGTTGCTCATCGTTATTCCTTAAATGTCTTTTGCCGGCAGCCTGTTACCGCCGCCGGCATCAAGATTAGTTGCGTCCAGCCATCACGCCGCCGTCGATATCCCAAATCGCACCCGTTACCCAACCGGCTTTATCCGACAGCAGGAAAGCTACAGTTTCAGCAACATCACGCGGTGTGCCGACGCGGTTAATTGGGTGGAAGCTATTGAAGCTGTCCATTACGTTGTGAACGTCTTCTTTCGGAATAAAGCCTTCGTAAATCGGTGTTTGCACAACTGCTGGCGATACCGCATTCACACGAATTCCGTTACCGCCAAGTTCAATAGCCATGTTTTTGGTCAGTGCATGCAGCCCGGCTTTGGCCATGGAATAAGCGGATGACGGTGTTGCACCAATCGCCTGCTGCGCCCACATTGAACCGATATTCACGATGGAACCTTTGATGCCCGCCGCCAGCATGTTTTTCACCACATCGCGGGTGATAAAGAACGTCGCGCGGTTGATGCTCATATACATGTCGTAATCCGCTTCTTCATGCTCGGCGAAAGGTTTCGGGAAGAACACACCGGCCGCGTTCACTAACAGGTCGATATCACGGTGCTCAGCATTCACCACTTCCATCACGTGCTTCATGCCATCAGTAGTCATCAAATCAGCAATGATGGTGGAAACCTGGCCCAGCGGCGCCAGCGCTGCACGCGCTTCCTCCGCTTTTGCCTCGCGATTGCCCACCAGCACCACGTTGCCACCTTGTTCCAGAACCACACGTGCTGTTTCCAGACCCATACCGCTTGTGCCGCCAACAACCAGAAGTTTTTTACCTGCAAATACGTTGCTCATGTTTATCTCCAAAATGATTTCTTTGTTAGTTGATACAGTGAAGAAGCGTGTCTCCCTGTCGATGAGCAAAGAATGCCAGTTCTTCTCGACTCCCACGAACCATAAGAACTACACTTATGAGATAGAAAAACTATCTCACTGATTTAAAGAGGCCCGATGCGCATCCTGAACAGACTGAAATGGTTGCAGGCTTTTGAAGCCACCGCGCGCCACGGCAGCTTTACCGGCGCTGCAAACGAGCTTGGCGTCACACCTGCGGCGGTAGGCCAGTTGGTACGGGCATTAGAGGAATGGGTTGGGCATCCACTTTTGACGCGCAGCCGCTCCGGCAATGAACGCCTGTCGCTCATTAACGAAGCCCAGGATGCGCTCGAAGACATTACCGTTGGCCTGGATAAACTCGAAAGCGGGCTAAAAAAACTACGCGGGCGAAAAGCCCGTTCAGTGTTGGTTGTCACCGCATCGCAAGTGTTAGTGATGAACTGGCTGATGCCCCGTCTTAACCGCTTCTCAGAACAACATGATTCAATAGACGTGCGCCTGGATGTGGCAGACAGGCTCATCGATCTCAGCCATGGCGAAGCAGATATTGGCATTCGTTGCGGCAACGGTAACTGGAAAGGCTTAGTGGCAGACTGGATGATGGACGAAGAAGTGGTGATGATTTGCAGCCCTTCCGCACTTCCTGCCGCAGGGCTTGCGAATGCCCAATGGCTATACGAACAAAAGCTGATTCAGGACGATACAACCCACCCCGGCGCGAACTTCCCGTCATGGGAAAGCGTGTTACAAAAAGTGGGCCTTGAGGGTGTGCAGCAAACGCGTCTGCACATCAACTCCACTGCCACCGTGATTCAGGCGGTGCTCAGTGGCCGCGGAGTTGCGCTGGTGCGTAAAGCGCTGGTGCAGCAGGATTTGGATATTGGCCGTCTGGTGCAGCTGTTCCCGGATATCCGCTGGCCAATCAGCTGGTCTTATTATGTGGTGTGTTCAAGCGCATCATTGAAACGCCCGGAGGTTAAGGCGTTTCATGACTGGATGTTGGGTGAGGTACGGGAGTAAGCGTCGCGATGGTTTTCTCACTATGAATTGTCTCTTAGCTTCAACTCTGAGTGCAGGTAATATTTTGCTAGCGTCGGAAACGTTCCGTTCACCAGGCGTTATGTGATTTATTCAGCCACCGAACCGGTGAACGTCTTAGGGGAGTTCTCCGTCACTCCCCTGTGAACCCCGACTCCCGGCAATAAATCGCCGCAAGCGGTAAACCTCCGTTTTGTCTCCGTGTCCGGGTCGGTTGTGATTCGTTCCCGACGATCACGCCCTCCAGCCGTTCCCGACGGCTGGACCCGACCACCTGGAGACAACACGGAGGCGATTTAAGCCGGACCCAAAACCCACACTTCCACTCACGTTGCTACTTGCTCACGGCATCGCTTTAGGCCTATCAGCAAATCAAGGGCTGCTTTGTTTTTTCTGAACTTGCAGCGACGCCCTTGTTCCCGGCTTAAATCGCGCCAGTTTTTCCCCTTCAGTCAGGGTTGAGCTGCCGGGAGCAGCGAAAGAGAGCGATCGTCGGGAACGA
>DASXXQ010000271.1:0-18263 GCA_036502985.1 Buttiauxella sp.
GTCACGCAGCTGATGCAGCACTTCCAGTAATTGCTGGATATCCGCAAAGTGCAGGCCGGTCGTTGGCTCATCGAGGATATACAACGTTTGGCCGGTACCACGCTTAGAAAGCTCACGCGCCAGTTTCACCCGCTGTGCTTCACCACCGGATAGCGTTGTTGCAGACTGGCCAAGACGAATGTATGACAAACCCACGTCGATTAACGTTTGCAGCTTACGCGCCAGCGCAGGGACGGCATCAAAGAACTCGCGAGCATCTTCAATGGTCATATCCAGCACTTCGTGGATGCTCTTGCCCTTGTATTTAATTTCCAGCGTTTCGCGGTTATAGCGTTTGCCCTTGCACTGGTCGCACGGAACGTAAATGTCCGGCAGGAAGTGCATTTCGACTTTGATTACGCCATCACCCTGGCAGGCTTCGCAGCGCCCGCCACGCACGTTAAAGCTGAAACGGCCTGGCGTATAGCCACGCGCACGTGATTCAGGCACACCCGCAAACAGCTCACGCACAGGCGTAAACACACCGGTATAAGTGGCTGGGTTTGAACGCGGTGTACGGCCAATCGGGCTTTGGTCAATATCTATAACTTTGTCGAAATGCTCCAGACCTTGCACGTCGCGATAAGGCGCAGGTTCTGCAATCGTCGCGCCGTTAAGCTGGCGTTGCGCGATTGGGAACAAAGTATCGTTTATCAGCGTCGACTTCCCTGAACCAGAAACGCCTGTCACGCAGGTGAACAAGCCTACAGGCAGGGTCAACGTCACATCCTTCAGGTTGTTACCCTTCGCGCCAACCAGCTTCAACACTTTTTCAGGATCGGCAGGGACACGGTTTTTGGGAACCGAAATTTCACGCTTGCCGCTGAGGAACTGCCCGGTGAGCGATTCCGGCGCATCGATAATGTCCTGCATGGTGCCTTCGGCAACAACCTGCCCGCCGTGAACACCTGCACCTGGGCCGATATCAATAATATGATCTGCGGCACGGATAGCATCTTCATCGTGTTCCACCACAATCACGGTATTACCGAGATCGCGCAGGTGAATCAGCGTTTCCAGCAGACGTTCGTTATCGCGCTGATGCAGGCCGATTGACGGTTCATCGAGCACATACATTACGCCCACAAGACCCGCACCAATCTGGCTTGCCAGACGAATACGCTGTGCTTCACCACCGGAAAGGGTTTCAGCAGAGCGCGAAAGAGACAGGTAATTCAAACCGACATTCACCAGGAACTTCAGGCGATCGCCGATTTCTTTCAGTACTTTTTCAGCGATTTGCGCACGCTGGCCGCTGAGCTTCATGTTCTGGAAGAATTCCATCGCATGGCCGATGCTCATGTCTGAGATGGTCGGCAACGGTGTGTTTTCGACATACACATGGCGCGCTTCACGGCGCAGACGCGTGCCTTCACAGCTTGAACAAGAACGGTTGCTGATAAATTTCGCCAGCTCTTCGCGTACCGCGGAAGATTCCGTTTCTTTATAGCGACGTTCCATATTGTGCAGAACGCCTTCGAACGGATGGCGGCGTACTGAAGTATCACCACGATCGTTTATATATTTGAATTCAATACTGTCTTTGCCTGAGCCATTGAGCACCACGTTTTTCACGCTGGCGCTCAGTTCGTTCCACGGCGTTTCGATATCAAATTTATAATGCTCCGCAAGTGAACGCATCATGGTGAAGTAATAGAAGTTACGGCGATCCCAACCACGAATCGCGCCGCCAGCAAGCGAGAGCTCACCGTTTTGCACGACACGGTCTGGATCGAAATATTGCTGCACACCAAGCCCGTCACAGGTTGGGCAGGCACCGGCTGGGTTGTTAAACGAGAACAGGCGCGGTTCCAGCTCACGCATGCTGTAGCCACAAATCGGGCAGGCGAAGTTGGCCGAGAACAGCAGTTCTTCCGCTTTTTCGTCGTCCATATCCGCAACAACCGCAGAGCCGCCGGATAAATCCAGCGCGGTCTCAAATGATTCGGCCAGACGCTGCGCGATATCTTCACGCACTTTGAAACGGTCAACCACCACTTCAATGGTGTGTTTCTTTTGCAGCTCAAGTTTTGGTGGATCGGACAGATCGCACACTTCGCCGTCGATCCTTGCGCGGATATAACCCTGGCTTGCCAGGTTTTCCAGCGTTTTACTGTGCTCACCTTTTCTATCTTTAATGATAGGTGCGAGCAGCATCAGGCGTTTGCCTTCCGGCTGAGCTAAAACGTTATCGACCATCTGGCTGACAGTTTGTGCCGCCAACGTCACATCGTGATCAGGACAGCGTGGTTCGCCAACACGGGCGTATAACAGACGCAGGTAGTCGTGAATTTCAGTGATGGTGCCGACGGTTGAACGTGGGTTATGCGATGTCGATTTCTGCTCGATAGAAATCGCAGGCGATAAACCTTCAATGTGGTCGACATCCGGCTTTTCCATCAATGACAGAAACTGACGCGCATAGGCGGAGAGGGACTCAACGTAACGACGCTGCCCCTCGGCGTATAAGGTGTCGAAAGCCAGTGAGGATTTGCCAGAACCCGAAAGCCCAGTCACGACAATCAGCTTGTCGCGTGGAATCACGAGGTTAATATTTTTGAGATTGTGGGTGCGGGCGCCCCGAACTTCGATCTTATCCATTCACCTTTCCCGGTTTAAACGCTCTTTGCCAGGCCGCACTGGAGGCCGCCGACGATCACAAACGGCTAATTATGACACAATAAAACCTGAATGAATATCCAGTGTTTTATTGCAATAATGTATACTGCCGCGACATTCTGGAATGCATCCCGCAGCTATAAACATTAGGGGTGGCGTGGTAGAATCGAGGGTTTACACTATTCATAAAACGTTTCAGGAGACACGATCATGGCCAGCAGAGGCGTAAACAAGGTGATTCTCGTCGGGAATCTGGGTAATGACCCGGAAGTGCGCTATATGCCAAATGGTGGCGCAGTTGCCAACATTACACTGGCCACGTCAGAGTCCTGGCGCGACAAGCAAACCGGCGAAACCAAAGAAAAGACTGAATGGCACCGTGTTGTGTTGTTCGGCAAACTGGCGGAAGTTGCGGGTGAATACCTGCGTAAAGGCTCCCAGGTTTATATCGAAGGTGCATTGCAAACGCGTAAATGGACTGACCAGGCGGGTGTTGAAAAATACACTACCGAAGTCGTGGTTAACGTAGGTGGCACCATGCAGATGCTGGGTGGCCGTGCAGGCGGTGCAGGTGCAGGTGCAGCAGCGGGCGGCGGCAACGCAGGTCAGCAACAGGGCGGTTGGGGTCAACCTCAGCAGCCACAGGGCGGCAACCAGTTCAGCGGCGGTGGCGCACCACAACAGGCGCGTCCTCAGCAGAGCGCACCGGCTCCGTCTAATAATGAACCACCGATGGATTTTGACGACGATATTCCATTCTGATATCGACGCTGATATCGACGCCGATATCCGCCACATGGAATTATCACAAGCCCCGCTTTTGCGGGGTTTTTTATTATATAAAGCAAATAAAAATAAAATTACCTTCTGATTAACAATATGAATGTATTTCATCTCATCATAAGAAATCCTGCTTGCATAAAAACGTTATCCAGATAAGTTAATTTGTGCACACACACATAACACTCCACCGGAGAACAGTATGACGGATTTAGTTATTCCAGAAATAAAAGCATCAGAAGATGAGATGATTGCAATACGTCATTATTTACACGCCAACCCTGAGTTAAGTCTGGAGGAGTTTAAAACCAGCGACTTAGTCGCGAAACAACTAGAAGGCTGGGGATATAACGTTACACGGGGAATTGGCACTACAGGTGTTGTGGGTTCTTTGAAAAAAGGCAACTCGAATAAATCTATTGGCCTGCGTGCCGACATGGATGCACTACCCATTTTAGAAGAAACGAATTTACCCTGGGCCAGCACCGCGCCCGGGAAAATGCACGCTTGCGGCCATGACGGGCACACGACCATCTTATTAGCGGCAGCGAAGTATATTGCCTCAAATGCCTGTGAGTTTAATGGCTCGGTTCATCTCATTTTCCAGCCAGCTGAAGAGGCTATCGGCGGTGCGGATTTAATGATTAAAGATGGGTTATTTGAGCGCTTCCCATGCGATCGTATTTTTGGTCTGCATAACATGCCCGGATTACCTGTTGGAAAATTAGGGTTTTATGCGGGTAATTTCATGGCCTCGGCAGATACCGTGAAAATAACCATTAAAGGTTATGGCGGCCATGGTGCGTATCCACAAAATACGGTTGATCCGATTGTTACGGGAGCGGCATTAATTACTGCGCTGCAAACTATTGTCTCCCGTAATGTCACGCCGGGTGAAACGGCGATTGTTACCGTAGGAACGTTCAATGCAGGTATTGCATCCAACGTGATTCCAGACAGCGCCGTAATGGAATTAACGGTACGCGCCATGAAGCCAGAAATACGTGATCTATTAATTAAAAGAATTCGAGAGCTCGCGGACCTTACGACAAAAAGCTTTGGTGCAAGCTGTGAAATGGACGTCTATGACTCCTACCCGGTCCTGATTAACAATGAAGAACAAACGGCATTTGCCAAAGAATTGGCTATTGAATTTTTCGGTAAAGATGCGGTTCTCGATAAAGTGCTTCCGTCGACGGGCAGTGAAGATTTCGCCTTCATGCTACAAGAAAGACCGGGCAGCTATTTCTTATTAGGGAATGGGGAAAGAGGCGCTAAAGGCGGCTGCATGATCCATAACCCAGGCTACGACTTTAATGATGACATTATTTCTACCGGTGCATCATTCTTTTCCCGCTTAGTCCAAGCTTATTGTCGCTAATACACTGGAGCTACTATGAAGAAATATATTCTGCCATTAATTGCTCTGTTGGCGACAGCGTCAACATTCGCTAATACGATTAAAGAGATCCGTTTTGGTGTTGATCCCACTTTCGCGCCATTTGAGTCAAAAGATGCAGCGGGTAAAGTTGTGGGCTTTGACATCGATTTAGGTAATGCAATTTGTGAGAAACTACAGGCTAAATGCGTGTGGGTAGAAAATAATTTTGATGCCATTATTCCGGCGCTACAAGCGAGAAAGTTTGATGCCATTCTTTCTGGTATGTACATGACGGAAAAACGTAAACAACAAATTGCGTTTACCGATAAAATTTATAATGGTCCGGTATTCCTGGTGGCACATAAAAATACCAGCATTAAACCGGAACTTGAGCAGTTAAAAGGCAAAACGATTGGCGTCGAACAAGGCTCTGCTCAGGAAACATATGCTAATAAAAACTGGCGTAATGCAGGCGTGAATGTTGTTGCTTATCAGGGCGCTGATTTAGTTGTTCAGGATTTGGAATCCGGACGCATTGATGGGGCTGTGCTTTCTGGCGTGATGGCGGAATACAGTTTCCTGAATAAACCCCAGGGTAAAGATTTTGCCATGATTGGCGGCGCATTACAGGACCCAGAACTGTTTGGTGCCGGTGCGGCAATTGGTTTGAGAAAAGACGATACCGAACTACGCGAAGCGCTTAATGGTGCAATAAGCCAGATTATTGCCGATGGAACCTATAAGAAACTCGCGGATAAATACTTTAGTTTTGATATTTATTCCGGAACGTAATCTTACTCATTATTAAGCTGAGCACCGTTCAGGAATAAATATTCTGCATCGGTGCTCATTTTCTCTTCGAGGCAGACATAGAGCTGTCACGACGCAGTAAAATACGAACAAAAAACAACCTCAATAAAACATAATAAAAACAAATAAATAACTATTGGTCTTCATTTGAGGGTTTTTTAATCATGTCGAGTTGATCACAAAATAAACAGTGTGTGGTTGTGTTTAACTATTCACTTAATCAATATGCTTTCTCGACGCAGTAGCCGATGAGAGCAAAAAATGACTAAGTTATTTGTTGGCGTTGATGTAGGTTCCGCAAGTGTCAGAGCGGGCATTTTTACAATGGAAGGCACCCGTCTGGCGTTTTCTGTTCGCCCAATTCAACAGTTTCACTACCCGCCTAACCGAGTAGAACAATCTTCCAGCGATATCTGGCAGCAGGTTTGCACCACAGTGCGCGAGGCGGTAAGCCTTGCAGGTATTCAACCCCAGCAAGTGGCTGCCATTGGCTTCGATGCGACTTGCTCATTAGTGGCGGTCGGTGACCGTGGCCAGCCCGTCGCGGTTGGTGAAGAAGGCGATGCTGATCACGACATTGTTATGTGGATGGATCACCGCGCAGGCGAAGAAACTCAACGTATCAACGAAACGAATGATTCGGCACTGCAATATGTCGGTGGGCAGGTCAGCATTGAGATGGAATTACCCAAAATTCTCTGGCTGAAAAAACACTATCCTGATCGTTACGCATCCATTTCGCGCTTTTTTGATTTAGCAGATTATCTGGTGTGGCGTGCCACTGGTGTGGATGCGGCGGGTGTTTGCACACTGACCTGCAAGTGGAACTATCTGGCACATGAAGCACGCTTCAGTCAGAGTTTGCTTGAGTCAGTAGAACTAACGGATTTAATTAACAAAATACCGAAAGATATTATTCATGTTGGGCAGCCCGTCGGCACTTTGCGCACCGATGTGGCGGCACAGCTGGGTTTGACCACTAATGTGGTGGTCCCCAGCGGTTTGATCGATGCCCATGCCGGTGGTCTGGCATTAGTTGCAGCCGCTCCGGAGGCAAACCTTGCCATCATCAGCGGGACATCCAACTGCCACATGATTGTTAGCCCAGAACCTAAATCAGTACCCGGCGTTTGGGGCCCCTATTTTGCGGCGATGTATCCAGGTTGGTGGCTGAACGAAGGCGGGCAAAGTGCGGCTGGGGCATTGGTTGACTGGACTATTATGCAAAACGACGCGTGGCCTGCGCTGAAAGGCGAAGCGGCAGCATTAGGGTGCAGCGTCTATCAAATCCTCAACCAATGGGTTGCCAAACTCGAAGAAACTGAAAAATACCCCACGCATCAACTGCATATTCTGGCCGATCATCACGGCAACCGTTCACCACGCTCGGATGCCCGCGCCAAAGGCATGGCCGCTGGGTTAACGCTTGAAAAAGGGCAATCCGCACTGGCGCGTTTGTATCTCGCTACGCTGCAAGCCATTGCTTATGGCACCCGTCACATCATCGACACCATGGAACAAAACGGGCAGCGAATCGACTCGATAACACTGTGCGGCGGAGCGAGCAAAAATCCGCTCTGGTTACGGGAATATGCCAACGCCACCGGGCGCGGTATTCACCTTGTCGAAGAAGAAGATGCCGTCACGCTGGGCGCTGCACTCAACGGCGCGGTTGCTTGTAAGGCATTCAGCAATTTTTCTGCTGCGGCCAGAGCAATGGCCAGACTCAATAAAACCATTGAACCGGACCACGCGCACCGCGCATTCCACGATGCGAAATATCAGGTGTACCTGCAAATGTACCAGGATCAACAACACTATCAGGCTGTTATGCAGCAATACCTCGTGGCTAATTAATTACATATAAAGGAATAAGAAAGTGATTACACAAATTCTGCCTTCTGTGTCTCAAAAAATAACCGCGGGTAAAAATGAAATCCTGATGGTGACCAACGCTGACTTACGCGAATCAGCGAATCTTGCCTGTTGGCCGGTACAGCAAAAATACGAAGAAAAATTGCAGGATGCGTTAAGCACTCTGGGTTACAGCATGAAACGTGCTCACCCAATTGATGAAGAACGCGGACACGGATTTATTAGCAGCCAGCGCCAGGGGAGCTCGCTGTTTGCGCAAATTGACGAAAACGCTCCGGTTATTGTGTTGCTCACTGCCTGGCAATACTCACATCACATCGCCCCTTCGCTGGTTCATCACAAAGGGCCGGTTCTACTGCTGGCAAACTTTGATGGTACATGGCCAGGTCTGGTAGGGATGCTGTGTCTCGCAGGCTCGCTGACCAGCCTCGGTAAATCCTACTCGCGGCTGTGGTCAGAAAATTTTGATGACGAACTGTTCCTTGATGGCCTGCAAACCTGGCTGCGTTATGGCTCGGTACAGCACTCTACAGGCTACCTGCAAGATGTTTCACCAACACACCCGGTGATGGCGACTGCTGCGGGTGGAATGGGGCGTAAGGCGGGTGAGTTTATCCTGAAAAACAAAGAGATCCTTGGTCTGTTTGACACCTTCTGTATGGGAATGATTAACGGCGTATTCCCGCAGCAAGCAATGGTGAATATCGGGATGCCTATCGAATCGCTGTCTCAGTCAGCGCTTTTGGTTGAAATGGCAAAAGTGCCGGACGCACTGCGCGAAGAGTGCCTCGCCTGGTATCAACAACGCGGTATGGCGTTCCAGTTTGGAGAAAATGGCCGTGAAGAACTGACCCGCGAACAGGTCAAAGAACAGTGCGCAATGATGATTGCGATGGCGCGCTTTGTGCAGCGTTTTGGTCTGTCTGCAGTTGGTGTGCAGTATCAGCAAGGTCTGAAAGATAGCTGTGCTGCCTCTGATTTTGCCGAGGGTGCCATTGGCTCAACTGAACGATTCCCAATCCCTGATGAACAAGGGAATATCATCTGCGCCGGGCAGCCAATTCCTTGCATTAACGAAGTGGACATGGGCACAGCCATTCCGCAAACCATGCTGTGGCGCTTATTAACATCATTTTCTCTGCCAGCGGAAACCACGCTGCACGACATCCGTTGGGGCAGTGAATATCAGGGCGTCTTCTATTGGGATCTGGAAATTTCTGGTGCCGTGCCGTTCGAACATCTCAAAGGAGGAATCGCTGGTGCGACGGGTTATCGCCAGCCTGCGATGTACTTCCCGTACGGCGGCTCAACCATCAGCGGGCAGGGTAAAGCCGGGCGCTTTATCTGGGCGCGAGCGCACTACGAAGGGTGCGATGTCATCATGCATATTGGCACCGGGCATGCAGTGGAATTACCTGCTGACGAGTTCGAACGCCGTCGACGTGCAACGTGCTACGAATGGCCGTTGCTGAACGCAACGCTTGATGGTGTTGGACGCGACGACCTGATGGCTGGGCACCAAAGTAACCATCTGACGATTGCTTATGTTCCAGAAAGCGAACTGCAAACGGTATTGCAGGCCTTTGTTGCTCAGTCTCTGACCCAGGGCATTCGGGTGCAGGTTGCGGGCGACGCGAGTCGGTTGTTGTAAGAGGACGAGTTGATGAACGAACAAAAGTACCGTGGTATTTGGCCGGTAATGTTAACGCCATTCACCGGGCAAAAAGAGATCGACTGGGCGTCGCTGGAACGCTTAATCGAGTGGTATCTGTCTGCGGGTGTACACGGCTTATTTGCCGACTGCCAGTCGAGCGAAATGTTTTTCCTCAGCGATGAAGAGTCCCTCGAACTGGTGAAGTTTGTGGTGAAGAGCGTGAATGGGCGTGTGCCAGTTGTGGCATCGGGCCATACAGCTAACGCATTTAATCACCAGCGTGAGCAGTTAATTAAGATGGCTGATACCGGTGTTGATGCGGTGATCCTCATCAGTAACCGTCTGGCTCTGGCTGGTGAAAGTGACGTGTTGGCGCTGGAAAATCTACAACGTCTGACCGCAGAAGTGCCAAAACATGTGGATCTCGGTATCTATGAATGCCCGTTCCCATACAAGCGCCTGTTGAGTGAAGACACTGTTGCATGGTGTGCGCAAAGCGGTCGCTATACGTTTATCAAAGACACCTGTTGCAGCTTGCCAATGATAAAACGCCGTCTGGAACTGACCAAAGGCAGTCGCCTACATTTGGCTAATGCCAACAGCCAAACGTTGCTGGCGTCATTGCAGGCAGGGTGCAAGGCCTATAGCGGTGTGATGGCAAACTTCCATCCCGAGCTGTATGTCTGGCTATATGAAAATTTCCAAAACCAGCCGGAAAAAGCGCAACGCCTGGCCGACTATCTTTCCACTGCTGCGTTGGTAGAAAACCTGGATTACCCGATTTGCGCCAAGTTTTTCCAGCAGCAAATTGGCAATTTCTCGACCGATATTTGCAGGGTACGCAGCAGTGAGGGCTATCGGGAAACCTTCTTCCCACAGGCGATTGACAGCATGGTGCAATTGGGGCTCGATATCCAGAAAACACTGGCGATATAAGGAGATAGCCAATGCCTTTTACCCAAAAAAGCCGCCAGTTTTTACTGCCTGATTCGCAAACGGATTTTGCGCAATGCCACGCCTCTACGCTTGTGGTGTTGCCGGAACAAAATACCGTGCTGGTGGCATTTTTTGCCGGCGCTAAAGAGGGAAGCGGCGATACCGCTATTTGGCTTTCGCGTTCGGAAAACGGTGAATGGCACCCCGCGCGGCGGGTAATGGCGGAGCCCGGGGTTGCGCACTGGAACCCCGTGCTGCATTACCAACAAGGGACAATGTGGCTGTTTTATAAAGTCGGGCCGGACGTTCACAGCTGGACTACGCGAGTGGCGGTTTCACTCGATGGCGGCGTGAGTTGGGGCGAACCGTATTCGTTAAACCACGGTGATGAACTGCCGCGTGGCCCGGTAAAAAATAAAATTCTGGTGATGAGCAATGGTGAGTGGTTAGCGCCGGGTTCTACAGAAGATGAGCAACACTGGGATGCGTTTGTCGACTTAAGTGCCGATAATGGGCAGACCTGGTTCAAAGTCGATATTCCTTTTGAGCACCAGCAACCTGTTCAGGCGGCCGAAGATAATGTCTGGCAAGGACTCAAAGAAAATGCCCTTTGGGAATGCGACATGCAGCAAGTGTTCGCCTGGGATGGTGTGATTCAGCCCACGTTGTGGGAATCGCAACCGGGAAATATTCACGCGTTGCTACGCAGCACGCGTGGAAAGATCTATCGTACTGATTCTGTTGATTATGGCCGTAGCTGGTCCACCGCCTGGGCCACTGCGCTTCCCAATAACAACAGTGGAATTGATGTGGTGCGTCTGGCCTGCGGAACGCTGGTTCTGGCGTGTAATCCCATTGAGGGAAACTGGGGACGCCGTTATCCGATTGCCTTGCTGGAATCGCAAGATAATGGCGCTACGTGGTCGCAACCCTGGGCTCTGGAACACAGCAAGGGTGAATTTTCCTATCCAGCCATTATTGCCGAAGGGGACGTTTTACATCTGACCTGGACATTTAATCGAACAAACATCGTTTACCAACAAATTACCCACAATAAATAAAAACAACGGAGCGCCCTATGAACAAGAACCTGTTATGTGCCCTACTCATGCTGCTGCCATTTGGCGCGGTACATGCCGAGCAAACGCTGACTTACCCAAAGAAGAATATTGATGTCGTCATCCCAAAAAATCCGGGTGGGGGCACTGATACTTCTGCACGCACAGTCATTGAGTTTACGCGTGACAAAATGCCGTCCGGCACCATGCTGGTCCCGGTAAATAAGCCTGCGGGCAATGGAATTACTGGTCTGCTGGAAGTTGCTAAAGCGCGTCCGGATGGCTACAAACTGGTGATGACGACCGTCGAGTTAGCCATGTTCCCGCACCAGGGAAAATCGCCTGTCACCTATAAAGATTTTACCCCGATTGTCACGACCATTGCCGATCCTGTTGCCGTCGTCGTGAATGCCAAATCGCCGTATAACACACTGCAAGAATTTATTGATGCCGCTAAAGCAAACCCTGGCAAAATCAAAGTGGGTAACTCAGGCATGGGCGCGATTTACGATCTCGCGACGATAAATATCGAAAAAATCACCGGTACTAAATTTAACCGTATTCCTTATAACGAAGGGACTGGCCCTTCTATTGCTGCACTGGTTGGTGAACATATTGATGCAGTATTAACCACACCGGGTTCCGTTAAATCGCAGGTGGATGCCGGTATTTTAAAAGTGCTCGGCGTAATGGATGAAAAACGTTTCCCATTATTCCCGGACGTTCCGACATTCAAAGAAGCGCTGAATCTGGATGTAAACGTCAAAATGCGCGCGTGGGCTGTTCTGGCAACGACGGCGAAAGTTGACGACAACATTAAAAAGCAATTAGTTGATACCTTCACCGAAGTGGTGAAAACACCGGCTTACCAGGAAGCATTGAAGAAACAAGGCATTATGCCGGTTGTGATTACTGGTGACGATGCATACAACATGATGAAAGAAGATGACGCAATGTACGGCGCATTGATTGCCGAAACCAAGAAACAGTAACCAATCCATCTGGAAGCTCCTGCCGTTTTACGGCAGGAGGGAGATTCGACAATGCGCATGCAGAATATTTTTGTTGGGATGTTCTCTCTGGTTCTGGGGATAGCGATTATATTTTTCTCGCGCAATATGCCGATGTTTGATGAAAACGGGATATTAGGCGAGCGTTTCTGGCCTTATTGCCTTGCCTGGTTGTTTATTGGTTTAGGCGCTATCCAGTGGGTTAGCGTCTATTTGCAACGCACTCATGCGGGGGCCGAAAACGAGAAAGCCGATCTCAGCTCATTTCCGGTTCGTAAAGCCTATGGTGTCACCGTTTTGATGATTATCTATGCGGTTGCGCTTTGTTACGCTGGGTTTATTGCTTCATCGCTCATTTTAATTCCCACCATTATGTGGGTAATGGGAGAACGCCGGCCGCTATTTTTAGCTGTGACTACCGCCCTGATTGTCCTGTGTATTTATTTCTCATTTGAGGTTGTCTTTAATTCACCGTTGCCTGAATCGATATTTTCCGAATAGGTAATAAGAGGTCATGATGAACGAAATTCTTGATGCCCTGATGATCGTATTCAGCTTAGAAACGACGGGCATGATTTTGCTGGGCGTTCTTGCGGGGATAATCATCGGTGCGCTGCCCGGTTTAACGGTGAATATGGGTATCGCTTTACTGCTACCGCTAACGTATTCCTTCCAGGGAATGACCGGTATTCTTATGTTGCTGGGCGTATATTGTGGTGCAGTTTACGGCGGTTCAATTACGGCAATTTTGATAAGCACTCCTGGTACACCGGCATCGGCTGCCACTGTACTGGATGGCTACCCAATGGCGAAGAAAGGCGAAGCAGGCCGCGCATTAGGGTTGTCCACACTGGCCTCTATGTTTGGCGGCGTGTTCAGCACCATCGCGCTGGTGTTAATTGCTCCGTTGCTTGCCAAAGTTGCCACCGGGTTTTCATCAGCAGAATATTTTGCACTCGCGATATTCGGCATCAGTATTATTACCAGCGTTTCGTCACAGTCGATTATTAAAGGTTTAATGGGCGGTGTGCTCGGCCTGTTTATTGCCACCATCGGTCTGGACCCAATGACCAGCGGCATGCGTTTTACCTTTGATTCTATTTATTTGATGGGTGGGATTTCATTTATTCCTGTGCTGGTCGGGTTGTTTGCTTTCTCTCAGGGTTTATTAAGTCTCGAGGAAGACCATCGCGAACGCCTGGCGGGAATTGTGCGTCAAACTAAAAGTAAAATTGATCGCATATTGCCAACCTGGTCTGACATTAAACGCGTATTGCCAACTTATATTCGTTCGTCGGTTATTGGCACAGGCATTGGTGCCATTCCTGGAACCGGTGGCGATATTGCCTCGTTCATTGCCTATAACGAAGCCAAGCGCTGGTCGAAACACCCGGAAGAATTTGGCCACGGCTCACCTGAAGGGGTTTCCGCTCCAGAAGCCGGTGCGAACTCTGTTGCCGGTGGCGCGATGGTGCCGCTGATGACGCTCGGTATTCCAGGCGATGGTGCGACGGCCATTATCATGGGCGCATTTATGGTGCAGGGATTAGCCCTCGGTCCGCAGTTATTCACCGACCATCCGGTTGAAGTTAACTCCATTTTCATCGGCCTGTTTGCTGCCAATATTTTCATGGGCATCATGGGTTTCATGGGAATGCGCTTGTTCGCCAAAGTGATGAGTGTGCCGCGCCGCGTGTTAGTACCGATTATTTTTGTCCTGTGTTCCGTCGGTGCTTATTCGGTTAACCACGATATGACCGATGTGTTTGTCATGATGGGCTCAGGCCTTGCGGCTTACATCCTCATCAAACTGGACTTTTCGATGTCGCCCATCGTTATCGGGATTATTCTTGGGCCAATGGCCGAATCTAATTTCCGCCGCACGCTGGTTATCTCCGAAGGAGACCCGATGATATTTCTGACGCGTCCGGTCTGTGCGGTATTTTTAGGTATCGCAATACTGACGCTGTTGCTACCCATTTTTGGTCCACGTTTAAAAGCCTTATGGCGTAAACAAATCAGCTAAGGAAGAGTTAGATTGGCAAAGACAATTGAGCAAATCGCCATGGATCTTGGCGTCTCTATCACAACGGTTCGTGCCGTTTTGAATGGCAATGCGCAGAAATATCGCATCAGCGAAAAGACCCAGGAAAGAATCAATAGTTACGTTAAAAAACATAGCTATACCATTAATCTTGCTGCGCGGAGCCTGAAGCTTAATAAAACGGATACCTTCGGCCTGGTCATCCCGCGCTTGTCGAACCCTTTCTTTTCCGCACTGGCCGAAGTACTGGAAGCACGCTGCCGTGAACAGGGTTATCAGCTGATGATTAGCTGTACCAATAACGACACTGCCTATGAACATTTGCTGGTTAAATCGCTGGAAAATCGCAACGTCGATGGGATTTTTGTGGTGTCGACGAATGCGGCAAGTCAGGCTCATTACCTGAAAAATTGCCAGAAGCCGCTCGTGTTTCTGGACCGGGATTTTGGTGTGGAAGGGACATGTTGCGTGGTGACGGACAACATAGATAGCGGCTATCGACTGACAGATGCCATGCTGAATCACACCCTGGCACCGATTCAATTTTTTGTCGGTGACCCGCAATCACCTTCTATTGTTGACCGTTTAACAGGATACCGTGCCGCAATGGAGCAGCACGGTATCAAACTTACACCTGAATACATCAGCAGTGCCGGGCATAACCAGTTGAGTGACGGCGAGAAAATGATGGCGGACTACATCGACATCCATCATCGCTGGCCACAACATTTTATTGCCTCATCACTGCCGATTTTACAGGGCGCGTTAGGCGTTCTGCGTGAGCGGTATGGCTATATTCCTCACGAAATTAATATTGGCACTTTTGATGACAATATTATGCTCAGCTTCCTCGCCAACAATATTTGGTCGATGCGGCAAAACGAGAAGCGGCTTGCACAAGAAGCCTGTCAGTTAATGCTGGAAAAAATCGCTAATAATGATGGGCCACCGGGCAGTCGGGCTAAAGCCGAGTTGGTATTCAGGCAAAGTACAGTGAATGCGCAGGAAGGGAAGCGGTAAGCGATAAAAACAACAAAGGCCTCGTATTACACAGAGGCCTTTTATCTTTTCTCATCTCACTAAATCAGGTCATTACCATCGGCCATTCAGGCGGAGTATGGCTCATGATTTCAAGCATAATGTCTTTGAACGATGTCCAAATGACCGGGAAATCGGCCAGGGTCAGCCCTAACAAACCGGTCGCAAACCACAAAGATGCAGCGATACCCAGAATACTGCTAATGACCGCTAAAAATGTGTAGTCAGATTTTCGAAATTGAATATTCAATGTGCTGGCTAAAAACATCAAAACCGCACTGACTAAGGGCCAGCGCATAAGCAAAACGCTGGTAGTGATTGCCGCCATGAAAACTGTTCCTCGATTGCATAACTCATCACGCTCAACGGTTACGCGCGACACAAGGCGCGACAGATACAGTTCAGGGACCGTCAGGGGAATGAGTGGGTACAGAAAATGTAAGAAAAATCCTGTCTCACAGGATTTGTGAACTATATCACATTTGTTCTTTTAATCGCCAGTTCTGTGGCGCACTTTCTGACCCGTGTAACAAGTTTTCAGGCAGCAATACTGTTCAAATACCGTCAAGCGTGATGGCGGTAATCCGTCGGCGTGCGGTCAAATTCACGGCGGAAAACGCGCGAAAAAGTCTGCTGTGAAACGTAACCGTAGTCCATCGCGATATCAAAAATGGGCCGCTGTGTGTCGCGGAGTTCTTTGGCTGCCATTAGCAGACGGCGCTGTCGGATGTATTCACCCAATGTCTGGCGCTGTACGGTACGGAACATCCGCTGAAGATACCATTTTGAATAACCTGATTTTTTTGCCACAACGTCAATGTTCAGCGGCTGATCAATGTGATCGTCAATCCATTCAGTCAATGTGTGAATAATATCCTGATGTGCCATAAGCCATCCTCAAGCCTGGTTGTTGATTATATCTGTAGCCTTCAAGCCACAGGGATGTTGGCTGCACTCCTTCACCCCAGTCACTTACTTAAGTAAGCTCCTGGGGATTCACTCCCTTGCCGCCTACCTGTAACTCGAATGCTACTGATATAGCAGGTTCTGTTGGCAGCGAGTATAATTCCTCAAGTTAACTTGAGGTAAAGAGCATTATGGAAAAGAAATCGCCGCGCTTTAAATCTTTACTGAGTCCGGGAGACGTCGCCAGGCGAAGCGGCGTAGCTGTTTCTGCGTTGCACTTTTATGAAAGCAAAGGGCTGATTAAAAGCGTACGTAATAGCGGGAATCAACGGCGTTACACGCGTGATGTTCTGCGTAATGTCGCCATCATTAAAATCGCGCAGCGCATCGGTATTCCACTGGCGACCATTGGCGAAGAGTTTGGCGTGCTGCCTGACGGACACAAAATAAATAAAAATGACTGGAAAAAGATGTCGTCCCAATGGCGTGAAGAACTGGAACGACGCATTCATACGTTAACGGCATTGCGGGATGAATTAGATGGTTGCATCGGTTGCGGTTGTTTGTCCGGTGCTGATTGCCCGTTGCGAAACCCGGGTGATAAGTTAGGTGAAGAGGGGACGGGGGCACGTCTTTTAGAAGATTAAAAATGGAAAGAGATGCAAAACTAAAGCGCCCAACATCGGCGCTTTAGTTTATTCCCGGTCTTTGTCTTTCGATCTATCCCGCTTTTCGCAAGGAGGGTTTCCCCCGACATCAGCGTCCCTCAATCACACGTTCTCAGGAGGTTCCGGATTGCACTGACAATTTAATTGTAGATCCACTTTGCCAGGTTTCAAGGCTAATTTGCATGTTTTTTGAACAATTCTAATACTTCACTCTTCCCACATATGCCTATAGTTAACTCATCTTGCTAAACAGAAGGTTAACTCATGCTTATCGTTCATCATCTCAACAACTCCCGCTCACAGCGTATTTTATGGATGCTTGAAGAACTCCAGGTGCCGTACCAGATTGTTCGCTATCAACGCGAATCAACCATGCTGGCCCCCGAGTCACTAAAAGCGGTGCATCCGTTGGGGAAGTCACCGGTGGTGGAAGATAATGGAAACATCCTCGCAGAATCGGGGGCGATTATTGAATACCTGCAAGAAACCTATGATCCCGAAAGCCGCTTAAAACCGATTTCCAGTGAAGAAAAGCTGCGTTATCGCTTTTGGCTGCATTACGCCGAAGGTTCGCTGATGCCGCTATTAATGATGAAACTGGTATTTGGTAGCCTGGGTAAAGCGCCGGTTCCATGGTTGTTGCGCCCGGTGGGGAATTTACTGGGGCAGGGCGTGCAAAAAGCCTATCTGAATAAGCAGATTTTGACTCATGCGCGTTACCTCGAAGATTCGCTACAAAAAAATCCGTGGTTTGCCGGGCAATCATTTAGTGGTGCCGATATTCAGATGAGTTTCCCCGTTATTGCTTTGCTCGCTCGCGGTGGCATCAATGATTTACCGAATCTCAGGAATTGGGCCAATAAAGTACAAATGCGCCCGGCCTGGCAACGCGCGATTCAGCAAGGTGGGCCATTCGAAATCCCTTAATATCCGCCATTCATCAATTCGCCGCTTTGTTGCGCTACCTTCAGTTAGCCAGGCCACTTACTGATGTAAGCTCCCTGGGATTTGCTCCCTTGCCGCCGCGATGCGAATCGAGTTATTTACGAAAGTCGTTTTGATATCGAAAAATCCTATGAGCCAGACAAAATCATTACCAGTATCTTGCATCATTGTTGCTAAATTGCGCATCGACGATAACGTTTGCGCATGAGGTGGCGATAATTTAACCAGCTAACGCTTTTTTCGGTAAAAAGCGGCAAAGTTCGGTTGAAAATCGATGTAATAAGGCCGGATAATCGTTTGCCTTAATTTTGACACCCAGTTTGTATACGCGGAGTTAAACGTTTGCTTTTTTTGTGACGCCCTTTTTTGTCACAAACGCAGCACAGGGATCTGACGTTTAATTGGCAGTGGGTTGTCCACCACGTATACCAACGTAATCATAAAAATCTCAGGGGATTTTTCACTATGTCTAATCATTCTCCGCGTGCAACCGGCGGTCT
>DASXXQ010000272.1:0-4021 GCA_036502985.1 Buttiauxella sp.
CCAGTCGCATCGCAAAACGCCGCGCCTCACTCAGGACTTTTCCGGCGACAAGGGCTCCACAGGCGTGTCATTTCCCGCATGAGGCTGGCCTTCATCAGCAACCAGGCCACTGAGGACCAGCACCCGGTAAGCCGCCGCCGAAAGGGCGTCCGCAGGCCAGGTTTGCAATGTCTGATGCATCAGTTTGTCAACATCCGCGTCAGGCGCCGCATGCCAGAGGGCGCGCGAAACCAGCCAGGCATTGCCCATCACCGTTTTACGTCCGTTGCCTGCGGCAATCGCCAACGGGCTGGTCGCTTCCGGGGTTGCCCCACCTTCAAGTTTCACCAGAAATTCCAGGTACTCCACGCGCTGGAGAGCGGAGAGTTCTGACAATTCCTGTGCATCAAACTGCTCTTTTTTCAGATTCATGTTTCATCCTGATATAAAAAAGCCACACCGGTGTGTGGCTGAAAGTAAAAGGCAGAAGTTATGCCACCGTGATGGTACTGACGCCCACAAATCCCCCGTCATTGCTCATGGCCACAATGTCCACCTTGCCCGCTTTAACACCTTTCACGGTCACTTTGTTACCACTGAGCACAACCGTTACCGTCGCCGGATCTGCGCTGGCCACGCGGAAGGTGGCATCGGTCGCGCCCGCAGGCAGTACGGCAAGGGTGATATCAGCAGAAGCCCCCACCGCCACACTCGCCGTCGGTGGTGTCAGCGTGACACCCGTTACGGCCACTACCGGCGTGCGGGTATCTTCAGCCAGAGACGGTTTGCCGATATTGGTGAATTTCACGGCCCGGGTGATGGTCTCGTTCGCGGTGACCGACTTACCAAAACCGGTAATAATGGCGCGGAACACATCCACGGTGCCGTTGGGATACTTGATTTTATAAGCCTGCACATCACCGCTGTAGAACAGCTCAAGCAGTTTTTGTTGGCCCGTTTCGCCGGGTTTCCAGGCCAGTGTAATGGAGGTTTCACCGGCAGATTTCACGCCCTGAGATTTGCTCTCCCAGTCCGCATCCGGATCGTCGAGATAGCTGTCATCCTGCGTCTGCGCCGTCAGCTCACCCAGTTGCAGCGTTTTCACGCCTGCTGAACGTGACCATTCCGTATCCGTCAGGGCAGCCGCAAAGGGATCGCCCGCGCCGGTGTACAACCAGAATGAGGTGCTCGCGCCTTTCGTTTTTACCTGTGCTGCATTTTGTTGTGGCATATTTTTCTCACATGTCGTAGCGCAGAAGATAGGTCACATCCGCCGATCCCCAGGTCATCGCCTGGTCGTCGCGCTGGTATTCGTACCCCTGCGGGGTGATGGATTCAAGCAGCCCGCCCAGTGTGCCGGCGGTGTCCATGGCGGGAAGAACAACATTTTCCACCTGGTCGTCGAGCGCACCATCTGGCTGCATGGCTTTCAGAAACACTTCAATATGGAGCGTGGCGCTCCAGTTGTTGCCATCGAGATAGTCACCGGTGTACTGCGCATCCGACAGATACACGGCAACCGCAGGCAGGTCGTTCACATCCAGAAAACCCGGACGACCATCAAACCAGGTCACAATCTCCTCTCCCGGATCCTGTGACTTAAGACAGGCCATCACGGCCTGCCGGATAGCGCGGTGTTGATTCATTCAGAACCCCCAACTAAATTTGGTTTTAATGGCATTGCTGATTTCAGCGGCGCTGTCGCTTTTTTTCACCTCATCCAGGAAAGCCGTTCGCAAGGGACCCGCGAGGGAAATTTTGATAACGCGGAGCTTATCCACTTCCTTTTGCTTTCCGTTTTTCCAGACTTTTTTCTTTTCCCCGGTACGCTCCAGAATTTGTGGGCCATACATGATGTTTTGTACGAACCCGCCGGGATAAAATTTCTTTCCGGCTCTTGTTCCCCCGATGCCCCGCCTGCCCGCCTTTACGGCCCGGGGTTTACCACTGCGGATGGCCGGCATATCACGGGCATTAATCAGGAGCACCGCGCGGGGTTTTGCTGCTGTCGCTTTGATCAACCGCACACGCCGTCCGACAGGTTTCACGGGAAGTTCTTGCGCCTTCGCCACCGAGGCCACGGCTCTTCTTGCCGCTGAACCGGCCATTTTATTCAGCGTCTGCGCCGTGATGCTTTCCAGTGCGCCCGGGGTGCCACTCAGAATGGTTCGAAGAATATCGGGTGATGATTTCATATATGACCTCACTCAATACGTATCAGCGGTTTACCGTTAAAACGCCGGTGCTCCGTTACCACATACTCCTGGCCTTTCCAGGTCACGGCATGCTGACGGCGAGGTATATAGGTATCGGAAAACACCACCAGGACAATCCCCTCACCATTCAGCGCAGCCATCTCAAGGGACTGGGTTTCTTCCACCACCTGATACGTTTCGCCCTCAATGACAGCCTGTTTCGACATGCGCTCCGCCGTCACCTTGTCCATGCGGGCGCTCAGTTGCTCAAAAGGTGTGGTCATCATTTCCCCTTTCCGGCACAACAGTGCCGGATTGCAGGCATAAAAAAAGCCCTGACGGGCGTTCGGTTGAAGCAAAGTGAGTCGCGTTATTTGCCGGTAGATTTCACCAGTCCACGATGATCCAGTGGTGCCACACCAGCATCGATGCGCACTTTGGTGGCAATACCATCGGTCGTAAACCCTTCCTGCTGGTCAATATATGGCGCGTCCACCCCGTTCAGGTAGGCCACCTCAATGGTGTCTGTCCCTTTTGCAGCCGCCAGATACCAGGCAAACGGATCGTTTTCATCCAGGCGCGCTTCGGCAATCACCTCGGCAAAGTTCTGCACCGGATTCATAATCCCCGCGTTGATGTCTGCCCCCTTCACGCTGGCAGACTTGATGGTCTGGTTCGCGGTGGTTTCCAGCGCCACCGGCACCAGCATAAAGGCCGGTCGAATATTCAGGGAACGTTCGCCTTCTTTCTGCAGACGCATCAGTTTACGTGCATCGTCCAGGCTGCTGACCGAGATGGCGCCGGATGAGAGGTTCTTGTGGTCAGCATGGAACATCGCTTTACCGTCAGATAACTTCGCATTGCTGGTCAGAACCAGATACACCAAATCACCAATAGTCGCTTTGGCCGCACGCCCCATTTTCATTGGCACATCGGTCAGCTGATTCAGATCATCATTGATGATCGCCTGGCGGGTGACGGAGAAGATTTCACCGTAGGTAGCCAGCGCGATGGTTTCGCCTTTATCGCCCGTGGTGATGTATTTATATTCCGCCCCTTCACGTACCTGACGCAGAGACGGGAAACCGCCCAGGCCTACACGATGCGCCGTTTTAAAGTCAGACAACTGGCCTTTTTTAGTCCACAGTTCGAAGGATTCATTCGCTTCCTCCCAACCCTGCAGCAGGGATTTATTCGCCACATCAAGCAGAATGTTACCGAAATCGGACGTGCTGTGCGTGAGTGAGAAACCGATCATCTGCATCGGGTTATAGGCAGCAACGCCGATACCGCGCTCTGTCAGCGACATACGAGCCATCTCACGCATGGTTGTGCCGTTGTAGATATTATCACGCTGCATGTCTTCATAACCTGCACGCGCCATCAGTGCCTGGCGAATACCATCACCGACAAAATTACCATTGCCAGCATAAATATGTGCCTGGGTCTGCGTCGTTTTATTTGAGGGCGTCGCGCTCTTGCCCAGTTCAATCAGCAGCTTATCTTTGGCTTGTGCGATGGAGCATTCAACATCAGAAACACACTGTTCCTGCAACTCCAGATGCTTACCACCGAACATGGCAAACAAGTCTTTAATACCGTTTACACGCGCTTTCTGCTCGGTCAGCACTTGCTGGCGAATTTCAGTTTCGTTGATGTTTTCCGGCGCATTGGTTGTCTGCGCAGGGGTATTTTGCAGCGGCTCACGCGGCACGGTATTGCGTGGTGGGGTGATCATGTTGCGGATTGTGCGTGGCATCTTCTCGAATTCCTCAATACGTTTTGACTGAATACAGGCCATAGCCTGAAGGGATGGAGTAACTTCGTCGGCAAAACCCAGCGCCAGG
>DASXXQ010000273.1:0-4828 GCA_036502985.1 Buttiauxella sp.
CGCATGGCTGGATAGGCCGGTAAGTGATGCGCAGCTTGCCGAGATTTATCACCTGCTGCGCCTTGGCCCGACATCCGCCAACTGCTCGCCCGCACGCTTTATGTTTGTCAGGAGTGTAGAGGGTAAAGCGCGGCTCAAACCAGCCCTTTCAGCAGGCAACGTCGAGAAAACCATGAGCGCCCCGATTACCGCTATCGTGGCGTGGGATCCGGCTTTCTTTGAGCAATTGCCGACGCTTTTCCCCTACGCCGACGCCCGCGCATGGTTTACCTCAAGCCCACAACTGGCGGAAGAAACGGCCTTTCGCAACAGTTCGATGCAGGCGGCGTATCTGATTTCCGCCTGTCGGGCGCTGGGTTTAGACACCGGGCCGATGTCTGGTTTTGAGCGTGAAAAAGTCGATGCGGAATTTTTCTCCGCCAGCGGCTGGAAAAGTAATTTGCTGATAAACATCGGATATGGCAATCCGCTAAAGACCCATTCACGCTTGCCACGTTTAGCGTTTGATGATGCCTGCGGCCTGGCCTGAGGAGTAAACATGATAGAAAAACAAACCTTCCGCGATGCGATGTCATGCCTCGGTGCTGCGGTAAACATCGTGACCACCGATGGCCCCGCCGGACGTGCCGGATTTACCGCATCAGCCGTTTGTAGCGTGACAGATGAGCCGCCGACACTGCTGGTATGTCTCAACCGGAGTGCTTCCGTGTGGCCGATATTCAGTCGTAACCAGGCGCTATGTGTCAACACTTTAGCTGCTGGGCACGAAGCGCTTTCCAATTTGTTTGGTGGCAAAACTGCGATGACCGAACGCTTCAGTGCCGCGCGTTGGCGTCATGGCATAACGGGTTGCCCTCAACTGGAAGGTGCGATTGTGTCGTTCGACTGCCGAATTAGCCAGGTAGTCAGCGTCGGCACCCATGACATTTTATTTTGTGAATTAGTCGCCCTTGAACGTAACGACGATACCCATGGCCTGGTGTGGTTTGACCGTGGCTACCACCAACTGATGCGGCCTGCCTGCTAGCCGAAACGTGACCTGCTGGAGATAAATATGGCGAATACCTGGTTTCCACAATGGCGTAAAAAATCTGCGATAACGGAAGGTGGTGTCATTGCACCGGATGAAACCCTGCCGCTTGGGCAGACTCTGGTGATGGGCGTTCAGCATGCGGTGGCGATGTTTGGCGCGACAGTGTTGATGCCACTGCTGATGGGGCTTGATCCCAATTTATCGATATTGATGTCGGGTATCGGCACTCTGCTGTTCTTCCTGGTCACAGGCGGGCGAGTGCCAAGTTACCTGGGCTCGAGTGCGGCGTTTGTTGGGGTGGTGATTGCAGTTACCGGTTTTAACGGGCAAGGACTGAACCCGCATCTGAGCGTGGCTCTCGGTGGCATTATCGCCTGTGGTCTGGTGTATACATTAATTGGTTTTGTGGTGATGAAGGCCGGAACACGCTGGATTGAGCGCTTAATGCCACCCGTGGTCACGGGTGCTGTGGTGATGGCAATCGGCCTGAATCTGGCACCGATTGCGGTTCGCGGCGTTTCCGCCAGCAGTTTTGATAGCTGGATGGCGGTCATGACCGTGCTGTGTATCGGGCTGGTTGCAGTGTTTACCCGCGGAATGATTCAGCGTCTGCTGATTCTGATTGGCTTAATTCTCGCCTGCGCTATTTATGCGGTTCTGGCCAACGGATTTGGCTTCGGAAAGCCGGTTGATTTCTCGCTTATCAGTGCGGCAGCATGGTTTGGCGTACCGCTAATCACCACGCCGACGTTTAACGTGCAAGCAATGATGTTAATCGCCCCTGTAGCCGTCATTCTGGTGGCAGAAAACCTCGGCCATTTAAAAGCCGTGGCGGGGATGACCGGTAAAAACATGGACCCATACATTGGCAAAGCGTTTGTGGGGGATGGACTTGCGACCATGCTTTCAGGCTCAGTTGGCGGCAGCGGTGTGACTACCTATGCTGAGAATATCGGCGTGATGGCGGTGACAAAAGTCTACTCAACGCTGGTCTTTGTCGCGGCCTCCGGTATCGCTATGCTCTTAGGCTTCTCACCAAAATTTGGTGCATTGATTCACACGATTCCGGCACCGGTTATCGGCGGTGCATCTATTGTGGTATTTGGTTTAATTGCCGTAGCCGGTGCGCGAATCTGGGTACAGCATCACGTTGATTTAAGCCAGAACGGCAACCTGATTATGGTGGCGGTCACGCTGGTGTTAGGTGCGGGTGATTTTGCTTTATCGCTCGGTGGCTTCACGCTCGGGGGGATTGGGACGGCGACTTTTGGCGCAATTATTCTCAATGCCATTTTGAGCCGCCGCCCGGTCGTCATTAGCGACAGCTCGGTAGTCCATCAGGATTAACTCTTTCTTTCTTCGGGCACCAGCAATGGTGCCTTTTTCTTACGCTTTAGTTTTAACTCGCTAACCAAAACCCCCAGCACGATTAATGCGCCACCTAACAGTGCCAGCATCGGTAAACGCTCCCCCGCCAGGCGCCCGAAAATTCCGGCCCATACCGGTTCGCCGGTATAAATCACCGTGGCGCGCGTGGGCGATACGCTGCGTTGCGCCCAGTTCATCGTGACCTGAATAATCGCGCTAAAAATCCCGAGACCAAGAGCAATAACCAGCAAGCCGGGGGTAAACGTGGGCACACCTTCTCCGGCCGGGATCATGGTCGCAAAAGCCACAACCGAGGCAGTAGCCAGTTGCACAACGGTGACGCGTTTTATATCGACTTTGCCCGCCCAGGCGCTAATCAAAATAATTTCGGCAGCAATTGCCAGTGCGCTGATAAGCGTAATGATTTCGCCTGCGCCAAGGGTTAACGATGTTCCGTCCGGGCCTGCAAGAAAGATAAGGCCAATAAATGCCAGCACCACACCAACCCACGACATAATACCCGGCATTCTCCCCAGGCAAATCCATTGCAGAACCGGCACCAGCGGCACATACATTGCGGTGATAAATGCCGATTTGCTGCTGGGTATGCTTTGCAATCCCCAGGTCTGCATGCTGTAGCCGATAGCGATAGAAACACCGATAAATACGCCTGCTTTTACTTCAAGCCAGGTCAGGCCACGTAGCGATTTTAACGACAGCAACCCCACAGCCAGTGCAGCGGTTGCAAAACGTAAACCCACAAAAAAGAATGGCCCGCTCATGGTCATCGCATATTGCACAGCCAGGAATGTCCCACCCCAGAACATGGTGATGAGGATCAGGAGCGCTTCCTGTGGTTTTACGGAGAATTGATAACGGCGCAATAAGGCAGACATGGAAGTACCAGGACGAGATAAGCAAGCCGAATATAGTGCGACCTCGCGCCAGTGACTTCAATGGGAGAGATAAAATAAAACCGCCGGTAAAAACCGGCGGCTGGGGTTAGCCATGCGAGTTACTTACTACTGCCTTTGCCATGACTATTTTTGCCCCCTTTTTGGCCCGCTTCTGAAGCGCGCTGCGGGTCATTTTTGAAGTTCCCGCCGCTATGTTGGCCACCTTTACGACCTGCTTCTGATGCCCTTTCACGGTCTTCAGCGAAATTACCTGACCCACCACGATGGTTTGCCATTTCTAACCTCCAGATTGGTGAAATAGTTAAGTCATCATATTGCATTCAGTCAAAGAGAATTCTTTCACCTGGCGGCTTAAACAGATGTTGCCGCGTGGAACTAAGCTTAGTGCAGTCAGGGTAATTGACCAGTGAATCGTAATATCTTGCAACATGTAATCAGCAGAACGGGTGATTTTTTTGCCGCTTAATCCATAAGATATTCTTATTTTTGATGAAATAGTCACCTGGTGAAAATGTGACGTAATGCGACATTTTCATTGGGCGTGGGAAAATTTAATCTCAATCAATGAAAATGCCGTCTCATTTGCACTCTGAGCCACAGCACATATCTTTAGAGGAGTGCAGCAATACGCTGCGACAATGGTAAGGAGTGAGCGAAATGGCTAAAGTTCTGGTGCTTTATTACTCAATGTATGGACACATCGAAACCATGGCACGCGCTGTGGCAGAAGGTGCACAGAAAGTCGATGGCGTAGAAGTAACGGTGAAACGAGTCCCGGAAACTATGTCAGGTGAAGCTTTCTTAAAAGCCGGGGGTAAAACTCAGAATACCCCGCAAGCCACACCGCAAGAGCTTGCCGATTACGACGCCATTATTTTTGGCACGCCCACCCGCTTTGGCAATATGGCGGGCCAGATGCGTACCTTCCTTGACCAAACCGGCGGCCTATGGGCATCAGGCGGTTTGCACGGCAAGCTTGCCAGCGTGTTCAGTTCAACAGGTACCGGCGGCGGCCAGGAACACACTATCTCATCGACATGGACCACGCTTGCTCACCACGGAATGGTGATTGTCCCCATCGGCTACGCCGCGCAAGAATTGTTTGATGTGTCTCAGGTTCGTGGCGGGACACCTTATGGTGCCACCACGATTGCCGGTGCCGATGGTTCACGTCAGCCAAGTCAGGAAGAGCTGTCCATTGCTCGCTATCAAGGCGAGCATGTGGCAAGACTTGCCATCAAACTTAGTCAGTAACGTCTGGAGGAGCCATGCAGAATCAACAATCAAAAGCTCATCACGTAGGTGAATGGGCGAGTTTACGTAACACCTCTCCTGAAATCGCAGAGGCTATTTTTGAAGTGGCTAAATACGATGAAAAAATGGCGGAGAAAATTTGGGAAGATGGCAACGACGAGGTGCTGACGTTGGCATTTGAAAAGACCGATAAAGATTCGCTGTTCTGGGGCGAGCAAACCATAGAGCGCAAGAACGTGTAGCTGTTCTCCCCGCG
>DASXXQ010000274.1:0-10529 GCA_036502985.1 Buttiauxella sp.
GTTTGCCCTTGCAGCTCTGCCAATTCTTCGTGGACTCGCAGCATGAATCGGTGAAAGTGCAGCCGCAGCTTACGTTCGCCAGGTAGACTCTGAAAAAACATGTCCATTAGCCAGGTTTTTCCTCGCCCTACTCCGCCCCACATATAGAGCCCGCGGACGGGTTCCTGATTTTGCGAGACACTGCGTTTCCCAAAAAGCTTACCTAAGAAACCCGTATTCGTTTTGTCAGCAGTCGATGGGTTGCTCAATGCCTGCCAGATAGCATCCAGCCGCTGTACGGCCTCACGCTGAACATCATCAGGTTGATAGCTGCCTTCGACCAGAGCTTGTTGGTAGCGCGATGCAGGAGAGAGATTTTGCATGGTATTATGGTATTCCCTTAAAAATCGGATTGCCGTTTACTTGATACTCAAAAAAGGACGGTTGTCGAAAAAAAGGCCGTTCTACCCTAAGCGATGCTGCGTCAGGATTCCACTTCTCTTAGGTTAACGGTTATAGTGGCTACATTACCCTACGGAAACACAAGACAACGGGAGAAGTTCATGACCTGGGAATATGCGCTAATTGGGTTAGTTGTTGGCATCATCGTTGGTGCAGTTGCAATGCGTTTTGGCAACCGCAAGCTGCGTCAGCAGCAGGCTATGCAGTATGAAATTGAGAAAAACAAAGCAGAACTCGAAGAGTATCGTGAAGAGTTAGTCAGTCATTTTGCCCGTAGCGCGGAATTGCTGGATAACATGGCTCATGATTATCGCCAGCTTTATCAACATATGGCAAAAAGCTCCAGCAGCCTGTTGCCTGAAATGTCTGCAGAAGCGAACCCATTCCGTAACCGCCTCGCTGAATCAGAAGCCAGCAACGATCAGGCACCGGTACAAATGCCGCGTGACTACTCTGATGGCGCATCCGGTTTGCTGCGTACCGAGCGCGCAAAACGCGACTAATCACAAATCTAGAATATTTTTCTGGGGTACAGCTTTTGTACCCCAATCTCTCTCACGCGCAGCTATCATTTAGTAATATTTCTTCACTCTATAACAACATTGTTACCCGGCTGATATTTCAATAACATCGGCGTGTTATATATACCCTTCAGATTTCAAAAAAGCAGCCAACACTGCTGCTGTTTAAAAGATATGGGTAGACGGGTTTTCCTTTTTCCAGGTCACGAGAGCAAGCCATCAATGAAGAAACAAACACTGTTGTTGAGTGCCTTAGCGTTAAGTGTCGGACTAACGTTCGGTGTTGCATCGCAGGTGTATGCATCGTTACCTGCACAAATCCCGGGCCAGCCAGCCTTGCCAAGCCTTGCACCAATGCTGGAAAAAGTATTACCTGCTGTGGTGAGTGTTCAGGTTGAAGGGACAGCTGCAGCACCTGGCCAGAAAGTCCCTGAGGAATTTAAAAAGTTTTTTGGTGATGACATGCCGCCATCAGAAGCCCAACCGTTTGAAGGCTTGGGCTCAGGTGTGATTATTAATGCAGAGAAAGGCTATGTTCTGACCAATAACCACGTCATTAATCACGCTGAGAAAATCAGCGTACAGCTTAATGATGGGCGTGAGTTTGATGCCAAATTAATTGGTGGTGATGACCAAAGTGACATCGCGCTGATTCAAATCCAGAATGCCAGCGGCCTGACGCAAATCGCTATTGCTGACTCAGACAAACTACGCGTTGGTGATTTTGCTGTTGCCGTCGGGAACCCGTTCGGCCTTGGGCAAACAGCGACTTCAGGTATCGTTTCGGCGTTAGGTCGTAGCGGCCTTAACCTGGAAGGGCTGGAAAACTTTATCCAGACAGATGCTTCTATTAACCGTGGTAATTCCGGTGGCGCATTGTTGAACCTGAATGGTGAACTCATCGGTATTAATACCGCGATTCTCGCACCAAGCGGCGGCAGCGTCGGTATCGGTTTTGCCATCCCAAGTAATATGGCGCAAACCCTGGCTAAACAGTTGATGGAGTTTGGCGAGATCAAACGCGGATTGCTGGGCATTAAAGGCACTGAAATGAGTGCTGATATTGCGAAAGCCTTCAATCTGACTACCCAACGCGGCGCGTTCGTCAGCGAAGTCCTGCCGCAATCTGGCTCCGCCAAAGCCGGCGTCAAAGCAGGTGATGTGATTACCAGTCTGAACGGCAAAAACATTAGCAGTTTTGCTGAGCTTCGAGCAAAAATCGCCACAACTGAGCCTGGAACAGTGGTGAAACTGGGCTTGCTGCGTGATGGGAAACCATTGGAAGTGAGTGTAACGCTGGATAAAAGCACTGCCTCATCAGCTAATGCAGAACTGGTCACACCAGCCTTGCAGGGTGCGACGTTAAGTGACGGCCAACTGAAAGATGGTACCAAAGGCATCAAGCTAGACAGTGTTGAAAAAGGCACGCCAGCCGCACAAGTTGGATTACATAAAGACGACGTTATCATTGGTGTAAACCGTGACCGAGTTTCTAGTATTGCCGAGATGCGTAAGGTGCTTGAAAGCAAACCAGACGTGATTGCACTACATATTGTGCGCGGTGAAGAAAGTATCTATCTGTTATTGCGCTAATCTGCTCAGTAATCGGACATCTCAGTACGATGTCCGATTAACTCATGCTATTCTTCGTCCGGTTTATCATTAACTAACTCAAATTCATGTTTCTGAAGATATTACGTTCGGCGGTGATTGGCCTGATTGTGGCTGGATTGTTATTGGTAGCATTACCAACATTGCGCCAGAAAATCGTCCCATTAGCGCCCTCGAAGTTTGACAGTGCCGATGAAACACCTCTGAGCTACAACTCTTCGGTGCGACGAGCTGCGCCTGCTGTGGTAAACGTCTATAACCGCAGTGTGGGTAATAATTCCCATAACCAACTTGAAATCCGCACCCTCGGTTCCGGCGTCATCATGGACGAACGTGGCTACATCATTACCAACAAACACGTCATTAATGATGCCGAGCAGATTATCGTTGCCCTTCAGGATGGCCGTGTATTTGAAGCGCTCCTGGTCGGTTCGGATAGCCTTACCGACCTGGCGGTTCTAAAAATCAACGCAACTAACCTTCCTGTTATCCCTATCAATAACAAGCGTGTACCGCATATTGGCGATATCGTCATGGCAATTGGTAACCCGTATAACCTCGGTCAGACCATTACTCAGGGGATAATCAGCGCCACGGGTCGTATCGGCCTTAGCCCTTCAGGTCGCCAGTCGTTCTTGCAAACAGACGCCTCAATCAACCACGGCAACTCAGGTGGTGCGCTGGTTAACTCGCTAGGCGAGCTAATGGGCATCAACACGTTGTCATTTGATAAGAGTAACGATGGTGAAACGCCGGAAGGTATCGGCTTTGCGATACCCACTCAGCTCTCCACCAAAATAATGGATAAACTTATCCGTGATGGCCGGGTAATTCGTGGCTACATTGGCATTGGCGGGCGTGAGATAACACCATTGCATGGCCCTGCAACCGGCATTGATCAGATTCAAGGAATTATCGTCAACGAAGTTTCTCCCGACGGCCCGGCAGCAAAAGCAGGCCTGCTGGTTAACGACGTGATTGTGTCGGTGAACCATAAACCGGCAATTTCGGCTCTGGAAACGATGGACCAGGTTGCTGAAATTCGCCCAGGCTCAGTTATTCCAGTTGAAGTCATGCGCGATGAGAAGAAGTTGACGTTGCAAGTGACTATTCAGGAATATCCCGCCACTAACTGATAAATAGCAGGCGAAAAAAAACCGGAAACAAAATTCCGGTTTTTTTATCTCTTAAACGCAGGGTTTATTTGTTAACAAACTCTTCGCCAAGGGTAATATCTTTCTTCAGCGTATCCAGCATACCTTCCAGCGCCTGGTGCTCAAATGCACTCAGCTTGCCGTAGGATTTGTGCTCTGCAATGCCGTTTTTGCCCAGCAGCAAAGGTTGAGAGAAGAAACGAGCGTGCTCGCCATCCCCTTCAACATACGCGCATTCCACGACATTGCTTTCGCCTTGCAGCGCACGAACCAGAGACAGACCAAAGCGTGCAGCAGCCTGGCCCATTGACAGGGTTGCAGACCCGCCACCGGCTTTTGCTTCTACAACTTCAGTACCTGCGTTTTGGATACGCTTCGTTAAATCAGCAACTTCTTGCTCAGTGAAGCTTACGCCAGGGATCTGAGACAGCAATGGAAGAATGGTCACGCCAGAGTGGCCGCCAATCACAGGGACTTCAATCTCAGTCGGCTGTTTGCCTTTCAGTTCCGCAACAAAGGTGTTGGAGCGGATGATATCCAGCGTAGTCACGCCAAACAGTTTGTTTTTATCGTACACACCTGCTTTCTTCAGCACTTCCGCAGCGATAGCTACGGTGGTATTCACAGGGTTTGTGATAATACCGATACAGGCTTTCGGGCAAGTTTGAGCAATCTGTTGTACCAGGTTTTTCACGATGCCTGCGTTGACGTTAAACAGGTCTGAACGGTCCATACCTGGTTTACGTGCCACGCCAGCAGAAATCAGCACGACATCTGCACCAACCAGCGCAGGTTTTGCATCTTCACCGCAGAAACCTTTGATTTTCACATCAGTAGGGATATGACTCAGATCGACTGCAACACCAGGTGTTACCGGTGCAATATCATACAGGGAGAGTTCTGAACCTGAAGGCAGTTGGGTCTTGAGTAGAAGGGCAAGCGCCTGGCCAATTCCGCCCGCTGCGCCGAGGACTGCAACTTTCATCCTAAACTCCTTATTATGGTTAGCAAATACGTGCCGTAACTCCATGCGGTGGCGACCATAATCCAGAGAAGGGGTAATTACAATCTTCCCGCTTTAGGATTGCGAGGTTACGCAATCCTGAAACGTTACTGCTGCATTTACTCGCCGGGTGGAAACGACGCCTTAGCGCCCGGTCACAACCTGATGTTGTCACATCAACAGGCGGTTACATTACCCCTCCCTACGCAGCAAAACAACATCATTTTGATAACATTTAGTTTACTTACCAACTTATTTTAGAGTCGTGACGAAGGCATGTTTCTTGATAACAAAATTTGATAAAATTCGCCTCTTTCATAACATTATTTCAGGCTTACACCCAGCCAGTCGTTTGCATAAAAATTCATTTAAATGCATAATAATGTTATCTTCGTTGACCTGTAAATGGGTGTTATATGCGTATTTCCTCAAAACAAGAAGAATTAGTTAAAGCATTCAAAGCATTATTGAAAGAAGAGAAATTCAGTTCTCAAGGCGAGATTGTTCATGCTTTGCAAAACGAAGGTTTCGAAAATATCAATCAATCCAAAGTCTCTCGTATGCTAACGAAGTTTGGCGCAGTGCGTACCCGCAACGCTAAAATGGAAATGGTTTACTGTTTACCCGCAGAGCTTGGCGTGCCTACGACTTCAAGCCCTTTGAAGAATCTGGTATTGGATATTGATTACAACGATGCTGTAGTCGTTATTCACACAAGCCCAGGTGCTGCACAGTTAATTGCTCGCCTGCTGGATTCTTTAGGTAAAGCAGAAGGGATTCTTGGCACCATTGCCGGGGATGACACTATCTTCACTACACCGGCGAAAAACTTCACTGTAAAAGAGTTATATGAAGCGATTCTGGTGCTGTTCGAACAAGAACTTTAAGCATCCAGCAATATTGTTCCCGCCGTTTCAGAGCGGCGGGAATCACCTCTCCCTGACCATGTCTTCTCTTCCTTTATTCCTGTGTTGAATTCCACTCTCAGCCTTCATCCGTGCGTAAACGTTTCGTTCATCAGCCAGTTATGTGATGTATCGCACAAAAAGTCAAAGTCATCCAAATCATTGTTTTTACTTATATTTAACATAAAAATAGCAATAAAAGATCAATTTTAATAACTTTACGAAATAAGGGAAGCTTCTGTTATTGTAAAGTTTCATAGAGAATAATTAGCGTGGTATTAATTTTCAAGGTTATTAGTGTATACTTGATTTTGTGATGAGGGTCACGAAACGAAGACCCCAATAAAAGAATACGACGAGGTAAAAATTATGAACATGAAATCAACAGTTGTAGCCGCTAGCCTGCTTTCAATGCTGTCATTTGGTGCTTTCGCAGCCACTTCTATCAACACAGAACAGGCTCAAGGCCTGCAACCTATGGGTTCAATCTCAGTAAGCCAGGTTGGTAGCGCGCCAATGGATATGCATCAGATGCTTAATAAAAAAGCTGAAGAACAAGGTGCTTCTTCTTACCGTATCATCGAGGCACGTACTGGCGACCAATGGCATGCCACTGCGGAACTGTATAAATAACAGCCCCGATTGCCATAAGTAGCAGCAATACATCACAAAATTAAAACGACGGCCCCAAGAACAATAAATGTAGCTAAAGCCCTTCCGGTCGTTGAACAAAAACTTGAGGAGTAGACATCATGAAAACCAAATTAACTATCGCAGCACTGAGCCTTTTTTCCGTTATCTCTTTCGGCGCTAATGCGGCCGCTCATCAGGTAAACAGCGAACAGGCTGAAAACATGCAATCCATGGGCAGTATTTCAGTTAGTCAGGTAGGCAGCGCGCCAATGGATATGCGTCAGGAATTATCACAGAAAGCGACCAAAGAAGGTGCATCGGCATATCGTATTACCGAAGCACGTAGTGGCGATACCTGGCATGCCACCGCTGAACTGTATAAATAAACCCTCGTCGTCAACAAATCTGACGACTTTGCCCCCGCTCTCTGGGGGCTTTTTTATGTCTGAAAATAGTGGTTAGCCACGCACGTTAAAACGCAGTTGCCCTTCTAACTCTTCTTCCGCCTCATCAAACAACAGGATGAGTGCTCCATACCGCCGCCTTTGCATTTCAGGCAGATGAACAAATTCAATTTCCACCGGGAGCGGTAAAATCCCCCCGACGACGACATCCCATAAACTATCGAGATCGTGAACCTGTTTTTTCTCAAGCCGAAACGCCTGGATAAAGTGGCGATAGAATCCCGGCTGATCTTCTATCTGACTAAAATCAAAGGTGTATTTCTTCATTTATTGCCACCTTAACCAGAACTAGCATCATCTTTCGAGCTCTATAACCCGCCAATGTGCAGGGTTTTAACTTCCAGAAACTCATCAAGGCCCAACACGGAACCTTCCCGACCAAGCCCGGACTCTTTCACTCCGCCAAACGGCCCGAGTTCAGTCGACACGGCACATTCGTTAATTCCAATCATCCCGCTTTCGAGCGCCTGCGAAACGCGGAACACACGCGTTAGATTTTGAGTATAGAAGTAAGCAGCCAAACCAAATGGCGTATTATTAGCCCGTTCAATCACTTCTTCTTCTGTTTTGAAACTGAAACAAGCGGCCAACGGGCCAAAGGTTTCTTCCTGTGCCAGTTTCATATCGTCACTGGCATCAACAATAACCGTTGGCTGCCAGAAGTTGCCACCTAACGCGTGGCTCTTACCCCCGACCAGTGCTGTGCCGCCTTTTGCCAGGGCATCTTCCACATGCTCACGCACTTTATCGACTGCCGATTTTTCAATTAGTGGCCCGATGACGACGCCGTCTTCCAGACCGTTCCCCACTTTTAGCGCTTTAACCGCATCGGCCAGTTTGTTGACGAATTGGTCATAAACGCCTTCCTGAATAAAGAAACGGTTTACGCTGACACAAACCTGGCCTGCGTTACGGAATTTGTTGGCGACAGCCCCTTTCACGGCTTCATCGATGTCGGCATCATCAAATACGATGTAGGGCGCATTACCGCCGAGTTCCATCGATACTTTCTTCATCGTTTCCGCCGCATTGCGCACCAGCGTTTTGCCAACGGCTGTTGAACCGGTGAAAGAAATTTTGCGAACCTCATGGCTTGCCATGATTGCGTCACTAATTTCTTGCGTGTTCCCTGCAACGGCATTTAACACACCATCCGGGACGCCCGCCTTTTTCGCCAGCGCTAACAAAGCAAAGGCCGAAAGCGGTGTGTTATTCGCGGGCTTGATAACCCCCGTACAACCCGCAGCAAGTGCCGGGCCGAGCTTACGTGTCAGCATTGCCATCGGGAAATTCCACGGCGTAATGGCAGCTACAACACCTATAGGTTCACGCGTTGCGAGGATGCGCGAACCGGGTTTTGCCGCCGGAATAATTTCACCGTTTGCCCGTTTGGCCTGCTCAGCAAACCATTGGATAAAACTCGCGGCGTACTCGACTTCACCCTCAGCTTCTTTTAGCGGTTTACCTTGCTCGGTTGTCATCAAGCGGCCAAGCCAGGTTTTATTCTCAATAATCAACTGGAACCAGTGGTAGAGAATGGTTGAGCGTTCTTTGGCGGTTTTTGCACGCCAGGCAGGAAAAGCTTTAGCGGCAGCAGCGATAGCTTCCTCGGTTTCTTTTTTACCTGCTTTTGCGACTTTAGCGACAACCTCTCCAGTGGCGGGATTGAGAACATCAAACGTTTGATTGAGTTTCCGCCATTCACCATTCGCCAGATAGCCGGTGTTAAATAACTCACTGTCCTCGAGTGCCTGATTTGTCATAATTTTCTCCCGTTATGAATTTTGCATCTGGTAAGTATAGATACAAAAAAGCCGACGCAAGGCGTCGGCTCGGGTTAAGCATCTATCAGCGCGTGTTGGTATTTATGCAACACATGCGCCAGACGCTTCACAGGTTCAGTGACCTGAAGCGGAGCTTCCCAGATACGGAGTTTCTCCTGATAAATCTCAAGTTCTTCCAGCAACTGTTCAAAATAACGCCGCCGTTTGTCGTCACTGGAAGCTGAGATAACTTTATCAGCCGTATTGCGAAGCTTGCGGTGGAAAGCAGAAAGATCGTCGTTTACCGGTATCGGTGCTTCGCGGAGTCGCTGGTGCGCAATGATCAATGTAAGCGCTAAACGATAGCGATCAATATCCCCCGGGAACATGTTAAGCAGTAAGAATAGCTGCTGATAAAGCGCCGGAAGATGGTTCTCTTTACGACGGTTATTATTGGTGGTCAATGCGGATACCGCTGCCGAAACGAACTGGTTCAGCAAAGTACGACCGGTGCGCTCTTTAGAATTATCGCGAATCAGCAGTATTACCATCATCGCCAGGAAACAGCCGACGATTTGCCCCAAAGCACTGTCCAGAAAAGTGCTGAAATGAAAGGTCATCGGGTTATCCAGCACGATAACGTTTATTGTCCCAGCCAATGCGCCCATAGAACCCAGGCGTCGTTTCTGTACTTCAATCCCAATAAAGAAACCAAGTAAGGCAAGGCTGATACACAGCAGTAAGATACTTTGCTGAGTAGAGGGAATGACCACCAAAAAGTAGAATGCCCCTAATGGCAACGCAACAAGCATTCCGTATAAGAAGTCGAGTGACACCATGCGCGGATTTGGTAAGCGCATCGCCAAAGACGTCACAACAGCGATCATCACCATGGCACCACTGCCCGATGTCCAGCCAGTCCATAACCAAAATAAGCTGCCGAGAAGACAAGATACCGTAGTGCGCCAGAAGTTGATCATCGCGTGATGGCCTTCGGCTGACTGAACCTTGATGACGACTTCCTGAGTTAACACTTCTTCTTCGACTGCGCTAATACGGGTATTGCTCACCACCCCACGTTTTAGCAAAAGATAACGCGTTACAGCACCCGTCCAGCTACTGATTGTCACGGGGGTATTTTTCTCCCCAGCAAAGGAAATCACTTTACGGATGACTTTCATCTGTTTATGGACATCAGCGGCTGTTTCCACTGGCATCTCAAACAACTGACGAAACTCAGGTGTGACATATTCCGGGCGCGTATTTTGAATCAGAAACGTTTCGCAAGCTTGGGTGATAAGCGTGAGAGAAAGCGTGTTAATGGCTGTCAGACGGCGGTTAGCACGTACCCAGCGCGAAGATTCAATTTTGAGGTTGGTACGCATACCATCAAGAGCAGTAGTGCGGCGCACCAGGCCTGCCCAGGCTTTATCTACTTCATCTTTATCCCCGTGCGCAATACACCGCTGCATCAGCCGATACTGATCCACCAGCAGATTATCCAATTCTCTGTCGATTTCTTGTTTGATAGAGCGCGGTGAAAAGAGCAAGTCGGCAAGAATAGCGCAGACAATACCAATCACGATTTCGCTACAACGCTCCAGTGCAAACTGTGGTGTCAAAAGAGGATTAGCCTGAACCGTCACGATGATAATCAGTGCCGTATAGCCAGAAAGCCCCCATGCGTAGGAGTTTTCAACTTTTACCAGTGAGGAAATCCAGGTACAAAAACCGGCCCAGATACAGCACACCAGCAGCATGACGACAGGTGCGCGAATCAATGAAGTAATGATGACTAATGCGGCAATACAGCCAATAAAGGTGCCGACGATTCGCAGCATCCCACGGTAGCGGATAGCCCCTGAATAGGGTTCGCCACCAGCGGCAAACGCGGGGCCTGCAGCGACAAGCGCCGCAGTCAGTACCGCCCAGCGTGGAGTTTCAAGCTGGAAATGGAAGCCAACAAACAAGGCCAAAACAAGGGCAAAAGCCAGCTTGATGGCAAAGCGCAGGTGTAATCGGGAGATAAAATAC